>NZ_JCAXET010000002.1:0-400428 GCF_059758525.1 Metabacillus sp. GQ13
TTCTTCAAATGCTTTTTTATTTTAATGCTCTTTTCTAAAAGTTTGTTGTTCTAGTACTAATAAAAAACAGCTTTGGGATTTTTATGATGGAAAATGAGGCTATCTCCATAAGGATATCAGAGTAATTTAGCGTAAAGAGCACGAAGAAATCCTTAAAAAGTGAACATTAGTACTTTGTACGGAAAACAACAATCTTTGCGAAAACAGCCTAATAAAAATCTAGAAATGCTGTCTTCATCTAAACTTTAAAACGAGATATCATCGATTGCAATTCTTCAGCTAATTTAGATAATGAATTTGATGCATAAGAAATTTCTTCAATAGAAGCTAATTGTTCTTCTGTAGAAGCAGCAACATTTTCTGTGCTATCTAGTGTTTCCTTTGATCCCTCTGCAATACCATCGATTGAGTGTTTAACCAAATCAAAATCTGTTGTAAGCTGTCCTGTGGTTGTTGCTACTTCTTGAATTTGTGATGTTACCTGCTCGATCGAATCCAATATTTCATTAAACTTAAGCACAGTTTCTTGGGATATAGTGATTCCTGATGACACATTTTCTCTTACACTTTGAATATTGTTTACTGTTTCATTTGACTCGTTTTGTATTGTAGAAACCAGGCGTTGAATATGGTTGGCAGATTTATTTGTTTCATCAGCTAATTTTCTAACTTCTTCTGCTACCACGGCAAAACCCTTTCCATGCTCCCCTGCTCTTGCAGCTTCAATAGCAGCATTTAAGGCTAGTAGATTCGTTTGGTCAGAAATTTCTGTAATAATTGATGAAACTTCTCTTATTTCTGTTGCACTTGAAACTAAAGAAAGAATTCCTTTATCAGCTAAATCAACGGATTTATTAATAAACTGCATTTGTTCTAACATCTCTTCTACTGAGCTCGCACCTTTCTCTGCTTGACCTTTCATTGTACTGGAAAATTTCACTACATTGTTTGTATTTGTAGAAACGACTATCAAACTACGAAGTGATTCATTTACAGAGTTTAAGCTGTTAACAGTCAAGTTGTTTTGGAGACTATTAGCAGAAGATATAGATTGGATCGATTCTGAAACTTGTTTAGATGTTACTTTGGATTGTTCGGTACTAGCGGAAAGTTCTTCAGATGACGCAGCTACTTGTTCAGATGAACTTCCGATTTGAATCATGATTTCTCTTAGGGATTCTACAAATGAATTAAAAGAATGTGCAAGTTGTCCAAACTCATTCTTACCTTTTATTTCAACTCTTTTTGTTAAATCGGCTTCTCCAGTTGCAATTTTCTCAAGTTGCCCATTTATTACGCGCAATGGATTAAGAATTGATTTTAAAAGTAGGATACCTAAAATCACACCAACGATTGATGAGATAACTGAAGTCAATAACAGAAAGAATTGACTCCGACTAGCTTGACTTTCATTGCTCGTATTCAATTCATTTACTTCTTTATTTAAATCAGCAACTAATTTATCAATAGAAGGGTCTAGCACTTCTTTTCTTAACGTTCTCTCTTCTCCAAAATGTATATTCTTTGCTCCTTGTGGATCAGATTCATAGGTTTCGATAACTAGTTGATTCATTGCCCAGAAATCATTGAAATTCTTATCCAAGGAATCTATTGATAAATTGTAACTCTCATCGTTTACGAATCCTTTTATATCTTTTATCGTTTTAGTAATTTCTGTTGCCTTCTCTCTCATTCCATTGGCGAATTCAGTATCTCCAGTAATAATATAAGCACGCTCATCATTGGATAGTCCTGCTAAACGAAATTGTATATTCAGAACTTGTTTTTGAATTTCCATTTTCCCCATCAATTTATTGTTTTGGTTTGTTGTTGAATTTATAATATATACAGACGAACTCCCTATACCAACAATTGATATGACTAAGATTGATATGATTAATAATAATTTTGTTTTTATTTTCATTCTTTTCTACTCCTTTTGTTTGTATTGCTCGGTTGTAATGGATTTCAACAGATTATTTATTGTTATATGTATATATCGGTTTAAAATAGGCTCTTTTCAATAGGCTCTTTTCTAAAAGTTTGTTGCTCTAGTATCTATAAAAATCAGCTTTTTTGATTTTTATAATGTAAATTGATGTTATCTCCAGAGGAATGACAGTGTAATTAAACGAAAGGAGCACGAAGATATACTAGAAATGTGTATATTTGTCCTTTGTACGGAAGGAAATTATAACAGTATTTAAATAGGGAATTAGAATTCTGTAGGATAAAAAATATACGGTAAATATCATTATGAAACAATTTTATTTGTATTACTTAAAACAATATAAACTATAATGAAGTAAGGAGATTAATTTTATATTAAGGGGGTTAGGGAATGCGCGAAGTTGTCATAACGTCAGCTGTTAGGTCTCCCATCGGAGTTTTTGGTGGCGCTTTCAAAGAGCTGTTACCAACTCAATTGATGGTTCCGGTCTTAGAAGAGGTTGTGAAGAGAAGTAAATTGGAAAAACATGAAGTAGAAGAAATCATTCTCGGCCACTGTATTCAGCGTACAGATGAACCGAATACTGCTCGTGTGTCAGCATTAAAAGCTAAGTTCCCAGATAAAACAATAGGGTATACGATTCAGAGACAATGTGCATCAGGGTTACAAGCGATTATTTCTGCTGCTATGCAAATTCAATTGGGTCACTCTACTGTCATGGTTGCAGGCGGGGTAGAAGCGATGAGCTCAAGTCCATATTTCCTTAAACAACATCGTTGGGGTTCACGTCTTCAGCATGGACAGATTACAGACAGTGTATGGGAAATCTTAGAGGATCCGATTCATCACATCATGATGGGTGAGACGGCTGAGAATGTTGCGAAGAAGTGGGGGATTTCCCGTGGAGAACAGGATGAATTGGCATTATCAAGTCAAAATCGAGCATTGGATGCGATAGAAACGGGATGCTTTACCGAGGAAATTGTCCCGATTACCTTGAAAGCTAGAAAAGGGGAAGTAACTGTTTCAGATGATGAAGGTCCAAGGAAGGTCACAAAGGAAAAGCTTGAATCATTACCTGCGATTTTTCAAGAAAATGGTACGGTTACAGCTGGTAATTCATCTTCACTTAATGACGGGGCAGCTGCGCTAGTGTTAATGTCTAAAGATGAAGCTGAAAAAAGGGGACTCCCCATTTTGGCGAAGATTTCACACTATACAGTCGTTGGTGTTGATCCGTTGGTGATGGGGATTGGTCCGGTTCCTGCGATTCAAAAAGGCTTGGATTTGTTAAATTGGACTGTTGATGATTTGGATGTTATCGAAATAAATGAAGCTTTTGCTGCACAGTATTTAGCAGTAGAAAAGCAGTTGCATTTAAACAGAAATAAAGTAAACGTGAATGGAAGTGGAATCAGTCTTGGCCATCCAATTGGCTGTACAGGTTCTAGAATAGTTGTTAGTCTACTGCATGAGATGAAACGAAGAGACGCGAAAAAAGGTCTTGCCTCACTATGTGTTGGTGGAGGTATGGGAGTAGCGTTATTTGTTGAACGGGTGTAATTAGTTTATGGCTGGCAGACTATGTCAGCTTTTATCTGTTTTTTGAACCTTCGTAAAAAATAGGAGGATCATAGATGAAGAGAATAGAAAGCTAAATAAATAGAGAATGCCTTGGAAAGATAAATAAGTTGCTATAATCGGTCCAAGACTCGCACCAGATAGGAGGATGAACGTATATAACGAAATCGCAATCGATCTTTTAGTAGTAGCTTCATTTCCGATAAATGTAATAAGTGTGGGGATAAATACAGCAATCGCTGAAACAAACAGTGTAGATAGCATTGTGACGAAAATTATCTGTTTCGTAAATAGCATAAGCAGAAGGGAAAGGACTATAATGAACAGACATGTAAGTAGTATTTGTTTGGTGGAATATTTTTTTAACCAAATGCTATTAAAAAGGGACAAAGGTGTCCCAATCAGTGCTATACATCTACTATAGAATAGTGCTTCTTCTTGACCTGTATAATACTTTGCTAATCCGTCATAAAAGGAAACAAATGACATTAAGGTAATAAAAGCTATCGATAACCCTAGTAAAACAGGGAGGGGTAATAGCTTTCCAGGAGAGGTGGTGGCGTTTGTCATTTTATTGGTAGCTTTAAGGCGCTCTTTAGGGAGAATAAATAATGTACAAAAAGCTATTCCCATGTAAAGGCAAGCAAATAAATAAAATACTTCTCTCCAACCAAAAACAACAACAATGGTGGAACTAATAAGTTGCCCGATAATCCCAGACATCAAAAATCCAGTGTTAATGATTGAAATAACCAGCATTCTCCTTTTGGGTTCAAATACATCAAAACAATAGGCATAGGCAACTGGTGCGAAACTGCCTAAAACAAAACCTTGGCAGCATCTTAGTAGATAAAAGCTAGATAAAGAGAAGGAGAAGGAAAGGAAAATCGTTAAGAGACTAGAAGCAATCATACCATAGAACAAGACCATTCTCTTCGGAGAAAATGTCGCAATGAAACCAAAGGATAACAGTCCAATCGCATAACAACTTGTAAATAGCGTACTTGAAAAAACAACCTCCTCATATGTAATCATTAACCCTTCTGCAACAACTGAATAAATTGGAATGAATAAGTAAATATTGCTCACGACACTTACTGCTGCAATCCACATAAATACTTCAATTGCACGATTTTTCATGTGCTAGCTCCTCTCAGATAGTCTGCAACCTCAAAATGAGTATGTTGGTCATTTTGGAGAGTAAATCTGAGATTCGCGAGATTTATAGCCAATTTTAGCGTTAAACTTCGTTTTTCCATCCCTATCCATCTCCTTCATACAAAAGTTGGCATGCCTGATAAATGGAATTTACCTAGAAAGTAAAGTAAAATATAGAGAGATACGTAGAAGGAAAACAGACCAATTACTACCACACTATTTTAGTTGTGGTTTTTCTTTTTCTTATGATTGTCGGGGCTAAACAAGGCGGCTTGCGCTTTTCGATCGGCTCGAGGCATAATCCAATCCATCCAGAAGGTTAAAGGGCAACCTTCTAGCCGGCTCGTCTTATGCTTGTCGCCGATAAGCGGGCGCCTTCCGCTTTTCGAATATAATACGTTAGTGGGGTATTAAACGTGAGTATACAATTTATTTTAGGTCGCTCAGGGAGCGGTAAAACAGAGACGATATTAAATGAAATAAGGGAAAACCTTTTTGAAGATCCGATTGGTCGACCCATCATCTATCTCGTACCAGATCAAATGACATTTGGGGCTGAGTATGAATTAATTAAAACGCCAAATTTAGGTGGGATGATTCGCGCTCAAACCTTTAGCTTTAGTCGTTTAGCCTGGAGAATTCTACAAGAAACAGGTGGTATGACACGCCATCATCTTTCAAGCACAGGCATCCAGATGATGTTAAGGAAAATTGTTGAACAGTATAAGCAAGAATTCAAAGTATTTACGAAGGCAAGTGACAAGAATGGCTTTATTCAACAGCTGGAGGCAATGCTCACTGAATTTAAACGGTACTGTTTATCACCACAGGAGCTTGAGGAATATTTAGTTAATACACATACTGAACTTGATAAAAAAACATTAACAGATAAGCTACATGACATGGCATTGCTGTATAAACAATTAGAAATTCAGCTTAGTCATAAATATATAGATTCAGAGGATTATTTACATTTACTTGCAGAAAAGACGTTTGAATCAGAGTATTTACGATCAGCAGATATTTACATTGATGGTTTCCATAGCTTTACACCACAAGAATATGAGGTTGTTGCTGCATTGATGAATCAGGCTGCAAATGTGAAAATAGCTCTTACCACTGATAAGCAATATGAAGACTACTTACCCCATGAACTAAATTTGTTTCAAATGACAGGCAAAACGTACAATAAACTACTGAAAATTGCGACCGAGGAAGGGATGGAAGTAGATCAACCGCTTTTATTAAATGAGCAGCATCGATTTTCTGGAAATCCCTCTTTACAACATTTAGAAACATTTTATGATACACGACCAACTAGTGTTTATGCAGATCATACGAGCTTAACGATCTTTCAAGCGGCGAATCGACGATCGGAAATCGAAGGGATTGCTAGACAAATCCATTCGCTTATTAGAAATGAAAACTATCGGTATCGTGATTTAGCTTTACTGTTAAGGAATTCAAATGATTATAAAGATGTAATTGAACAAGTATTTCGTGACTATGACATTCCTTTTTTCATTGATCAGAAACGATCTATGCTTAATCATCCATTAGTTGAACTCATTCGTTCTACTCTAGAAATTATCAATGGTCATTGGCGCTATGAGGCGGTTTTTCGTGCGGTGAAAACAGAACTGCTATATCCAGATGAACTGGAAAGAGTGGATATGCGTGAGGAAATGGATCTACTTGAAAATTATGTGCTTTCTTATGGTATACAAGGTACAAGGTGGACAAAAGATCAAAGATGGCGCTATCGTCGTTTTTATTCTCTTGATGATGAGTTCGTAGTAACGGACGAAGAAAAAGCAATGGAGGAAAAACTTAATCAGCTTCGTGATCATATTGTAAAACCAATTTTAGCATTACAAAAAAGGCTTAAGCGTAGTAAAACAGGACGAGCATTAGCCGAAGCTTTATATCTTTATTTAGAAGAATTACAGATTCCTGAAAAAATGGAAAGCATGCGGAAAGATGCTGAATCAAAAGGTCTTCTCTTAGAAGCGAGAGAACATGATCAAGTTTGGCAGGCTGTCATTAGTCTATTAGATGAATTTGTCGAAATGCTCTCAGAAGAAAAAGTGTCGGTCAATCTCTTTACTGAGATGCTTGAAACAGGGCTTGAGTCAATGAAGTTTTCATTGGTTCCACCAGCAATTGATCAAGTGTTAATTGCTGACATAGAAAAATCGAGATTTTTCAACGTGAAGTGTTCGTTTATTGTCGGGGTGAATGATGGCGTCATTCCAGCAAGACCGAAAGAAGAGGGGATTTTAACAGAGGATGAACGGGAGGCCTTGCATTTTCAAGGAATAAATCTTGCGCCAAGTGCAAGACAGCAGCTCCTAGATGAAAACTTCATTATTTATATGGGATTATCTAGTGCTTCTGAAAAGCTATATTTATCCTATCCAATGGCTGATGAAGAAGGAAAGGCTCTTCTGCCCTCTGTGATAGTGAAACGGTTGGAGGAGATGTTTCCAGCTATAAATAAGCAACGACTAATAAACGAACCTGAACAGCTATCATTAGAAGAGCAGCTCTCTTTTATTGTTAATAAGAATGTGACGCTGTCATATCTCACTGCCCAGCTTCAATCATGGAAGCGTGGTTACCCAATTCACCCGATTTGGTGGGATACCTATAACCACTTTATATCGTCGGAAAATAAGCTATTAACAAAACGAGTGATAAGTAGCTTATTGTATCAAAACAAGCCAAAACAGCTTGAAACATCAGTTAGTCGTGAGTTATATGGCGAGCATATCCAAGGCAGTGTATCTAGAATGGAGCAATTTAACAGTTGTGCATTCTCACACTTTGCCACACATGGCTTAAAGCTTAGAGAAAGACAATTTTTTAAGCTAGAAGCACCAGATATTGGACAAATGTTTCACTCTGCGCTTAAGATGATTTCCGATCAATTACAGCATTTGCACCTTGATTGGAGGGAGCTGACAAAGGATCAATGTGAACGGTTTTCAAATGATGCTGTTGAAAAGCTCGCACCAAGATTGCAAAAGGAAATTTTACTAAGCTCGAATCGTTTTCATTATATAAAACGAAAACTGCAAAAAATTCTTGCAAGAGCCTCAGTCATTTTAAGTGAGCATGCAAAGGCAAGCGGCTTCGCACCTATTGGCTTAGAGCTAGCATTTGGTAAGGGGGGAGAACTTCCTCCTATACGCTTCACACTGCCAAATGGCTGTACGATGGAGGTAGCTGGAAGAATTGACAGAGTAGATAAAGCTACAGGCTCAAATGGAGTCCTACTTCGTATTATTGACTATAAATCTAGTGATAAAAACGTGCAATTAACTGAAGTATATTATGGTTTAGCTCTACAAATGCTTACGTATTTAGATGTGATCATTTCTAATTCGAGTAAGTGGCTTGGGGTCAAAGCAACACCAGCTGGGGTCCTTTATTTTCATGTTCATGACCCAATGATTCAAGCCAATACTTTGTTACCAGAGGAAAAGCTTGATGATGAAATATTTAAGAAATTTAAAATGAAGGGTCTATTACTTGGAGACGAAGAAGCCGTCCGTTTAATGGATGATAGTCTTGATGTGGGAAGTACATCAAATATTGTAGCAGCAGGTTTGAAAAAGGGAGGTGGTTTCCGTTCAAACTCAAGTATAGCAAGTGAAAGTGAGTTTGAATTATTAAGAAATCATGTCCGCACAACGTTTGAAAAAATCGGAACGAATATTACTGACGGAATGATTGATATTAGTCCCTATAAACTAAAAGACAAGAAACCGTGTACGTTCTGTGCATATAAATCAGTTTGTCAATTTGATGAGTCTTTAGAAGACAACACATTTCGTGTATTAAAAGGTGAAAAAAATGAGGACGTGTTAAAAAGAATGAGAGAGGAGGTAGATTCGAATGAATGATAGCTTAAAAAAACCTGAAAATAGCCAATGGACGGATGATCAATGGAAGGCGATTGTATCAAGTGGACAGGATATTCTAGTCGCTGCGGCAGCTGGTTCTGGGAAAACGGCTGTATTAGTTGAACGAATCATTCGTAAAATCCTGTCCAAAGAAAATCCGGTTGATGTCGATGCTCTTCTTATTGTGACCTTTACAAATGCCTCCGCTGCTGAAATGAGAAGTCGGGTCGGTGAAGCACTAGAAAAGGCATTAAAAGAAAATCCATCGTCACTTCATTTGCGTAGGCAATTAACATTGCTAAATAAAGCATCAATCTCAACGTTGCACTCATTTTGTTTACAGGTTGTAAGGAAATATTATTATTTGATTAATATCGATCCAAGCTTTCGTATTGCTGATCAAACAGAGGGTCAATTACTAATAGATGAAGTACTTGATGATTTATTTGAAGAGGAATATAGTCTTGAAAATAACGAGGCCTTTTTCGATCTTGTTGATCGATATACATCTGATCGAAATGATATTGAGCTTCAAACGTTAATTCGGGAACTTTATTTCTTTTCTAGATCTCACCCGACACCAAACATTTGGCTTGATCAACTTACTAACATGTATGATATCGGAGAGGCAGAAATTGACTCTTTGCCCTTTGTTCAATACTTAATGCAAGATATTGAAATGCAGTTATTGGGCGCTAAAGATCAGCTAGACCAAGCGATGGAACTAACAAAACATCCAGCAGGTCCAGCACCTCGTGCCGAAAATTTAATAGATGATAGTAGCCAGGTTACCGAGCTTTTAAAATTAAAACATTCATGGGAACAGCTTAGTGAACAAATTAAAACATTTAAACTATCAAGAGCGAAAATTGTCAAAGGTGACCAATATGACAAATCGTTGACAGATCAAGTTACATCGTTAAGGAACGCCGCGAAAAAACAAATAGAGAAGCTTCGTGATGAATTATTTACACGAACTCTTCAGCATTATGTTGAGGACTTTGCCCACTTGAAGCCTGTTGTCACAAAATTAGTTAGGCTAGTAAAACAATTTGCTGATCGATTTGATGGGTTAAAAAAAGAAAAAGGTATTGTGGATTTTGCTGATTTAGAGCATTATTGCCTACAAATTTTACAAACAACTGAAAATAAGCCAAGTGAGGCCTCACTGTTTTATAAACAACAGTTTGAGGAAGTCCTTGTCGACGAATACCAAGATACAAACCTTGTTCAGGAATCCATACTCAAGTTAGTAACAAAGGATGAGGAAGCAACCGGAAATTTATTTATGGTCGGGGATGTAAAACAATCAATTTATCGTTTCCGTTTAGCCGAACCGTTTTTATTTCTAAGCAAGTACAAGCGGTTTACTCAAGAGGCAAATCAGACTGGAATGCGAATTGACTTATCGAAGAACTTTCGAAGCCGTTCAGAAATAGTAGATGGAACAAACTATCTATTCAAACAAATCATGGGGGAACAGGTTGGGGAAATCATTTATGACCATGAGGCGGAGTTAAAGCTAGGGGCGACTTACCCTGAAAGTAAAGTGATGAATACAGAACTTTTACTAATCGATCGTGATGGCAGTGATCCTGAGTCGGAAGTGGATGAAGAAATTGGAGTGTTTGATGAGCAAGAGCTAGAAACAGTACAACTTGAGGCAAGGTTAATGGCTAAGAAAATTAAATCACTTATTGATGAGCAATTCCCAATATATGATCGAAATCTTGGCGATACACGTCCTATCACTTTCCGCGATATCGTCATTCTTTTGCGTTCAATGCCTTGGGCACCACAAATAATCGAAGAATTTAAACAAGCGGGATTACCGGTTTATGCGAATTTATCAAATGGTTATTTTGAAGCAACAGAAGTGGCTATTATGTTATCGGCTTTGAAAGTAATCGATAATCCCTACCAAGATATTCCATTAGCATCCGTCCTCCGTTCACCTATCGTTGGTTTGGATGCGAATGAATTAGCACTTATTCGTACGTATGATAAAAAAGGGACCTATTACGATGCAGTAAAGGCATTTCTCGCGAATGGGTCACTAGCAAATCAGCAGGACCTATATACAAAATTGCATTCATTCATTGAACTCATGCAAGGATGGCGCGATCAAGCGAGACAAGGATCAGTTTCGGAATTGATCTGGCAATTATACCGTGATACAAAGTTTTTTGACTTTGTAGGTGGAATGCCAGGCGGTAAGCAGCGCCAAGCAAATTTACGAGCGTTATATGATCGCGCTCGTCAATACGAAGCAACCTCATTTAGAGGGTTATTCCGTTTTCTACGCTTTATCGAAAGAATGCAAGATCGCGGGGATGATCTTGGAGCAGCTCGTGCACTTGGTGAACAAGAAGATGTTGTTCGATTAATGACGATTCATAGTAGTAAGGGTCTAGAGTTCCCGATTGTTTTTGTAGCAGGGCTTTCAAAGAAGTTTAATATGATGGATCTGAATAAAAAGTACTTACTTGATAAGGAATTAGGATTTGGTACGAAGCTAATTAATCCTAAAATACGTGTTAGCTACCCAACATTACCCTATATCGCATTAAAAAAGAAAATGAGAATGGAACTTCTTGCCGAAGAAATGCGTGTACTCTATGTTGCTCTAACTAGAGCAAAAGAGAAGCTTTATTTAGTTGGTACCTTAAAGGATCCTAATAAAAAACTTGCTGACTGGAGAAATTTTTTGTCACATTCAGACTGGCTATTACCAGATTTTGAGCGAGCAAAGGCGAGTAGCTATATAGATTGGATCGGCCCTGCATTAATTCGTCATCAAGACGTTGAGGTACTTAATGAAGGGCAACATTGTTTAACTGATGATATCGCGATACATCCTTCAAAATGGACTGTGGAAATAATCAAAGGTGAAGAATTAGTTGAACCATTTAAAGTAGAAAAAGAATTGAATTTAGACTTGTTATCGTCGATTACAAATGGAGAAACAGTTGCGGTTGAAAGTGAACAGCGTCAAGTTGTAGATGATCAACTATCATGGGAATATCGGTACGTGGCAGCTACTAAAAATCGCTCAAAGCAGTCGGTATCTGAACTGAAAAGACAGCGAGAGGTTCAGGATGAATACAGTGATATTCAGTATATTAAGCAACAGGAACAACAAACCTTTTTATACAATCGACCAAATTTCATGCAAAACAAATCAGTTACGGCTGCTGAAAGAGGAACAGCGATGCATACAGTGATGCAGCATATGGAGCTTCGATCTCCAATAATGAAAACTGATGTCACTGGGAAGGTAGCCGAATTAGTTAGCAAAGAAATTTTAACAGCAGAGTTAGCTAATGTGATTAACGTTGAACAAGTGATCGAATTTTTCTCGTCACCAATAGGTGAGAGACTTCTTAAAGCGAAAAAAGTATATCGAGAGGTACCGTTTAGTTATGCACTTCAAGAAGGGGAACTCTATAACGACAACGGACGTGAACCTGTTTTAGTACAGGGGGTAATTGATTGCTTATTTGAAGATGATGAAGGGATTGTCTTGTTGGATTATAAAACAGATGCTATCAAAGGTATGTTCTCTAAAGGGATTGAAGAGGGAGAACAGGTATTAAAGGATCGCTATCGTGTTCAAATTGAATTATATACAAAAGCAATTGAAGACATTATTCATCGACCACTAAACGAAAAGTATCTATTTTTCTTTGATGGAGGATATCTTATTGAGATGTAAGCTTGACCAAGAGGTCTCAGGTGGGCTGAAAATTAGTGGGAACACTCAGATAAGATAAAAAGCTTAGCTGAAAGGAAGTAAAATACATGCGAATATTGCATACCGCAGATTGGCACCTTGGTAGGTCATTAGAAGGACGAAGCCGCTTAGCAGAGCAAGCAGATTTTATCGATGAACTTGTTCAGATTGTGGAAGATGAACAAGTTGACATTATTTTAATGGCAGGTGATGCGTTTGATACGGTTAATCCACCCGCAGCAGCAGAGAAGTTGTTTTATGATGGAATTTCGAGATTATCTGATTTTGGGAAACGTCCGATTATCGTCATCGCCGGGAATCATGATAATCCAGACCGGCTATCAGCAGCATCACCATTAGCTGGTAACCATTCGATTCATTTGATTGGTTACCCAATGTCAGAGGTACTAAAAGTGGATGTTCCAAGAGCACAGCAACAAATGGTTGTTGCGGCTCTTGCTTACCCATCAGAAGCTAGGCTCGAACAAGTCCTTTCAGAAACGCATGATGAAGTTCTTTTACGAAATAAGTATGATGAAAAGATCAGAGATATTTTTTCAATTATGAGCAAGCAGTTTCAATCAGATACAGTAAACATGGCGATGAGCCATATCCATGTTGCCGGTGGAAGCTCAACAGACTCTGAACGGCCAATTGAAGTAGGTGGCGCCTATACGGTTGCGGCAACAAGCATGCCAGAAACTGCTCAGTACGTAGCATTGGGGCATTTACATCGCCCGCAAACGATAAAACGAGCTAGTACATTAACGAGATATTCAGGTTCACCATTAGCATACAGTTTTTCAGAAATTGGCTATTCGAAGTCAGTAACAATCTTAGATGCTAAGCCAAATCAGCCAGTTATCATGAAAGAGATTCCTTTATCATCAGGAAAGCCACTTGTAAGGTGGAAAGCAACAGAGGGGATTAGTCAGGTACACACTTGGTTAGAGGAAGGCCGAGATGCAACAGCTTGGATTGACTTAGAAATTCATTTAACCTCAACTCTATCAATTGAAGAAATTCATCGACTACGAAAATGGCATCCAGGTTTTATTCATATTCGACCGGTATTTCAACAAGAACTTGAGGTTGCCGCATCAAGACAAACCAATATGCCAATAGATCAATTATTCACCCAATTTTATGAAAAGCAAACTGGTGGAGCTAAGCCTGAACAAGAACTAGTGAAGCTTTTCCTAGAGCTAGTCCAACAGGATGATGATCTTGAGGGGAGTGATGAGGAATGAAACCAATCCAATTAACAGTAGCTGGTTTGCATAGTTTTAGAGAAAAACAGACGATTGATTTTGATTCATTATGTGATGGTGGGATATTTGGGATTTTCGGGCCAACTGGTAGTGGGAAATCATCAATCTTAGATGCAATGACACTAGCTTTATATGGAAAAGTGGAACGTGCGATGAATAACACGCATGGGATATTAAACCATGCTGAAGATCAACTTACCGTGTCTTTCACATTTGAGCTAGAGAATGCTTCTGTTAAGAAAAGATACACCGTTGAACGTGTCTTTAAACGAACAGATGAGGTTAGAGTGAAAACCTCTATCTGTCGTTTAATAGAAGTCGGTGAAGAAACGATTGTACTTGCTGATAAAGCAGTCGATGTGAACGATAAAGTATATGGTCTATTAGGATTAACGATCGATGATTTTACTCGTGCGGTCGTTCTTCCACAAGGTAAATTTGCTGAGTTTCTTTCATTAAAGGGAGCTGAACGGAGACAAATGCTCCAACGCCTATTTCATCTTGAACAATATGGCGATCAGTTAATGAAAAAGTTAAAAAGAAAGCTAACGACAACAAAGATAAACCGGAATGAACTAGAAGCGGAAAAAACAGGCTTGGGTAACGCATCATCTGAAGCCGTAACTGATGCGAAAGAGCGTCTTAAGGAAGCTGAAGTGCTTTTAAAGAAGCGAAATAAAGAATTAGAGGATGTTACGAAAGAGCACGAGGCAAAGCAGGAGATTTGGCAATTACAACAGCAGAAAGCCGAATTTGAAAAGCAAAAAACCCTCATCGAAGCTGAGAAAAATACGATTGGAGCTATTCAAGGTCAGTTGAAAAGGGCAGAGGAAGCAGAATTCTTACGTCCATATGCAGAGTCGTTTCAATCTCTCAAACAGGAAGTCAAAGAAGCAGAAATCAACCTTGTCTCCTCAAAAAAACTGTATCTCGAAATGAAGGAACAGTATGAAAAAACTAGTCATGCGTATGAAGAAATTCGGAAAACAAAAGCAGAACAAGAGCCGATTTTAGTAACGAAACGGGAGAGGCTTTTTCAGCTGCAAAAAGTAGAAAATGATGTAAAGAATGAACAAAAGCAAGTAAACGAGCTTAAACAAAAAAATCAGCAGCTTCAGGAACAACGTAAAACGGGCACTGAATTATTGTCGAAGGCACAAGCATTGGTTGAAAAGGCGCTAACAAAACAACAACAATTAAAGGATGAGCAAAAAACAAAAACAGTTTCAGCAAAGGATCGAGAGCATATACGTTCTGCTTTAGAAGCTAAGCATAAAGTTACTCAGTGTCACAATCTTTTAGCAGAAACGATCGAGTTAGTTAGCAAAAAGGAAAAAAAGATTAATCAAGAAAAACAGCAGCTTACGATGTTAACTGAAGAGTTAACAACTCGAGAAAAACAAATTCAAGAGCAATTTATTCACGTAAATCAACTCTACGCGATTACTTCAGAGCGTGAAAGAGAACATGCAAATTACATCCAATATATAAAGCATGAGCTGGATGAATTACTTGCAAAGGAAGAAAAGGCGAAGAGTGATAAACTAGCTCAAGAGCTTGTTTTGCAATTGAGTGATGGAAAGCCATGTCCAGTATGTGGGTCATGTAGCCACCCAAGTCCAATTCATCCTGATGATGAGAGGGAAACTGAAAGTAGCAAACAATCGGATCAAGTGAAAATAGAACTCGAACGATTGCAAAGCTTAAATCAGGAAAGTCATTCGATAAAAATCAAGTTAGAAGCGACTTCACAACAAGTAGTATCAGATTTTCCTTTTCTAAGAGACATGAAACAAATAGAAGAAATACAAATAGATGAAATCATTACAAACAAAAAAGAGATACCCACGCAACTTGGGTACAAGAAGTTTCACACTGAATTTAAGGGAATTGCTCAAGAGTATCTACAAGTAAAAGAGCGTCTTGAAAAACAGAGTAAACAAATGCGCGAGCTTCAGCAGGAAATGACTCGACGGAAGGACTTTATCACTTCAGCGACTATAGATACAGATGAATGGGTAAACAAGCAAATTACGTATAAACAAAAATACGAACAAGAGCATGAGGACTATTCTAGACGTTTCGAAACAATTCCACTAGAAGAGGTTGAGCGAATACAAAAAGATTTAGTCGAAAAAGACGAAGCTTTTGAAGCATTAAGTGAACGGATTCATAAAAGCGTAGCATTTATAGAGGAACAAGAAGGAATGGTCAAAGAGCAGGAAAATAAAAATCAACAACTAAACGAAAGAGAAATAGAATTACATGTTGCTATTAAGAATAGTGAAAAACAGATTGTTGAAAAACAAGAAAGGCTAAAAGAAGTTGATGCAGATATTCAAATTAGTCAGTTAATTAATGTGACTGAAACACAATTAAAGCAGCTAACTGAAACTGAAAACGAATTGTATCAATTATGGCAGCAAAGGTCTAACAAACTTCATCAATTGCAAAGCCAGCTAGCAGCAGATGAAAAAACATTCAATCAAACAAGTCGAAAGCTTGAAGATACAGCAAAAGATTGGTATTCAGCCTGTGAACATACTGCTTTCAAGACAATAGAAGAAACACTTGCTTCTCTTTTAGCAGGGGCAAGAAAACAACAAATGAAGGAAGAAATAGAACGTTATACGGATAAATTAAAGCAAGTTCATATAGACCTACAACGTATTGATGAAAAGCTCTCCGGTAAAAAGCTAGGAGTTGAAGAATGGAATCAAATCCAACAAATAAAAGCCGAGATAAAAGACCAAGTTGAAGAAGCTGTAGGGAGTAAAGGTGCTGCCGATAATGCCTTACAAATACTTCTAGAAAAACATGGTCGTTTTATGGAAATTGAAAATCAATCAAAAGTACTCGATGACATGCTGTCAAAACTTGAAAAGCTACAATCTGTATTCAAGGGGAATAGTTTTGTTGAATATGTAGCTGAAGAGCAACTTGAACAAGTAAGTCGAGATGCGTCGGAACGACTTAGCTTTTTAACTCGTGGCAGGTATGCGATTGAAGTAGATTCTCAAGGTGGATTTATTATGAGAGATGATGCAAATGGTGGGGTCAGAAGACCAGTATCATCACTATCCGGAGGAGAAACATTTCTTACTTCTCTTGCATTGGCTTTATCTTTATCAACCCAAATCCAACTGCGAGGAGAATTTCCATTGCAATTCTTCTTCCTTGATGAAGGATTTGGAACTCTGGATGTTGAACTGCTTGATACGGTGATAACTGCACTAGAAAAGCTTCAAGCACAGGACCTATCAGTGGGTGTGATCAGCCATGTTCAAGAACTTCGCGCAAGATTGCCACGAAAACTAATCGTCGTATCCGCAGAGCCCTCGGGTAAAGGGACGACGGTTTACTTGGAATCAATATAGGCAATGTTTCGACTTCACTGAGAATAAGTGTTTAGCAAATAAGGGGACCTAGCAGTTATTGCATTGTCAACTAGGTAGGGATAAGAATAATCGCACGTGACATAGGTAGTTGCGAAATATGTGGAAGACATGAGGTTAAGGGACTACCATCGGAAACTCTCTCCGTTGAACAATGATGAATGGATATCAAACTAAGCAGCATTCGAGTAAAATGGTTAAAACAAGTATGTCAAAGGAGAGAAGGCGTAAACGCTATTTGGTGTTATTATAACAAACTGAACTTAAAACGATGCATATGAGATGACTTGCATAAACATAAAAAAGAGACTATCAATTTGATAGTCCTTTTTAAACCCTAGTTACATGGGGTTATTTTTTCATGAACTTTAATTTTAGGTGAGGCTACAAGGACATAGATCAAGTGAACCAGAAAGAAAGTTGTAGAAAAAATTAGGAAATCCACAAAAAAATTTAATTCATCATTATTTTCAACTATTTTTCATGTTGAAAACTCAATTTAACATTGCTAACTATCCTCAGGACGTTCTTAATTAGGATCTTTTCTAAAAGTTTGTTGCTCTAGTACGTATAAAAATCGGCTTTTGGATTTTTATGATCTAAATTGAAGTGATCTCTAGAGGTATATCAGAGTCATTTAACGAAAAGAGCACGAAGATATGCAGAATTCGTAAAGATTTACTTATTACGAAAAACAACAATCTTTGCGAAATCAGCCCTTAATTATTTGCAACCATATTTTGATCTGTTACATCGGGATCAATCATATTTGTAGCATTAATACCATTATTTACAATATGGAAATCACCTGTATTGCCGCCTCCAGAACCAGAGGCGGTTTTTGACTGACTTTTTGGAGATAGATAAAAAGAATCTCCGAAATTGACAACTCCGCCACCTACGCTATTAATCTTTATTGGGCCTACAATTGCTGGCATATGAAAACATCCTTTTCGATTTCGTGGGTACTTTACCATATGCATATGTTTGAAGGATTGTTCTTTTTCATAGGCTCTTTTCTAAAAGATTGTTGCTCTAGTACCAATAAAAATTGGCATTTGGATTTTTATGATGTAAATTGAATCTATCTCCAAAGGGATAGTAGAGTAATTTAGCGAAAAGAGCACGAAGATATCGTAAAACGTGTACATCAGTACTTTGTACGGAAAACAACAATCTTTGCGAAAACAGCCTTTCATACGATCAGAAGTTATCGCTTTTCTTGTTTCCTTCAGCTCATTGCGGAGTGCTTTAGTTCATTCGTCACTGAATGGGTTCTATGCGCTACTTTAATTTTTTAACTGTCGAATATGCTTCATCCGCGATTCACAAATAATATCTTTAGTAGATCCAATTTGAAATACAGCAGAGCTTGATAACGCAGTTATATTGATTGTCTGCACGTTTATACTTGGTTTTTTATGGAAAAAATTAGTGGCTAGTTGTTCATATAAAATTGGTTGTGGAATATCTTCTTCAAAGATTGGGTACTGAGAAAGACTTCCTTCCTTTCCATAGTAAACCTCATGCTCTCTTTGAACAGCCAACACTTTAACAGAGGGAGTTATTTGATTCGAATCACCAATTGTAAAGATAGAGCTCAGACCAATTGAGTTAGTATAGACTGTTTTGACTTTAGAGAATCGACTAATCATTGTGGAGCCAACGGTACAAATGCACCAATAATAAGAGATTCCGGTGGGGTATCAAATACAGATGAGAGTGTAATCGTATTTGCATCACCAATTAAAAAAACAGAAGAGCTTGAAACACCAACAATCTTGATTGCTCCAACCTGCAAATCATGATTAATAACTGTAAAATTCATAAGGTATCACTCCTTATTCTCCCTGAAAAATCACTTGGGACCCTTGGGTAAATGATTTAAAAAGTGCTTTATTGAGTTTTCAACATCTTTCTTAACCAGTAAGAGGATCTCCTGTTTTTTATCTAATAAGGAATCATGCTCAGACAATGATTGGCCAGACAGGTAATATTGAATACGACTATCGATTTGTTTACGAATATCCTCAATAATATGTCTTCGATGTGGTTCATCTAGCTGTAAATTATAATGTTTTTCGGCCTGTTCAATGTAAGTATGACATTCATCATTTAAAAATTGATTAACCTCATCACGACACTGCTGAAATAGTTGCTCTCTCAGCTCTTGTTGAGCGCCGTTTACATTCATTCCTCTTTGTTGAACATCGAAGTTATCAACTTGCCCAGGTTCAGTTGGGTTTAATCCAATATTTAATACGCCATCAAGATGTTCGACCTTTAATTGATCAAACTTATATTCAATTCTTTCAATATTTGTATGTGGCTGATTTTTTATTTGTTCAACATCCGAACCAAGGCTCTTGATCGTTTCGGTTAACTGATTGATCCTTTGATCTTGATTTTGGATATATTGATGAAGCTGCTGAAGGTAGTTCATTAAATCACGATTGTACACACTACTTCACCCACCTTATTTCCTCAAACAAAGTTAATAATATTATCTATATGCAGGGAGTGAATAATGGGTGAATACCTATACTTAATAGGTGGAGCTTTACACAGTGGACCCAATTGTCGGTGGTGCCAAGGGAACAACTGGACCGACTGGATCAATACCGGTTTCAACTCCAGTAGGAGTCTCTGTTAGAATTTGTGGAGCTTCTTCTGTAAAGGAGCCTGTATTATAGAGATTTGAAAGCGGCTTAATGATTCCTGCGCTTCCAATTTGCAAGACTGAAGAATTACTTACAGCACCGACACGTAAATAATTAATACAAATAGACTGATTTATATAGAAATTCACCGTAACCCTCCTTATAAATTTCCAGCTATTGGTTGATCAATGACATCATTATCATACGTATTTGTAACAGAATGCTGATTGTAAATGTTAAGACCATCACCAGTGTTGAAGGATCCAGCACCAGCAAATGTTTTAACCTCACTATAAGGTGAAATCGTAATCACATCGCCGATATGAACGATACTACTAGTTCCAACACTATTTACCTTAAATGCACCTACAATTGCTGGCATTTTGAACATCCCTTTTATTTTGAATTATTTGACAAACGATTCACGCATAGTGATTCATTTGGTTTATACACTTTATGATATAAAAGAGAAAATGTGTGATATGCGCGGAAAAATCAGTTATTAGTAAGTAGAGTGAAGGGTATTTGTGAGGAAGAAGACCTGTAAAGATAAAGTTAGAAAATTGCTAGACTTAAATAAAATCCAAACTATTTTTCACCTTGCTTTTAGCTTCTACCACGTAATATAAAACTAATCGGTAACTTAGTCTTCCCTTGTAAGTACATTTTTATCACAAAGATATTTAATCTCCTGAAATAACAAAGTGTCGAGTTCTTGACTACGTTCAATTGTCTCAATCGAATTTAGACCGAATTGCAAAGCTGTTTGAATTAAATCTTTTCTTTTTAGCTCAATATCATTAATAATCATTTTTTCTACTCCATTTCTTCACTTTATTTTTATAAATGGGTACGTACAAGATGTGAAATCCCATCTATTAAAAGGACAAGCTTATTATACAACGGAATAAATAAAAAAAATCATATTCGCTAAAATAACATAAAAAGATACAAGATTCTACAGAATTTCTATAGTTTTTAGTAGGAATTAACTAATAAAAAACTGAATTTTCAAAGTCAATTAAAGTCCATGAAAATGATTAGTTAGCTAAGTGATTACCTAAATAAACATAAACAAACAAAGTGGTAAAAGGTAAGGTGTAATAGTAAGAGGTAGTAAATATGCAGATTTTGAATGATTTCTATACTAGTAAAAGGAAAATAGACTTTCAAGGAAAAGAAACATCAATTTTATTTTAAAGGATATATGTAAGTCCATATCGAATAGTAGATGTTGGATACATAAACAAATTGAGTGACAAAATACTGAAAGTTCATGATGTATTCGTTCAATTCATTCATATTAGGGTATACAATAAGTATGTCATTCGGTAGGAGAGTTTTCATTTTAAAAGATAAGAAGGAATAACATTTTTATTCCGAAGCGTCTTATTTGTCCTAGTCTGAACAAGGAGCTTCCACTTTTTCTGCATAACCATTTACTTATTCTGGAGGGAATTTATGAAATTTGTAACAGCAATTATACACAATGAACAGTTTATCGGCCTTGTTCAAGGCGAAAAAATTATTGATTTACGAAAAGCAGAACAGGATATATTTGAATTATCTTCATTTCCTAACTCATTATTAGAATGTATTAAGTTAGGTGGAAAATTTATCCAAAATGTAAAACAAATTGTTGATAAAATAAATATTGAAGAGGGCTCGGAAAGCTATTTATATCCAATGGGAGATGTTAAGATACTTGCTCCTTTTCCGAGACCTACTAAAAATATATTTTGTGTTGGTAAAAACTATCATGAACATGTTTTAGAAATGGGAAGTGAAGCAGATGTCCCGAAACATGTCATGCTCTTTTCGAAGGCACCAACAGCTGTCATAGGACATGAAGACGAAGTTGATCCTCATATCCATCTGACACAGGAATTAGATTATGAAGGTGAACTTGCAGTTGTAATTGGTAAAAAGGGCAAGCAAATAGAGGAAGAAGATGCATTGGATTATGTGTTTGGATACACGATTTTGAATGATATTACAGCTAGAAATCTTCAAAGCCAACATAAACAATTCTTACTTGGTAAAAGTTTAGATACATCTTGCCCGATGGGTCCTTATATTGTTCATAAGTCTGCATTTGATAACCTTTATAATTTAGCGATAAAAACGAGTGTAAATGATGAAGTTAGACAAAATGGAAACACAAAGGATATGATTTTTAAGATTGAACACATTATCTCGACAATCTCTCAGGGAACAACCCTAGAACCAGGGGACATTATTGCAACTGGAACTCCTTCAGGCGTTGGTAAAGGATTTAATCCACCAAAGTACTTACAGTCTGGTGATGTGATAGAAATTGAGATTGATGAGTTAGGCGTACTGAGGAATTCGATAAAAGTACTTTAATAAGGTTAGAGAATAATTGTTCTTCATCAAATAGACACAAGATCTTTTATCATTGGGTCACATTCATTAATTTTTTTTGTGAATCATGCTAAAATAAGCATTGTTCAATCATAAAAGAATGAAGGAGGAAAAAAATGACACATGCACATATTGCGACATGGGTAGTAGCAATAATCCTATTCTTCGTAGCTTATTCATTACTAAAATCGTCAGGAAAAGAAAAACCAGCGAAAATAGTTCAAATGGTCCTAAGATTGTTTTATGTATTAATTATTGTGACAGGTATTATCATCGCATCAGGTCTCTCTAACTTTAGCGGTGAGTATATCGGAAAAATCATTCTAGGAATTCTAACAATCGGAATGATGGAAATGGTTTTATCAAAGGTGAAAAAAGGAAAGCCTGCCATGGTGGCTTGGATATTGTTCCTAATCATTCTTGTTTTGACAATTTTATTAGGTATGCGTTTGCCATTAGGTATATGGAGTTTCGGCTAAAAAATATGAAAGTGCTTGCTCATTAATGGGCAGGCACTTTTTGTTAAGCCGCTCAAGAATTGAAGGTATAGGATACCTTTAATTCTTGAGCGGCTTATGTACCCTAGACTATTTTTTCATATCGTTATCGTTAATACATCGCACTTATTAGGCTTCGTTCACCATGGCTTGTCGTCAATTCAAATCGATCTGTAGAATGAACGCCTCTCTCAAAATGGTGTTGAATTGCACAGATACAATCTTCATTATCCATTTGGTAGAAGGATACCCCTTTTTTCTGGACTCGATTCTCTAAAAATAGAAGTTGGTTGTACGAATAGATACAATCAAATGGTGAAAATGTTAATGAATTGAGCTGTTTAATTAAGCTGATAAATGTTTTATCGGGTAATTCTTTAAGCATTTGATCGAGTGCAAATGGAAGGCTCTTTCTAATACGAACAGTATCCCCGCAATTGATGAGGTGCAATCCAAAGTCTGTTTTCACCTTCCCAAATCCAATCCACTTTCCTGACTTCCAGCCCTGTGAACTAAGAACTTCTAGTTGTTGTTCTTTTATGTCTTCTAATAAATGAAACTCATCGTTCATATCATCATATATGATGTACTGATCATTTGTTATCTCAATCAAACCAATTAAGTAGGAACGCTTTTGATTTAATAATAAGTCAGTTCGTTTGTAAGAGCACATTGATTTAAGCCTCCAGTAAGTATGTACCATCAGTTGAAAATCTTGAATAAAAAGAAGTTGTATCATCGTTTTAGACAAAAAAATTAAAGTTTATGCACAATCAATTAATATTGGACAATTCAACATTTAAATTAGGTGGGCATAAAATAAAATCTGCTGGAAGGATTAGGACGTGAGATAACAGAGAAAGAATCTACTTAGGGAGTGGTACTTTATGTGTGGAATTACCGGTTGGATTCATTTTAAGAAGAATCTAAGCACTGAAGTCGATACGGTTAAAAGGATGACAGAAACATTAGCTAAACGTGGACCTGATGATACAAACCTTTGGGGTGGAAATCACGTTTTATTTGGTCATAAACGATTAATTGTCGTTGACCCGGAATGTGGTATTCAACCGATGTCGCGTATAAAAAATGGAAATGAATACACCGTTTGCTATAATGGGGAACTTTATAATACGGAGGATATAAGAAAAGAGCTTTTAACAAAAGGATACACATTTAAGGGACATTCAGATACTGAGGTACTGCTACAAGCCTATATTGAGTGGGAGGAAGATTGTGTTTATCACTTTAATGGGATTTTTGCCTTTGCTATTTGGGATTCAGCTAAAGAAAAGCTTTTTATAGCAAGAGACCGACTAGGTGTTAAACCTTTATTTTATAAAGAAGAGAACGGCTCACTACTATTTGGTTCCGAGCTTAAAGCCATTTTAGCTCATCCATCAGTATCTGCAGTCTTAGATAAAACAGGCTTGTCAGAGATATTTGGCGTTGGACCTTCACGTACTCCAGGATTGGGTGTCTTTAAAGGGATTGACGAACTACGTCCAGCACATGCGTTAACTTATACAACGGATGGATTAAAAAAGTGGCGCTACTGGAATGTTGAAAGTAAACCACATGAGGATACATTGGCAGAAACAGCTGAAAAGGTTCGCTATTTATTTTCAGATGCAGTAAAGAGGCAGCTTGTTTCAGATGTGCCTTTATGTACCTTTCTATCAGGAGGTTTAGACTCCAGTGCAATTACAGCGATAGCTGCTGACCATTATAAGAGCGAAGGTAAGGGTAGATTACACACGTACTCAATTGATTATGAAGATAACGATAAGTTTTTTAAAGCTGATGAGTTTCAGCCAAATTCAGACGGCCCCTGGATTGATAAAATGACTGAGACATTTAATACCGTTCACCATAGAAGTGTTATATCTCAGCAGAAATTAGTAGACTACTTAATTGAAGCAACATCTGTACGTGATTTACCTGGAATGGCTGACGTTGATTCTTCCCTATTATGGTTTTGTCGTGAAATTAAAAATGATTTTGTTGTTGGGTTGTCTGGTGAATGTGCGGATGAAATTTTTGGGGGCTATCCATGGTTTCATCGTAAAGAAGATCTACAAAGTTCTGCTTTTCCTTGGATGCGTTCGACAGATGAAAGAAATAAATTATTAAAACCTGAATGGCAGGAGAAATTAAAATTACATGATTATGTTCAAAATCGTTATCAAGATACGGTCAATGAAACGCCACTCCTTGAAGGTGAATCACAACTTGAAGCACAAAGAAGGCAACTCTTTTATTTAAATATCCAGTGGTTTATGGCGAATTTATTAGATCGCAAGGATCGGATGAGTATGGGAGCTAGCTTAGAGGTTCGTGTACCGTTTGCAGATCATCGATTAGTTGAATATGCATGGAATATTCCTTGGAATGTAAAGATGCATGATGGACGTGAAAAAGGTATCTTACGAAAAGCATTAGAAGGCATTTTGCCTAATGAGGTGCTATATCGTAAAAAAAGTCCATACCCGAAAACACATAACCCTGAGTATACTAGACTAGTGAAAAATTGGCTTCAGTCACTTGTTAACAACAAAGATTCGATTTTACATGTGCTATTAAATAAAAAAGAACTAGATGAAATTATTAAAACCGAGGGAAGAGCATTCAAAGTACCATGGTTTGGCCAACTTATGTCTGGACCACAACTACTTGCTCACTTAGCACAAATTCATATCTGGTTTGAGAATTACCATATTAATATAGACGAAAGATAATCAAAATTACTAAATAGTTAGAGAACTAAAAAGGGTCTGACCCCTCCAACAACACCAGTAGATAGAGTCTTTACCTAAGTAAAGGTCCTATCTTCTGAAATTGAGGGGTCTGACCCTTTGGTTTTTAGTTGCTGTCTAGCTCCAACGCCTAGCACCCCAAGGAAAAAGAAAAATCCCTTTCTCTAGGGTTTAGTATTTTCCTAGGTATCTTATTTGCTGCCCTAGGCTGATCAATGCGCTCGCCCTTTTTTGTTAAAGATCTACTTGTAATTCAGCCCTTGGCTTTTGAGCAAAGCGTTTCGTCATCCATGCTCGTGATCTCCAACGAGATAGCATAATAATACCTCTAAGCCATTCATCGCAAATAAAGGCAATCCAAACACCTATAAGCCCTAAATCAAAGTGAATACCTAAAATATAGGCAACAGGTACACTGACAAACCACATTGAGAAGATTCCCATATAAGTTGGGAATCGGATATCACCAGCTGCTCTAAGTGAACCAATAATGACCATGTTAAATGATCGACCTGGTTCAAGCAAAATGGTAAGTAGGACGAGAATCCCACCAACCTCTAATATCCGATCGTTACTTGTGAAGATTCCTAGCAAACTATCAGAAAAAACACTGAAAATGATTGCCATTGTTGTTGATATGAGAATAGCAGAATAAAGGCTTTTTAAACAGCGTTTATATGCTGCTTCATAATCTCTCGCTCCAATTAAATAGCCAATTAATATCTGAGTACCTTGGCTGACAGCTAAACTAAACAACATCATAAACATCATTAGATTTTGTGTATAGATTTTTGTCGTTAGTGCTTCGGTTCCGATTATTGTTATAAAGAAGGTAATAACCATTTGTGATGTATTGTAAGAAAGCTGTTCACCGGCGGTTGGTACACCAATGTGTAAAAGGTTTTTCAAGTGATGTATTGGTAACTTGAAAAGCTTTTTTAAATTTAGAGTAAAATGAACACGTTGTTTTAATATATAGAGAATAACAATAAGTCCTATGATACGTGAGGCAACAGTTGAAATCGCTACTCCTTGAACACCTAATACTGGTATACCAAATGGACCAAATATGAAGAGGTAGTTCCCAAGTATATTAATCAGATTCATTCCAATGGTAAGGTACATCGTATCCTTTGTATAACCGTAGCTTTTCAGAATAGCACTAGCAGTCATAATTAATGCTTGTATAAAAGAAAATCCACCTACAAATTTCAAGTAAAATGAAGCTTCATCTAAGAGTTCATCAGGAAGGTTCATTAATTTAAGGATACTATCACTAGCAATAACAATGGCAACACTAATGATGAGACTTATAATTAGGTTTGCAGATAAAGACACGGATGATATTTCTTTAGCATCCTTATAGTTATTCGCACCTAAATATTGAGCAACAAGGATCGTTGTTCCTGTCGCAATAAATCCAAACATGACGATTAAAAGAAATAATATTTGATTAGATACCCCAACAGCAGCTACAGAATTATCGGAGTATTGGCTTAGCATAAGTGTGTCGGCATTACCCATCAACATATGGAGCATTACTTCAATAAATATTGGCCATGTTAGAGCAAATAATGTCATTTTACGATCTTTTCCTTCCAATGACATTTTTATCAACTCCTTCATAAAAACGTTATTAATCCTTAACTAGTTTACAGAGGATAGCGTATAATAGAAAGAGAGTATGACGATCATTTTTGGAGAAATACGACTAGAAGGAAGATGTGGAATGTCCTATATTGAAATGAAAGTGCCTCCATTTCCAACCTTTATAAAAGGTGGAAATGCTATATTTGAAAAAGGGAGAAAACACTTTAGAAGAGTATTTACTGTGTTTGATTTGATTTACGTTAAATCTGGAGAATTACATATGACTGAGGATGACCTAGCGTATACAATTGGGGAAGGGCAATACATTATATTGGTACCGGGATTTGAACACTTCGGTCATAAAGGATGCCAAGTGAAAACAGAATATTATTGGCTGCATTTTTTGATTCACAATCATTATGATTTAGTTGAAGAAGGCATTGAGAATTGGGCAGATATTCAAGAATCAGAAGGAGATCTTGTTACCCCATCTTCCTATCGTTTATGTCTTCCTTGTTTCGGTGAAATAGAGAATGTAAAGTTTGTAGAGAATATCTTTACCAATCTAATGAGTATAAGTCATCAAACGCCAGATTATCATTTAAGGCAACAAATGTACTTCCAAGAGTTTATCCTCCATTTGCAAAAGGAAGCCTGTAAAATACCGAGTGCTGCAGAACAAGTTGTTGAAGATACGGTGAAATATGTCCAAGATCACTTCAGGGAAGAAATTAAAATGGAGCATATAGCAAATGCACTTCACTTTCATCCAGACTATATTACGCGGTGTATGCAAAAAATCATTGGCGTCACACCACATATGTATTTAAATCAATTTCGCATGAATCAAGCGAAAAAAAGGCTGGCAACAACAGATGACAAAATAGCAAATATATCCCATGAGGTTGGGATTATGGATTCCACATACTTTTCAAAGCTATTTAAGAGACTAGAGGGTTTGAGCCCCCTAGAATACAGAAAAATAATCCATAGAAAAAGAGGGTGAATACTAGAACAGTGAACTATTTTGTTTGTCCTCAACCAATAGAAAAGTAAAACTGAAGGCATCTAATTGGACTAACAATGAATTTGCATGAGCTGAAAACTCCTCGCTTTTCCAAAGATCAACAATGACTTTATCCTGTAAATCTAACGGAATAGGAAGACTCTGTGCTTTATTGTTGTTGTTGATAACGATGATAAGCTGTGATTTATCATTCCTTTTTAAAAATGTAACATGGTTTGTCTCGTTGTTCGCTTCAAGAATGGTTATATCACCACCATTTCCGATAATCGGATAGTCTTTACGGAGCTTGATTAGTCTTTTCGTATGTTCAAGGAGATCACGATTCTGTCGTTCTTTGTCCCAAATCATACATTTACGGCAACCAGGATCTTGATCACCAGTTAAGGCTATCTCATCTCCATAATAAATACAGGGCGTTCCTATAAAACTTAATTGAAATGCCAATAGTAATTTAACTTTTTCCTCATCAAAATTAGCAATGGTCATAATTCTTGGAGTGTCATGACTTCCTAATAGGTTGAATAAGACGCTATTAACATTTTTAGGGTACCTTTGTAAATATCCTTGGAGCATTTGACTAAATTCAATAGCTTTTATCTCTCCCTTAGCAAAAAAACGGAGTGCACAATCGGTAAATGGATAGTTCATGACCGAATCAAACTGATCTCCCCGTAACCATGGCATGGAATCATGCCAAATTTCACCAAGGATAAATAAGTCGGGTTTTACTTTTTTCATCTCATGTCTAAATTCTCTCCAAAATTGATGATCAATTTCATTTGCGACATCTAGACGCCAGCCATCTATATCAAATTCCTGAATCCAATAGCGACCTACCTTAAGTAAGTATTCCTTCACATCCTCATTTTCCGTATTAAGCTTCGGCATATTTTCAACAAATGCAAATGTATGATAGTTCGGTATTGGATTCGTTACTAGCGGGAATTCCCTAGTGTGAAACCAATCTTTATAGAGTGAATCCTCACCATGTGTTAATACATCCTGAAATGGTTGGAAATGAAATCCGCTATGGTTAAACACAGCATCAAGCATTACCTTTATTCCATGCTTATGGCATAGTTTTACTAAGCGTTTAAAGGTTTCTTTATCACCGAATTGGGGGTCAATCTCCAAGTAATCAATGGTGTCATATTTATGATTTGAAGGTGCTTTGAATATCGGAGTAAAGTAAATTCCTGATATCCCTAGTTCGATAAGGTAATCGAAGTGGTCAATAATACCTTGGAAGTCTCCACCATAAAAATTTGTTGAAGTCGGTTCTTCATGTTCCCATGGAAGCGTTCCTTGTGGATTTAATGAATCATCGCCATTTGCAAATCGTTCAGGAAATACCTGATACCAAACTGTATCTTTAACCCAATTTGGTGCTCGAAATATATCAATATGATTTAAGAAAGGAAAACAAAAATAAGCAGATATATCATTTGGAGAATTCTCAAAGAACCCTTTTTCTGTATAAACACAGCTTTTATCATCCGATGTTAGCTTAAATCCATAGCGAAGTCTCTTAAAGGGTGGTTTGATTTCAATAAACCAATAATCAAATAGATTGTCTGAAAAGAGTATGCTCATTTTCAATGTATTGTTATTCCAGTTTGCATCGCTCCAATCGTAAGGATCACCAAAGATGCATTCAACCTCATTAAGATCATTTTTTTTCGTTCGTAATTGGATATGTAATGTGTTTTCATCGAAAGAATAGGCATATTGATCTTGTGGACGATGATAGATTGCTTCTAATAACAATGTGTATCACTCCTTATTTACTAAATGTACATGCAATCGATTGCATCTTTTAAGTGAAAAAATTTGTATGTTTAGATCAAGACTATTTAAAAAGTAGATATTTGTCAAATAAAGTTATTTTTATAATTTTTAAAAAATCACTTGAATGTTGAAGTGTTTTTATCTTACAATGGTGAGTGTAGGGAGTGCAATCGCTTTCATTAAGTGGGTGGGAAAATAGGTTAGAAGATTATCATTCTATTATTCCCTTTACTGATTAATTAGCTGAGCAATTCTCGACAAAAAACGCAAACGTTTGCACAAATTGGGAGGGTCAATATTATGAAGAAGATTTTATCTTACTGTATGATTATGCTACTTCTGTTAGGGGTTTTAGCAGCGTGTGGACCTGATTCTACAGATGAAACAGGTAACAAAGAGAAAAAAACTGACACAGAGACCGATGCAGTAACAGAAGACACTATGCCAGAGAAACCAGAAAAGTTAATCGTCTGGGAAGATACTGACAGAGGGGTAGCATTAGAACCTGCAATTGAATCGTTTGAAAAGGAATATGGAATTGAAATTGAATATAAAGAAGTTGGAATGGCAGATGAGATGCGTGATCAACTACGACTTGATGGACCAGCTGGTACAGGTCCAGATGTAGTTACATTCCCTCATGATCAAATCGGTCAAGTTGTGATTGAAGGGCTTATCACTGATATCAAAGTAGATGATACGGTATTAGATACATTTACAGAGACATCAGTATCTGCACAGCAGTATGATGGTAAATTGTATGGATTACCGAAAGCAACTGAAACACCAATATTACTGTTTAACAAGGCACACATGGAAAAAGCGCCAGAAACAATGGATGAATTATATACATTCTCAAAGGAATTTACAAAGGATGGCCAATTCGGCTTTCTATCTTTATGGGATAATTATTATTTTGCTCATAGTGTTATCGGTGGAATGGGTGGATATGTATTTAAAGAAGAAAATGGAGCATTAAATCCTGATGATGTTGGTTTAAATAATGAAGGTGCAGTTGAGGGGGCTGAATATATTCAAAAGTGGTATTCAGAGCAGTTATTCCCAAAAGGAATCATAGGTGAAAATGGCGGTTCGACGATGGATGGTTTATTCAACGAAGGAAAAGTCGCTGCTGTAATGAATGGACCATGGGCGGTACAAGGTATGAATGATGCTGGTATTGAGATTGGTGCTGCAGCACTCCCGACATTACCAAATGGTGAGCACTTCAAAACATTCGTAGGTGTAAAAGGTTGGCATGTAACAGCCTTCTCAAAAAATGTTGAATGGTCGACAAAATTCATTGAACACATCACGAATGCAGAAAATGCAAATATTAGATTTGAGTTAACAAATGAAGTTCCACCAGTAAAAGAATTAATTGAAGACCCTATTATAAAAGAAAATGAAGTGGCAGCCGCAGTTGCAGAGCAATCCGAGTATGCTGTACCTACTCCTAATATTCCAGAAATGGCCGAAGTTTGGAAACCAATGGCTGATAACTTACAAACAATTGTAACAGGTAAAGCCGAACCAAAAGAGGCTTTAGATAGTTCAGTTAATGCAATAAATCAAAACATAGAAGCGAATCATAAATAAGATATTCATTGTTCAATTGATTCTTGTGAGCTATGAGGAGTGATTCTACTTGAGTCACTCTCAAGCTTTAATAATCGCTGAAAATATGTTTAAAGCTAGTTTATGACGATCGTTGGAAGGAGATTCAAATGGAAGATATTAGAGCAGCGTCCAAACATCGTAATAGAGCAATCTTGCTTTCTATCATTCCTGGTTGTGGCCAGTTTTATAATAAACAACTATTGAAAGGTAGTATTTTTTTCATTTTAGCCGTTGCTTTTTTATATGTGTTTTGGGATTTATTGGATATGGGGATATGGGGAATCATCACATTAGGCACAGAGACACCTCGTGATCATTCTATCTTTTTATTAGTCTATGGAATCATCGCATTAATTGTGCTGACCTTTGGGATTGCATTTTATATTTATAACTTAAGGGATGCTTATAACAATGGCAAGAAACGTGACTTACGTATTCCATTAAACTCTGTTAGAGAACAGTATAAACATTTAATTGATGATGGGTTTCCTTATTTAATGATTTCTCCAGGGTTTTTACTACTAACCTTCGTTGTGATTTTACCAATTATTTTTGTGTTCCTCTTAGCTTTTACAAATTATGATTTATATCATTCTCCTCCTGCAAAGCTAGTCGACTGGGTATGGTTTGAAAATTTTACTGATATCGCCAGCATAGATATTTGGCGTAAAACATTTTTCGCCGTTTTAGCATGGACAATTGTATGGACATTTGGGGCAACAACTCTTCAAGTTGCTTTAGGTGTATTTCTAGCAGTATTAGTAAACCAAAAGGATTTAAAAGGAAAGGCTATTATTCGTACTGTTTTTATTTTGCCATGGGCTGTTCCAGCATTTGTGTCAATTCTTGTATTTGCAGGGATGTTTAACGAATCCTTTGGAACTATTAATACGGACTTACTAGCTTTCTTCGGTATTGATCATATACCTTGGATGACTGATCCCTTATGGACTCGACTTGCTTTAATTTTCATCCAAACATGGCTTGGATTTCCGTTTATTTTTGCAATGACAACAGGTGTATTACAATCAATACCAAATGAATTATATGAGGCTGCTAAAGTGGATGGGGCAACCATCTGGCAACAATTTCGAAAAATAACATTGCCGCTAGTCTTGTTCTCAACGGCTCCAATCATCATTACTCAATACACATTCAATTTTAATAATTTCAATGTCATCTTTTTATTCAATGGAGGTGGTCCTGCAGTTCCAGACCAAAATGCTGGAGGGACAGATATATTAATTTCCTGGATTTATAGTTTAACAATGACATCAGCTCAATACTCAAAGGCTGCCGCAATCACAATGCTACTTTCAATTATTGTTATTTCGGTCGCAATTTGGCAATTTAGAAGAACAAAATCATTCCAAGAAGAGGATATGATGTAATGATGAATATAAAAAGTGGAAAATACTTTCGTTTAGGCTTATCGTATTTTGTGATTTCAATCATCTTTGTCATTATTCTATATCCAATTATTTGGATCATAGGATCTTCCTTCAATCCAGGGCAGAGCTTGTCAGGGTCATCGATTATTCCTGATAATGCAACACTATCGCACTATCAATTTTTATTTGATACAGAGAAAAGTGATTATCTGTTCTGGTATTTGAATTCGTTAAAGGTAAGTATTTTAACAATGGCATTGACTGTTATTTTAGTAAGCTTAACAGCATACACCTTTTCAAGATATCGTTTTATTGGCAGGAAAAATGGTTTAATGACCTTTTTGGTTTTGCAAATGGTACCAAATTTTGCTGCACTAATTGCCATTTTTGTCCTGGCTTTATTAACAGGTTTATTAGATTCTCACTTAGGACTTATCCTGATTTATGTAGGTGGACAAATTCCGATGAATACCTATTTAATGAAAGGATATCTAGACACAATACCGAAGGAACTTGATGAATCAGCGAGAATGGATGGTGCTGGACATTTAAGAGTGTTTTTTCAAATAGTTATGCCACTTGCTAAGCCAATTATAGCTGTGGTTGCATTATTCTCTTTTATCGCTCCTTTTGCTGATTTTATCATAGCAAACATTCTTCTTCGATCAGAAAAGAATTTTACCCTTGCTGTAGGGTTGTATAAATTAGTTGATGATCAATTTGGTGCTGAGTTCACTAAATTTGCAGCAGGTTCTGTTTTAATCGCGATACCAATCGCCATTTTATTCCTATGTTTTCAAAAGTATTTTGTTTCTGGATTGACGGCAGGAGGTACAAAAGGATAACCTTATAGGCGGAACGATAAATGAATAGGGGGAGCGGCGATGTATAAACAAATAAGCTTGTTTTTACTAATCCCGTTTCTTCTTTTTTACGCCTTACCTGTAAGTGCCGATGAAAAAGAAGAAAATACATGGCAAAATGAATTGGTATATTATATTGTAGTTGACCGTTTTCACAATGGAAACCCAAATAATGATGGAGCAGATTTTAATCCAAAAGATCCTTTAGCTTACCATGGTGGTGACATTGAAGGAATAATCAAGAAGCTGGATTATCTTCAAGAGATGGGTTTCACTACAGTTACACTATCATCAATTTTTCAAGCTGAGGATTATGCAGGAAAACAGATTGAGGATAATAGGAAAGTAGAAGAGCATTTTGGGAATCTCGATGATGTCAAACGGTTAGTTAAAGAGGCACATAAACGTGATATGAAGATAATGTTAGAATTTATCGCTAACCATGTAGGGCCTAATCATTCTTGGCTTCAGGATGAAACAAAACAAGCCTGGTTTCATGAAAAGGGATTAATAAATGATATACAAAAAGAAGAAAATAAATTAGTCGGTTGGTACGATGGCTTACCTGATTTAGCTACAGAGAATTTAGAAACAAGGGATTACATAATTGATACCGCAAAGTGGTGGGTAAGTGAGACCAATATTGACGGATTTTATATTGATCATGCAGACACGGTTGATGTAGAATTTTGGCAGTTATTTCAAAGTGAGATAAAGAAGCAGAAGGAAGACTTTTATCTTATTGGTTCGTTGTTAGATAACCGTGTTGAAACCATCACGTCATATCAAAATGCAGGCTTTGCATCTTTATTAAATGAACAATTTTATAAGGAAGCATCAGACGTATTTAAAAGTGTGGATCGTCCGATTACTTCAATCACTAAAGTAGTAGAAGAATCGACAGGTACATTAAGTCCATTTCTTGATAGCGATGATACTGTTCGTTTTACTAGGAAGGCAATAGAAAATCAACAGCATCCAGGACTACGATTAAAGATGGCATTTTCATATATGTACATGGTACCTGGAGCACCTGTTGTTTATTATGGAACTGAGATTGCTTTAGACGGAGGAGCACCACCTGAAAATAGAGCCTTAACAAACTTTCAATCCGATGAAGAATTGATTGATGCGATAGCGAAATTGGCAAAAGTCAGAAAGAGCCTTCCGGCGATCACAAAAGGTGATTATCAGGTCTTGTATGAAAAAGATGGAATGGTTATCTTTAAGCGAACATTCGAAGATGAAACAGCCATTGTGGCAATAAATAATACTTCAGTAACCCAAAAAATTAACATAGCGGAGAATAAAATTGCTGAAAACAAAGAGCTAAGAGGACTCTTAATAGGGGATTCCTTTGAAGAAGAAAATGGCGAATATGAATTTATCCTTGATCGTGAAACAGCAGAAGTATATGAAATAAAAGAAAAAGTAGGATTGAATCTTCCACTAATTAGTGTATTTATTCTTGTTCCAAGTTTGTTTATTTTATTTTTAATAGCTGCAAAAAGGCGCGGAAAGAAAAGGGAAGAATAGTGGGAATAAATCTATAGTAGTATTCGAAAAAGGCGGGATAGCTATCTCAGCCTTTTTTGTGTTTAAAAGGGTTGTGATCTGCCTATTATGGGTTGTACCACAAAATTGCACTGCTCTGAATGGATTGAACCGGTAAAATCGAAGAATTGAACCACTGTGCGAATTAATTGCACCGCTTGGAAAGATAATTGAACTACTTACACGAAGAATTGTGCCACTATGCTAATTAATTGAACCACTCAGCCTGGAAAGAACCAGTAACAAAAAGAATTCAACCGTTTTTCAAATCAAAAAAATGCCGGGACTGAACTGCACCAGTAGTAGTATCTAACATTTGGGGTGCAATTCAGACAATATTGGCATTTTTTCTAAAGCAATATATTCATCTACTTTTAACCATTGACAATTTTCCCGCCGTTTACATGAATCATCTGACCTGACATATAAGAAGAATCTTCACTTGCTAAGTAAACATACGCAGGTGCTAATTCTTCAGGTTGTCCAGGTCGTTTTAAAGGAGTATCTGCTCCAAAGGATGCAACTTGTTCAGCAGTGAACGTAGACGGAATCAGCGGAGTCCAGATAGGCCCAGGTGCCACTGCATTAACGCGGATGCCTTTACCTGCTAGTGAAAGGGCTAAGGATCGAGTAAATGTTGTAATGGCCCCTTTCGTTGCAGAATAGTCTATGAGTTGTTCATTACCAGCATAAGCGGTAACAGATGATGTATTCACGATCGTGCTGCCTTCTTTAAAATGAGGTAATACAGCTTTTGTTAAATGAAACATTGAAAAAATATTAGTCTTAAACGTTCTCTCAAGTTGATCAGTTGTTATATCTTCAATCCCTTTTTGCGGATGTTGCTCGGCAGCGTTGTTTACTAATATATCTACTTGTCCAAACGTATCAATTGTTTCCGAAACAATTTGTTGGCAAATGGATTCATCACCGATATCTCCAGCGATGAGATGACATTTTTGTCCCTCTGCCTCTACATGTTTTTTTGTTTCTTCGGCATCTTTTTGCTCATCTAAATATGAAATAACGATATCTGCTCCTTCTTTTGCGAAGAATAAAGCAACTGCTCGTCCAATTCCACTATCCCCACCAGTTATGATTGCAACCTTGTTTTTTAGTTTGCCACTTCCAGTGTAAGAATTGTCGTCAAATTTAGGTGATGGATTCATTAGATCTTCATGTCCTGGCTGTACATCTTGGTGTTGTGGTGGCAATGTTTGTTTTTTGTTACTCAATTTGATTACCTCCTTGGTAGTTTTCTTTTACTAAGCGCTTAGAGATCAGCTCTGAAAACGAACTTTGATAGTTGAAAAGATCTCTATGTAGCATTACGATGCGCCAACTTTACTCACTTCCGTCATGTAGTATGTCCAAATCATGATAAAGTATCTCTATGGTGGTTTTGATATTCCCGATTACATTAATTGTTAAACTCAAAAAATCCCCATAGCTAGAAGCTACAGGGATGCTATCTTTTAATTTTTTACAAAACATTAAAATATCTAGCTTCGGGATGTGCAACTACGATTGCCGTAACAGATGCTTCTGGTTCCATCATGAAGCCCTCTGTTAATTGAATCCCAATATCTTCGGGTTTTAGTAACTTAAATAACTTTGCTTGGTCCTCAAGGTCTGGACAGGCTGGGTAGCCAAATGAAAATCTTTGACCTTGATACTTGGCAGAAAAGCGGTGATCCATTGTGAAATCAGGTGCATCTGGGAAGCCCCATCGATCACGAATCAGTTGGTGAGTTCGTTCGGCTAAACCTTCAGCAAGCTCCAATGCAAGTGCTTGAACTGCATGGCTCTTTAAATAGTCGCCTTGTTCTTTAAATCCCATTGCTAAGTCACGAATTTGACTTCCTGCTGTAACGGCAAACATTGCAACATAATCATATTCCTTATCCTGTTTCGGTCTTACAAAATCTGAAATACAGCGATATGGTACCTTTTCTTGCCTTGGAAAATCAAAAGTCTCTATAATCGAATTTGTATTTTCTGGATCTAGAATATGCAGTTTATTACCTTCGCTATAGGATGGGTAGAATTGATAAGCCACTGCAGGTTTAAACCATTTCTTTTTGGAACCTTCCTCTAACAGTTCTTGAATTAATTCAACTAATTCCAGTGCTTTAGGATCATTCTGTTTCACTAATTCTTTTATTTTCCCTTTTAAGCCAAGGTGATGACCAATTAACATTTGCATATTAATGTATGGAATAATTTGTTTTAGATCCATATCCTTAATCAGATGGCGTTTCGTATCAACAGGAGTGAATATTGGTGCTTCACTCAGGTTACCACGTTTCGCTAATAGTTCTGTAACTGCATGGCTTTGCGCTACTTTAGGTTTCGCTTCCTCGGTAACGGCTGCTTCTTTTTCAGCAAAGAGTTCAGGAGTCGTCCGCAACTGGTTTATTAACGATAATCCATCCATCGCATCCTTTGCATAAACAACAGGACCAGCGTATTGAGGAGATATTTTCATTCTAGTGAATTTTCTAGAAAGGGCGGCTCCACCAACTATAATTGGGACTTGGCAATCAGATTGTTGTAAATCTTGAGCTGTTATAACCATTTGTTGAGCCGATTTCACTAATAGACCAGATAACCCGATTAAGTCAGGATTTTCATCTTTGACAGCTTGAATCAGTGTTTGAGGTGTTACTTTAATACCTAGGTCAATTACCTTGTAACCATTATTGCTAAGAATGATATCAACAAGGTTTTTCCCAATATCATGAACATCGCCTTTTACTGTTGCTAATAATATTTTTCCTTTTCCGCTATCTTCTTTCTTATCCATAAATTGTTCTAGAAAGGAAACGGACGCTTTCATGACTTCGGCACTTTGTAGAACCTCTGCAACAATTAATTGATTATCATTAAAAAGAACGCCAACTTCTGCCATTCCTGCCATAAGTGGTCCATTTATGATAGCAAGTGGTTCAGGATACTTTTTAAGAGCTAATTCTAAGTCTGGAATAAGACCTTCTTTTGTTCCCTCAATAATGTATTGAGCAAGTCGCTCCTCAAGTGGAAGGGATTGCACTGGTTTTTTATCAACCTTCTTCTTTCCACGATAGAAGTTGGTAAAAGTTGCCAATGACTCGTCTGTTGTTTTAAATAATAGCTCTTCTGCTTGCTGGATTTCGGCTTTTGGAATAGAAGCAAAACGCTCCAATTTTTCTGTGTTGACAATAGCATAATCAAGTCCTGCTTGTGTACAATGATATAAATAAACAGCATTTAATACTTCACGGCCTACAGGTGGAAGACCAAAGGAAACATTACTGACCCCGAGAATAGTTAAGCATTCTGGCAGATGTTCCTTAATTAATTGAATACCTCGAACTGTTTCGTTTGCCGAACCTATATACTGTGCATCACCTGTACCTACAGGGAAAACAAGTGGATCAAATATTAAATCACTAGCCTTAAGTCCATGTTTTTTGACGAGAAGATCATGAGATCGCTTTGCTACTTCGAGTTTCTTTTCAGCTGTTAAAGCCATACCGATTTCATCAATTGTTCCGACAACTAATGCACCACCATATTTTTTAACAAGTGGTACGATGGCATCAAAGCGTTCTTCTCCATCCTCTAGGTTAATAGAGTTAATGATGGCCTTACCTTGGGAGTGCTTTAACGCCTGTTCAATCACTTTTTCGTCAGTTGAGTCGATGACTAATGGAGCCTTTACCTTTTTGACAACCTCTGGAATGAATGCTTCCATATCTTCAAGTTCTTCTCTGTCAGGATCTGCTAAACATATATCAATAACATGTGCACCATTTTTGACCTGTGCTCTTGCAATCTCAGAGGCTTCTTCAAATTTTCGTTCGGCAATGAGTCGTTTGAATTTACGGGAACCAATAACGTTCGTACGTTCACCGACAAACAAAGGTCGCATGCCATCATCATAAAGAAGAGCGTCTATTCCAGAGACAGTATGACCGTTTGAAACGTCTTCAATGATTCTAGGTGTAATAGTTGATACAGCTTCAGTAAGTGCTTTAATGTGTTCTGGAGTTGTTCCACAGCATCCTCCGACGATATTAAGCCAGCCTTGTTCTGCGAAGCCTACAAGCTTTTTCGTAAGCGATTCAGGTGATTCATGGTAGTTTCCTTCTTCATCAGGAAGACCTGCATTTGGATAACAACTTACGGCAGTATTAGCTAGTCCTGAAAGTGTACGAATATGATCTGTCATAAATTCAGGTCCTGTAGCACAATTTAGACCAACCGAAATTGGTTTCATATGTTCTAAGGAAACAAAAAACGCTTCAATGTCTTGGCCTGCTAATGTCGTTCCCATGGGTTCAATTGTTCCAGAAACCATTAGAGGTAGTTCTTTTTTTGTGTTCTTAAAAGCATTCTGTATACCAATGAATCCAGCTTTTACATTTAACATATCTTGACTTGTTTCCAATAGTAGTAAATCAGCACCACCAATTATTAATCCTCTAGCTTGTTCTTCATAGTTGGCTATTAAAGTATCAAATGTCGTTCCACCTGTTACCGATAATGTTTTAGTTGTTGGTCCCATTGCCCCGACGACAAATCTAGGTTTGTCTTGGGTAGAGAATTTATCAACTGCCTTTTTTGCAAGTTTAGCCGATTCGATATTGAGCTCTAATGCTAAAGATCCGAGATCATATTCATCCAATACAAGGCTGGTAGCGCCAAATGTGTTAGTTGAAATCATATCTGAACCTGCTGCTAAATATGATTCGTGTATTGTTTCAATTATTTTCGGGGCTGTTAAGGTTAAATATTCATTACAGCCTTCGTATTCTTCACCACCAAATTCGGCAGGGGAAGGATCTGCAGCTTGAATCATTGTACCCATTGCACCGTCAAGTACGAGTATTCGTTTTTTTAGTTCATTTTCTATCCTAGACATGAGTAATCTTCCTTTCAGCAAGTTGTTTTTCCTTCTCATGGATGTAATTGGTTAACTCCACTGTCAGGTCATATTGTAAAAATGGGGTAATTAAATAAATGCCATTAAATAAGTCGAAAGCTGTATCAATAAGTTCCTTAGCAATTGCAAGACCTTCCAGCCTTGCCTTTTCCTTATCTGTGCCTGCTTTTGCCATTATTTCGCGAATGGAGTCAGAAAGCTTAATACCAGGAATTTCATTATGAATAAATTCAGCATTCCGGCTTGAAGTTAGCGGCATGATCCCGATGTAGATAGGTGACTTAACATTGCGAGTCGCTTCATAAACATCGACAATTTGTTGACTTGAATAGAGAGGCTGAGAGATAAAATAATCAGCTCCACAAGCGATTTTTTTCTCAAGCCTCACAACAGCTTTGTCTAAATGGCGAACATTCGGATTAAAGGCTGCTGCAACTGAGAAATTTGTTTTCTCCCCTAATGGTTTACCAGAATAAGAGACACCTTCGTTGAATTGTTTGATTAAACTGATTAAATCAAACGAAGAAACATCATAAACTGAAGTAGCACCAGGAAAATCACCGATTTTAGATGGGTCGCCTGTTATTGCTAATACATCAGAAAGTCCTAACGTATGTAGGCCCATCAAATGAGATTGTAAACCGATTAAATTCCGGTCACGGCAAGTTATATGAATTAATGCACGTGTTCCTGTTCGCTCCCTAGCAAGCATGCCAGCTGCAAGGTTGCTTATTCGAGGGGAAGCGAGTGAATTATCTGCAAGTGTTAGTGCATCGATACCAGCATGGTGAAGGGCCTCTGCACCTTGAAGGAATTTACTCATTCCAAGTTTCTTCGGTGGATCTAGCTCAACAATAACTGAACGTTTCTCAGCGACAATATCCTGTAAGGGAGGAAGTAAATAAGTTTTATCTTCTGAAATGCTTATTTTTTCATGTTTAGGTACTTTAACATGCTTCTCCGTAACAGGTGGTAAGTGTCCCACTGCCTCAGCGATTGATTGAATATGTTGTGGTGTTGTTCCACAACAACCACCTATTAATCTAGCACCTTGCTCTCTGAATTTTAGCGCGCTCTCCTTGAAATAGCCTTGATCAGATTCGTAGACAAGACGACCTTCATTTAAAGCAGGTAAACTGCTGTTAGGGAATACCGACAAATATGAGTTTTCTAGGAGCGGTACTTCCTCAAGTGATTGGATCATATGATATGGACCTAAATGACAGTTTAAACCAATGACATTTGCTCCAAGGTCTTCAAGTTCTAAAAATGCTTGTGACAAAGGTGTACCATCCTGTAAAACACCTGCTTCATGAAGTGATACATTTGTAATGATTGGCTTATTCGTTTCTTTTCTAGCAATTTGTAGAACAGTTTTTAATTCTTCTAAATCATAATAGGTTTCGAGTAGAATTCCATCGACATCTTCATTTAGTAAAACAAAAAGCTGTTCTCTGAAATTTCGTTTTAGTTCATCTAATGTGTGGGCACTTTTCTTAAAAGAGCGTACACCACCGATTGTACCGAATACATACGTTGATGATGAGGCAGCTCGTTTAGCAATTTCAACAGCTTTTCTATTAATTTGTCTAATTTCATCCTCTAATCCATAGCGAGTTAGTTTAATATCATTCGCTCCGTAAGTATTTGTCTGAATAACGTTCGCACCAGCCTGAATGTAGGATTGATGGACACGTAATACATCATCTGGCTTTGATACATTCAGTTCTTCAAAGCAACGATCAACACCATGAGAATAAAGCATTGTTCCGATTGCGCCGTCTCCGATTAGGATCTTAGTTTTTAAGTCTTCCAAAAAGTTCATAGTAAAGCCCCCGTCCTTGGTTAATTGAGTAGGAGAAAAAAGTGAATCTATAAAAAAAAAGCCTTCATAAGCAGAAGGCTAAAATGATTCAAAGCTTCCCCTTATCTTTCAAGCATCTTACATGCTTAGCTGGAATTAGCACCTTGGCACTCGGAAGATCTAGGTAGAAAAGATGATATCGGTACCAGATCTAAACTCGTGTAAACCGGTTGCTGAAGCTTCATCGGGCCAGTCCCTCAGCTTCTCTTGATAAGATATGAAATTAGTTAATTACTTTAACGTATAGAAATGTATTATAACTAATTTATCTAATATTTCGAAAAATATCAATAGTAAAATGTAATGTTGACTAAAATTGTATGAATAATTAAAAATAAGAAAAGGATAAAACATGTTGGCAAGAAAAAGCGATAGATAGAAAAAGGTAATCCCTGACAGAATGACTGTAGGGATTACCTAATGTTCTAAAAATTTGCGAACGTAATCATGATAAAAAAGCATAATTAAATCCACTTTAGTTTAACGGTAATTAATAAATTGTACCTCAATCGGTAAATCAGCTTCTCTAATTGCAGCGATTACTTGTTGGAGATCGTCTTTGTTTTTACCGGTTACACGGATTTGGTCATCTTGAATCTGTGTTTTAACTTTTAAACCATTATTTTTAATGATGTTGTTTATTTTTTTTGCATTTTCTTTATCAATCCCTGAAACTAGTTCAGCTCGTTGGCGAACAGTTCCACCTGAAGCATTCTCAAGCTTTTTGTAGGAAATATTTTTTATTGGTACATTTCGTTTAACTAACTTTGAAATCAGTACATCCTTTAATTGCTCAAGCTTGTAATCATCATCAGAAACCAAAACGAGTTCTTCCTTATCTAGAGATATGTTGCTTTTACTGCCTTTAAAGTCGTACCTAGTGGCAACTTCTTTCATTGCAATGCTAATTGCGTTTGTTACTTCAGGGAATTCAATTTTAGATACAATATCAAATGAACTTTCTTTCGCCATAATAATCCTCCATTACGTATATAATATAGTTAAATTATAGTAAAATAAAACAGTCATCACAACTTTTATATGTTAAAAGGGACTTTGAACAGTAAAAATAGCCGGAACTCGTCCCCATAAAGGCAAAGTGGTAAGGATTTACGTACTGGTTGTTTTCGCAAAGATTGTGGTTATTCGTATAATTAGCCAAACTTTTAGAAGAGAACCTACTTAATTGATGAAGGGACAGATATAAAATGATACCAGGTACATTTGAAATACTAACAATAGATGAGAAGGTCGAGTATGGATACTTCTTAACTGATGGTGAAGAACGTGTGTTATTACATAAAACAGAGGTAATAGGTGAGATTGAAGTAGGCGATGAGATTGAAGTCTTTTTCGGAGTTGATTCACAAGATCGTTTATATGCAACAATGAAAAAACCATTGATTACTGAGGGCTCATACGAATGGCTTGATGTAGTAGACATCGTTGAGGATATGGGAGCATTCGTATACATTGGCTTAAGTAAGGATGCACTTGTTGCAGAGGATCATCTTCCGTTTTTAAGAGAGGTTTGGCCTAAAGTAGGAGACAAACTTTACTGTACATTAAAGGTCACAGGAAATGGCAAATTTTTTGCCCGACTTGCAACAGAGGATATTGTTGAACCATTTATTAAAGAAGCAGACCGTTCTGTATTCAATAAACAAGTTACTGGGACTGTTTATCGGATGATTGTTGCGGGATCATATATTTTAACAGAGGATGGGTATAAAGGATTTATTCATTCATCTCAACGTATCGTCGAACCCCGTTTAGGTGAGACCGTTACAGGTAGAGTGATTGATGTAAAGGAAGACGGAACAGTTAATGTCTCTTTACTGCCACGTAAACACGAGGCTTTGAGTGGTGATGCGGAACGAATTTATGCTTATATGCAAGAGCGAGACGGGGCAATGCCTTATACAGACAAAAGTGATCCAGATGACATCTATGAACGTTTTAATTTAAGTAAAGCTGCATTTAAGCGTGCATTAGGTCACCTTATGAAAAATGAGAGAGTATATCAAAAAGAGGGATGGACGTATTTTAAAGAGCAATAAAATGAATAATTAGCAAAAAAGCTTTCATTTCGTCAGAGGAATGAAAGCTTTTTTACGTTTGTAAGATAATAATTTTCAGAATATTCTTTTCTGTTAAAAAAATAATAACTTTAATAGTTAAGTATTAATAATAGTAGAAATATGCCGATAGAAGTCTATGTATTATTTTAATATAGATTATTGGAGGTTTTTAAATGTGCATAAAGAAACTCACTGCCGTGGTATTTCTTTGTTTTATCCTTATGATAAACGGCTGTTCGCAACAAGAGGTTGCTAGTAAAGTCGATGAAAAGGTGAAAATTGGTATTATGCTTTCAGATGTAGGTTTAGGAGATCAATCTTTTAGTGATTTAGCTTTTAGTGGACTTGTTAAAGCTAGGAACGAATTAGGTATTATTTTTGACTATCGTGAATTAAAGGAAACTGAGACTTATGAAGCGGGCTTAACTGAACTAGTAGAAGAAGACTGTGATGTCATAGTTGGCCTCGGTTTTATGGTACAGGCTGATCTAGAAAAAGTAGCAAAAAAGTATCCAAAACAACAATTCATTATCATTGATTCTGTAGCTGATTTCGACAATATAAGTTCTATCACCTTTAAAGAAGATCAAGGAAGCTTTTTAGCTGGCGTTGTAGCATCTTTAACGACTGAAACAAATAAGCTAGGGTTTATTGGTGGAGATGATGTCCCATTAATTAATAAATTTGAAGATGGTTTTATTAACGGTGCAAAAGCGATAGAACCATCTATCACTGTTAATGTAAAGTATGCTGGAGACTTTGGTAATGATCAACTAGGTGCGGAAATCGCCCGTGAGATGATTGATAAGGATTCTGATGTGTTATTTGCAGCAGCTGGTCTAACGGGTGTGGGAGTTTTGAAACAAGCTCAAGCAAGTAAAGTAAATGCGATAGGTGTTGATAGTGACCAATATTTTTATGCAGAAAAGGCAGTTATTACCTCGATGCTAAAAAATGTTGATGTTGCAATGTACCAAGTGGCTGAACAACTTGTGAAAGAAGGTAAAGTTAAGAAGGGCCATATTGAATTAGGTTTAGAAGAGAATGGCATTGACTTAGCACCTTTGAGAGTGAACATATATACAAAAGAACAGGAAGAAATCATAGAAGATTGGAAGAAACAGCTTTCCATTGACAGATAAGGAGGAACGATATGACTATTAAGAAAAAATTACTTTTAAATTCTGTTAGTGTATTATTAGTAGCTATTTTAATGATTGCATTTATTATTTATAATATGCTATCCATTCAATCATCGAATGCTGACCAAGTACCAACACTTTTGAATATCCAAACGCTCCAAGGAGAATTAAATACATCGAAACAAGGGTTGAGTAATTATTCAGTTAACCCGACAGATGCACAAAAGCAAGAGATATTGATGAGTATATCTCGTAGTGATCAACTTATTGCAGCATTGTCTAAGAGTCTAGCTGATACAAAAAGAAAAGAGATTTTAAATGAACTAATGACTAAATATGATACATGGAAACTAGAAACAAATACAGCAATGGACGGTAAAGTACAAGCTGAAGCGAAACGTCAATCCATTCGAGTAGATGGGATGGAGAATGATTTATATCTTCTAAATGAATATGCAAATGAACAATACCAATATTTACAGGAAAACTTAGACAAAAAGATTTCCTTTATTATTATTTCAGCTATTATTGGTTCACTTATATTAGTTGTACTTTCCACTTTCATTGCAGTAAGAATGACCAATTCTATTACACGTCCATTGGACAAATTATCTAAAAATGCTGAAAAAATTGCTACCGGTAACTTAGTTGTTGAACAGATAAATTATAAAGGGAAGGATGAGCTGGGTGCTTTAAATGGCTCCTTCACGAGAATGGTCGATCAATTAAAAGGCTTATTATTTTCGATAGAAAAGGTGAGCAAAGATGTTGGAAATTCTGCTAAAATTCTTGAGGGTGAAAATAAAGGTTTGACTAGTATTAGTAATCAGGTGGCTATATCGACTAATGAGATGGCAATTGGTACACAGTCTATATCCGGCGACTTACAAGATACTGTAACGTTAATTGAACAGATGGAACTTGAGTTTAGTCATAATGTAAGTCAATCTGATCAATCTGTTTCTTTTGGACATGAAGCTGTTACAGCAATAAACACTGGACAAGATGCTATTGAAATACAACGTAATCTAATAACAGAGAATTCGAAAACAAGTCAAACCATCCAGTCTGCAACAAAAACGTTTATAGAATATACGAGTGAAATAGAAGTGATGGCGAAAACCGTTTCTGGAATTGCAGCACAGACAAACTTATTAGCCTTAAATGCAGCGATTGAAGCAGCTCGTGCAGGTGAAGCTGGTAAAGGATTTGCTGTTGTTGCTGATGAGGTACGTAAGCTAGCGGAGGAGTCAGCAAAATCAACTAAACATATTTTCGATATGGTTACTATGATTAAAACAGGAATTTCTCATATTAATAAGTCAGTTGATAAAGGTGTAGCAATTGCTGGGCAACAACAGAAATCAATGGAAATCACCACAACAGCCTTTGTAAACATCGGAGAAAAGGTTGATGAAATGATGAAGGGACTTACATCATTATCAGAGGGGATCCTGCATTCAAAACAATTTGGTGAACGTGTTTTGCATAGTGTAGAAAGTATTAGTGCAGTAGTTGAAGAGACGGCTGCAGGTAATGAGGAAATCTCTGCATCAACAACGGAACAATTAGCAGCTTTCGAGAAAATTGTTGACGAGGTTGTAATGATGGGGAAATTAACAGTTGAATTAAATCAGACATTAGAATCTTTTAAATTTGAGGAAGAAACAGAGTGAATTCTTATCTTAAAAGGATCTAAATACTTAGTGTTGTTATAACGGAGGATTAGAAAAAAAGGCCTATATGGCCTTTTTAGAAGTATGCTTTTATAGATGATCTGACTTATTAGAATATTGATCTCTACCCTTTTTACGGTTTTTTTCACGCATCATATTTTTTTCGTGTTGCTTGGCGTTGTTATCTTTTGCTTTTTTATCATTATCGCTAGTGTGTGGCATTAAGATGATGCTCCTTTCAAAAGAAGTATCTTTACTATGCCCTCATTACCGATAACTATGTAAATTATAGCTCGTCATTTAAGAAGAAGATCGCAATTGTCCCAGGACCAGCGTGTGCTCCAACTACAGCTCCGACATAATTAATATAAACCTCTTTTGGTGAGAATTCTTCGGCAATCATTGTTTTCATTTCATTCGCTGCCGCCTCATCATCTCCATGACTAATAGCGACCGTTTGATTTTGAAAATTAACTCCACGTTCCTTCATAATCTCAATAATTCTCCGGAAAACTTTTTTGCGACCACGAATTTTTTCAAGTGGAATCAGTTTCCCGTCCTCGACATGTAGTAAGGGTTTAATATTTAACAAACCACCAACAAATGCAGAGGCCTTGCTAATTCTACCGCCACGAGCTAAGTAATCTAAATTATCAACTGTAAAAATATGTTCCATTTTTAAACAATAACCTTTTACAGCTTCTTCAATTTCAATTAAAGGCATACCGCTTTTTGATAATTCGAATGCGTATTTCACAGCAAGACCATGCCCAAGAGAGGCACATTTTGTATCTATTATCGACAACTCAAAATTCGGATATTCCTCAATTATCTCATTGCGGATCATCATGGCTGTTTGATATGTTCCGGATAGTTCAGAAGAAAAGGCGACATAAAGACTAGGAATATTCTTGTTAGCTAGCTCTGTAAATGTTTCTTTTAGGTCAAGTGGGGACACTTGTGATGTTTTTACAATGACACCCTTACGCATTTCATCATATATTTGTTTTGGATGTATGTCCTTTTGATCACGAAGAAGCTTACCATTCATCTCAACGCTAAGCGGGAGAAATGAAATTGAATGCTCTTCAAAATATTCTATTGGTAAATCACAAGCACTATCAGCTATGATATGTACATTCATCAAAACACCTCATTTTTAAAGTTTTAGGGTTTTAAAAGCGTGTTAATTTACGTTTGAGTCAAATTAGACTCTTTCATATAGGTTGTTTTCGCAACAATGTTGTCCTTTAAATATTCTCTAATAATGGTATTACTAATTCTTCATATGTAACAGGTAAGTGGAACAAATCTTAGGAAGAATTGAATTAATGTAAAGAAAGCATTCATTTTTGTCCTTGTTTCAGTTTCTAGCTCCAGCGCCTAGCCCCTCGAGGGAAAAAGAGATTCACTTTTTCCTAAGTCATAAGCCACTAATAAATTTAAGGAAATAGCACCTTCATTTTATTAGCGTCTTATGCTTGTCGGGGCTGTTCAAGGCGCTTATGCTTTTCTAATAAGTTTATCATGATACCGTTAAATTACAATCTTTGTATTCATTTCTAGTAAAAATGGGAAGAACAATGAATAGGGTACTTAGAAAGGATGGGAGGTTTTTTTATATGTTGAAATCTGAAGGATTAAAAGTCATTGTCGTGATTGTTGGTGCATTATTAAATGCAATTGGTTTAAATTTGTTTTTAATCCCTGCAAATGTATATGCTAGTGGCTTTACTGGTATTTCGCAGCTTCTTTCCAGTGTGATCGAAGATCATACACCTTTTTATGTTTCAACGGGTATTTTATTATTTTTATTAAATATTCCGGTTGCTATTTTAGGTTGGAAAATGGTGGGGAAATCATTTACTTTGTATAGTTTTTTTAGTGTAGCGATTACTACTTTCTTTTTAGGTATCGTACCTTTGGTTTCTCTTTCAGAGGATATTTTATTAAATGCTGTGTTTGGTGGTGTGATTTCTGCGGTAGGAGTTGGCATCACACTAAAGTACGGTGCATCAACTGGTGGCTTAGATATCATAGCCATGATTCTCTCGCGGATGAAGGATAAACCTGTAGGAACTTATTTCTTTATCTTGAATGCATTCATTATTATTACCGCAGGTCTCTTATACGGCTGGGAAAAGGCCTTATATACACTTGTAACCCTTTACGCAACGACAAGGGTTATTGACGCCATCCATACTAGACATGTAAAGCTAACTGCTATGGTTGTAACGAATAAAGGTGAAGAGTTAAAAAAGGCGATTCATGGGAAGTTAGTACGAGGGATTACAACCTTACCAGCTAGAGGTGGTTTTACAAATGAATCGAAAGATATGCTGATTATTGTTATTACACGGTATGAAATGTATGATTTAGAAAGAGTCATAAAAGAAGTTGACCCAAATGCCTTTACAAATATAATTGAAACGACTGGGATTTTCGGCTTTTTTAGAAAAGAGTGATGAGGTGCTTAGATGGGAAGATTTATATTCCTGTTTTTCTTTATTCTACTGTTTAGTTCTGGTTGTTCAGGTGATCATGAAAAGTCAGGAAAAACAGATTTGAAAAAAGGAGATGAAAAGGATATGGGAAATGAACTGTTAGTACTTGAGGTTGATTTAAATAGCCTGGAGGATCAATATCAGTTCATCATCAATTTGACAAATAAGTCAAATGAAGAGAAGAAGCTTGAATTTTCATCTAGTCAAAAGTATGAAATCATTGTGACTGATGAAAATCAAACTGAAATGTATCGGTATTCTGAAGGGAAAATGTTTACCCAGGCAATGGATCATGTATTAATAAAAGCGAATGATACAATTCAATGGGAAGAAACATTGGAAATGAACAAAAAAGAACTAAAAAAAGGGTTTTACGAGGTGCAAGTGTCTGTATTGTCTACTGATTCAAATAATTTGGTAAGTTCGAAGCCATTTGAGATTGTTGAATAAAAAAGATGCGGACTCTTAAAAGAGCCCGCATCTACAAAAGCGGAATATCCAGCTCCAGAAGTCCGATTTTGAAAAAGTCGGATACCCAGTGCCTAGTAAACCTCAACTATACGTTGTAGAAATGACTCTTGCGCTTTTGCCATGTAAGATAACTCATGATTGAATGGAATCAATTGTATCCTGGAAATCATGTAGTTGAGCTCGTTCTGCATCAGTACTATTCATAAAAGCAGAAGTTAAGTCATTTTTTGCTTTTATAATTGCTTCACTCTTATCCCCTTCGTTAGAACCTTTTGCAACAGAACTTGCGAAAGCCACTGACTCACGAGCTTGACGAAACAATCGATTACTCATAATATCCCTCCAAGTGAGGTATCTGTTTGTCGTTCTTTACGATCTTCTGCTTCTGATAAAGTTGTATGGTAAGGGAACCTCTCATCGTGTTTGGTAACTGTATCTTTGCCTTGTTGAACAAAACGTTTAGATTTGTTACTTTTACCCATCGAAAAAGCCCCCTTAAGATACATTTTTTTGCACCCGCTATAATCATGACGCGTCATTACGTCTGTCTTATTGTATGCAAAAGGGTAAATTATATAAATGCCAAATTGTATCTTAATTAATGGCGTTTTTATAGGGATAATACGTCTTTTAAGTAAAGAGCGACGCCATCCTCTTCATTTGTTTTAGTTGCCTTGTTTGCAACAGTTTTTACTTTATCAATAGCATTGCCCATTGCAACACCATGTCCTGCATATTCGAGCATTTCTAGATCATTGTCTTCATCACCAAAGGCAATAATCTGAGTAGGAGGTATTTGATAATACTCTGCAATTCTTTTAAGACCAACAGCTTTATTCACTCCAGCCTTAATAATTTCAATGACATGCCAAGGAGCAGCCCATCTTCTATGATCAACAACTTCAGCATGTACATCTGATAAATAACCTCTAATTTTATCTACATGTTCTACAGGAGCGTGAATTAGAATGCTTGTCACATCATCGCCTAAATTTTTGCGTAAGTCGCCTATTTTCACTTCTGGATTTCCCATACTAAAAACATCTAATAGTTTTTGGTCATGATAATGAAAATAAACATCATCAATAATTTCTGCTAACATATTATGAATGTTATGTTTCTCAGCTACATCGATAATTTCTTTTACAATTTTGAGGTCTAAAGTAGTATGATATGTTCCCCATTGATCATTTTTAGGGTGATGAACATATGCTCCATTAAAATTAACAATGGGTGTAGTAAGTTGTAATTCTTCATAGTATATGGAACTAGAACGGAAAGGTCTTCCCGTAGCAATACAAACGATATGCCCAGCAGCTTTTGCCTTTTGAATCATCTCTTTGGAATAATCGGAAATTGTTTTATTGTCTGTTAAAAGGGTCCCATCTAAGTCCAAGGCAATCAAGAAAGGTTTTGTATTTGTATCCATAAAATCTCCTTTTCATGGTAATCATTAGTTTGTAATGAGAAGTAATGCCCTTATAGTGTATCTTTTTTCCAAGTTTCCTGTCTACATGTTACAATGGTGCCGTGGCATAATCGTTTGATCGGAGCGTGTTTTACTTGGTTATTGTTGAAAAATTAAATGTTAAAAACATTCCACTCTTACATATTGTAGATAATGATCTACAGAATAAAAAAACCCCATTTGTGATTTTTGTTCATGGATTTACGAGTGAAAAGGAAGTGAATTTGCATTATGCATATAAACTTGCTGAAAAAGGGATAAGAGTTGTTTTACCTGAAGCTCTTTATCATGGAGAAAGAAGTGAACAGTTAGGAACAAAAGAATTAAGTTTCAGCTTTTGGAAAATAGTACTAAATGAAATAAGTGAAATAAATTTAATTAAAGAGCATTTTGAAGCGAATGCTATAATTGATAGCAACCGAATTGGTCTAGCAGGAACTTCAATGGGTGGAATTACCACATTAGGTGCATTAACACAGTATGATTGGATAAAAGCAGCTGTTAGTCTTATGGGAAGTCCTTGCTACACAGCATACTTAAGAGCACAACTGGATGCATTTCATAAAAATGGAGTGGAAATCCCACTAACAACAGAAGAAGTTAATGAACAACTGATGCAATTAGAACCATTTGATTTGAGTTTGCATAAGGACAGACTGCAAAAAAGGCCACTTTTATTTTGGCATGGAGAAAGAGATGATGTCGTCCCATTTGCTCCTACCTATCAATTTTATAAAGATATTATGCCAGAGTATGAAAGAGAACCAGAAAAGCTCCAATTTATTGCTGATCCAATAGCTGGTCATAAGGTTTCACGTGAGGGTACCCATGCCCTAGTAAATTGGTTCGCTCGTCATTTATAAGATACAAAGGAGCAAAAACCTTTATTTATATAAGGAACTTTACTATACTCATGGTAGATAGAATGATGACGTAAAAGTGAGAGGAGTGATTTAAATGGATGAAGCTTTAAAAGAAAATTTATATGGTGCGCTTGAAACGGTTGTTGATCCAGAGCTAGGTGTTGATATCGTAAATCTTGGTCTAGTATATGACGTAGATATGGATGATAAGGGACAAACGGATGTTTCGATGACATTAACTTCAATGGGGTGCCCGATGGCTGGAACGATCGTTGAGCAAGTGAAAGAGGCACTTTACGATATTCCAGAAGTGAAAAACGTTGAAGTTAATATCGTTTGGAGTCCGCCATGGACTAAAGATAAAATGTCTAGATATGCGAAAATTGCCTTAGGTATTCAATAAAAAACGTAAATAAATACGCACAAAAAAGCTTGAGATTTCTCAAGCTTTTTTGTTTTGAAATAAAAGGGCAGTAGCCTTCCGCTTTTCAAAGTGTCCAGATCCAGGCTCCTTAAGCTTTTTCTAAAAAAATTTGCTTTCTTCTTTCTAAACCTTCACAATGATAAGGATAGGGTACAGGATCTGTACGTTAGAGAAAATGAATATGTAGGTGATTAACATTATTGAAATAAAGTCATCCCCGATTAGTGATGGGGAATTCAACCGTGGAGTATTTGCAAAAGTTGATATAAAAAAAGGTCAGCTCATTCATGAAGCGCCTGTTATTGCATATCCAAATAGTGAACATGTCCACATTGAAAAAACATCACTTGATGATTATGCATTTGAGTATGGAATAAATCATACAGCAATCTTACTAGGTTATGGAATGTTATTTAACCATTCCTACAAACCAAACGCCACTTACGATATAAACTTTGATAACCATACGTTTGATTTTTATGCCTACACGGACATAAAGGCAGGAGATGAAATTTTAATTAACTATAATGGTGAAGTCGATGACAACGAGCCACTATGGTTTAATAAAGATTAAGGCTCTTATCTAAAGGCTCTTTTCTAAAAGTTTGTTGCTCTAGTACGAATAAAAATCGGCTTTTGGATTTTTATTATCTAAATTGAAGCGATCTTCAGTGGGATATCAGAGTCATTTAACGAAAAGAGCACGAAGATAGGCTGAATACGTAAAGATTTACTTTTTACGAAAAACAACAATCTTTGCGAAAACAGCCTTTCTAAAAGTTGTTGCTCTCAGGCTTGAAGACAGAATAAATACGAATAGAACGGCTGCTTGTTACTACATTCTACAAACTTTGTGAAATTAGTATTTAATCAAGACAAAGTAGGAAATAGTGAGTATAACTCCGAGGGATAACTTTGTTGATCATGTAGCCTTTTATATGAATAGCCTCTTGGTTCTTTGATTGATTAGTCCTTTCCCTTGTAGAAAGGGACATTCAAGTGCCAAGAGGCTTTTTATAATGGTTTTAAGCATTTTTTTTTTACACTCTTCACTTTTATATAGTTCTATTACTCATAAACACCTCTAAACCATAGTTAATCATTCCTCTTATGAAATGGGATAAAAAATAAGATTTAATCCTACTGTTATCCAAATAAAGACAACATAAACAATTATAGTAGTATGAGCTGTAACTTTTAACATTTTCTATAGACTTTATGCATTCTAATGCATATAAATAAATTCAGAGGAATTGATCTCTTGGGTAGTTAACTTGAAAATATATCAACTATTTTTTTTGAGATTTTTTTTATTCCTTTTTTCTCTAAGTGGTGATAAGAGCTTATAATTATTAGCTCCACCTGAATGGTATGTAGATGAGGAATTTTATATTTTGGTGGCCAATTGTTCCTATAAATCACTTTGAAACCTGATTTTTTTGAAAAATGTAAAAAAATATTATTTATACACTTGATTTTATTTTTATACATATTTATAATTGAGAAATAATTTAGAATACGAACTTAACAGAAGAAGGTGATTTGGTGAAGGTCGGAATTATCGGTGCCACTGGATATGGTGGAGTCGAATTATATCGTATATTATCTAATCATCCTCATGTAGATGAATGTATTTTATATTCATCTTCTGAAGCAGGTATCCCATATATCAATTCGCTACCGCATTTAACTGAATTAAGTAATCATATATTAAAGAGTATTGATGTCGAAGAAATAAAAAACAACATAGCTGTCTTGTTTCTTGCGACTCCTCCAGGGGTTTCCAAGAGCTTATCACCACAATTTATTAATTCAAATGTAAAAATAATTGATTTATCTGGTGATTTAAGACTAAAGGATAAAAATGATTATGAGACATGGTACAAACGACCATGCGTAGATGAACAGGTTCTCGCAGAGGCTGTATATGGTCTTCCTGAGTTAAACAAAGAAGAAATCGTTACGGCTAAGCTAATTGCCAATCCAGGGTGCTTCCCAACAGCAACGATTTTAGGGCTAGCACCGGTTGTAGAAAAGAAAGTAGTGAACGAACAATCGATTATTGTGGATGCCAAAACAGGCGTTTCAGGTGCAGGTAGACAATTATCACAAACAACACACTACTCGGAAACAAATGAAAATGTGAAAATATATAAAGTGCATGAACATCAGCATATCCCTGAGATTGAACAAGCGCTGCACCAATTAAATGAAGCGGTTAGCTATATATCATTCAACTCACATTTATTGCCAATCACACGTGGGATTATGGCCACAATTTATGCTAATTTAACTGATACGTATACAACAGAACAATTACTAGATTTATATAAAGAGTTTTATGCTAAATCACCATTTGTACGAATTCGCAAATTAGATCAATTTCCATCTACTAAAGAAGTTTATGGTTCCAACTTCTGTGATATCGGACTTAAAGTTGACGAACGGACTGGAAGAGTCACCATTGTATCGGTTATTGATAATTTAATGAAGGGTGCTGCTGGTCAAGCGGTTCAAAACTTTAATATAATGAACGGATTTGATGAAACAACTGGTTTATTATTTTCACCTATTTTTCCATAAGGTACATTTTGCTCTATGAGAGTTCGAAGACAGGGTACAGAAAACAAAGAAAATACAAAAACTAGATTACTAGTAAAAATACTCACCCACAAAGACAACTAGGGAGGAAAAAAGCAGTGCTACAAACAAAGGATACCTCTGCTATAACAAAAATTGAAGATGGTTCTATCGTTTCACCAAAGGGATTTTTAACTGATGGTGTTCACGCAGGTTTAAGATATTCTAAAAATGACTTAGGTGTTATTTATAGCGAAGTACCAGCAAATTGTGCTGCTGTATATACCCAAAGTCATTTCCAAGCAGCACCACTAAAGGTTACTCAGGAAAGTATTGCAAAAGAAGGACTGTTACAAGCAATCATTGTCAACAGTGCAAATGCAAATGCTTGTACAGGTGAGCAAGGTTTTCAAGATGCGTATGAAATGAGAGAAAGAAGTGCAAAACTGCTTAAAATCGAAAATCATTTTGTAGCGGTTGCCTCAACTGGTGTGATTGGGGAGTTTTTAGAAATGGAAAAAATTCGTAATGGCATAGATCAATTAAAGCCAAAGACTTCCAAAGATGCAGCAATCGAATTCCAACAAGCAATCTTAACGACAGACTTAGTGATGAAAACATCATGTTATGAGGTTGTAATTGATGGAAGGAAGGTAACAATTGGCGGTGCTGCAAAAGGATCAGGTATGATCCATCCGAATATGGCAACAATGCTTGCCTTTGTAACAACTGATGCAAATATTGATTCTGAATCCTTACAATCAGCTTTAAAGGGTATTACAGATAAAACATATAATCAAATAACGGTTGATGGTGACACGTCAACAAATGATATGGTTTTAGTGTTGGCCAATGGTCAAGCGGAAAACGAACAATTAAATGAGAATCATCCACAATGGAATGATTTTATATCGGCATTTCAAATGGTTAGTGAGGAGCTTGCAAAACAAATTGCTAAAGATGGCGAGGGAGCAACTAAACTAATCGAAGTAGAAGTAACTGGAGCTAAAACGAAGCAAGAAGCCAATATTGTTGCGAAAAAGATTGTTGGCTCTAGTTTAGTAAAAACGGCTGTTTATGGAGCTGATGCAAACTGGGGAAGAATAATTTGTGCAGTTGGTTATAGTGAAGCAGCAGTAGAACCAGATAAAATTGACATTTATTTAGAGGACCTTTGCTTGTTTACAAACAATAGACCTCAAACCTTTTCAGAAGAAATAGCTAGTGAATATTTAAAAAAGGACCAAGTGAAAATTTTAGTAAATCTTGGTGATGGCAAAGCATCTGGAAAAGCATGGGGCTGCGATTTAACCTATGATTATGTGAAAATAAATGCGAGTTATAGAACATAAGGAGATCGATATGTCAAAAATAGTCGTTTTGAAATGTGGCGGAAGCACAGTACACCAATTGTCAGCATCATTTTTTCAAAGTTTAAAAGACTTGATTGAACATGATTGGAAAATTATGGTTGTACATGGTGGTGGTCCCGATATAACCAACATGCTAACGGCCTTAAATATTGAGACGGAATTTTTCAAAGGACAGCGTAAGACAACAGAAGCAGTGTTGGAAGTAGCTGAAATGGTATTGGCAGGGAAGATTAATAAGCATCTAACAAACCTCTTGCAACAAAAGGGTCTTAAGTCAATTGGGGTTTCAGGTAGTGATGGTAACCTATTAGAAGCTAACTATTTAGATAAGGTTAATCTTGGATTGGTTGGCAAGGTGACATCAGTTGATACATCTATCGTGTCATTACTAATGGAAAATGGATATATTCCTGTAGTTGCACCACTTGCACGTACGGTATCACATGAAACACTTAATGTTAATGCTGATTTAGCTGCAGCTGCAATTGCAAACGCGGTAGGAGCTGAGAAATTACTATTCGTGACAGATGTACCGGGTATTCTAAATGAAAATAAACAAGTAATTGAAAGAATTACTCCAAATGAAATTCATTCATATATAGCTAGTGAAGTTATTACTGGTGGCATGATCCCGAAAGTACAATCAGCAATGGCAACACTTTCAGATACATGCAAAGAAGTGATGATTGTAAGTGGACAGCAAGCGTTTATCGAGAATAATAGCTTCAAAGGAACAAAAATAGTGAGAGAAGAGGAGGTTATGTCTTCATGAGTAATTTATTTCCTACTTATTCTAGATGGGATGTTACGGTTAAAGAAGCAAAAGGCTCATGGATTACAGATGAAAATGATATAAAATATTTAGATTTTGTTTCAGGAATTGCAGTTTGTAATTTAGGTCATGCAAATGAAGATGTTATGCAAGCCGTACAAGATCAGCTAACAAAATATTGGCATGTATCGAATATGTTTCATCAACCGATTCAAGAGGATGTTGCAAAGCTTTTAGTGGATAATAGTGAAGGAGAGGCCGTTTTCTTTTGCAACAGTGGTGCAGAAGCAAATGAGGCAGCAATTAAACTAGCACGCAAGCATACTGGAAAAACGAAAATTGTAACATTCCTTCAATCATTTCATGGAAGAACATTTGCAACTATGTCAGCAACTGGACAGGAAAAAATCCATCAAGGTTATGGTCCTCTTCTCGAAACGTTTACGTACCTTCCATATAATCAAACAGATGCATTAAAGGAACTTGGAGACGATGTTGCTGCTATCATGCTTGAAGTAATTCAAGGAGAAGGTGGAGTAGTTCCAGCTGAACAGGCATTTATTGATCAAGTAAAAGAAACATGCACGAAAATTGGTGCACTATTAATAATTGATGAGGTACAGACTGGAATAGGTCGAACAGGTAAGCCGTTTGCTTATCAGCATTATGGTTTAAAACCAGATATTGTCACATCAGCGAAGGGGTTAGGAAATGGTTTACCAGTAGGTGCAATGATTGGAAAAAAATCACTACTCGAAACCTTTCATGCGGGAAGTCATGGTTCAACATTTGGTGGAAACCCGATAGCAATGGCAGCTGCAAAGGCTACACTAACAAAAATTTTTAATGAAGAGTTTTTAAAAGAAGTTACTGAAAAAAGTAATTACTTAGTTAAGAAGTTGCATAGTATAGTGGGAAATCATCCACTTGTGAAAGATATACGTGGAACGGGTTTACTAATTGGTATAGAATGTAAGGAACAAGCTGGTTCAATAATTAATGAATTAAGAGAACGTAAACTTCTCGTAATTGCAGCAGGTCCTAATGTTATTCGACTACTGCCTCCGCTAAACGTATCTTATGATGAGATTGATTTAGCAGTTGAAACGATTGGTCATACATTCTCTACAAGTAATCAAAAAGTTACCGCTCATTAATGTAAATGAGCATTTTTTTTACAAATTGTTGAATAAAAATACTATGAGTCTTATAATTATCCAATAAACCAAAAGAAAAAGCTGGAAGGGTGAAACCCTATCTATAATATAAGACGAACGAGGTGCGAACAGATGAAAGGATATCTCCATCTAGAGGATGGTTCAGTATATATGGGTGAACTTATGTCTGGCTCACAAGATATAAGTGGTGAAATTGTTTTTTTTACAGGTATGACAGGATACCAAGAAGTGTTGACAGATCCATCATATAAGAATCAAATTGTAGTATTTACCTATCCGCTTATTGGGAACTATGGTATCAATATTAGTGATGATGAAAGTAAAAAGCCGCAGGTAAAGGCTGTTGTCATATATGAGTGTACTTCACAGTATTCTCATTATGAGGCTCAGTATAGCTTTAAAGAATACTTGCAAAAGTGGAATATTCCAATTATCCATCATGTTGATACAAGGGCTGTTGTAAAAAAAATCCGACATCACGGCTCAATGGCAGCAAAGATCTCTTCAACAATTAATAAGGAAGAAAAGCCTTGCGCGATTTATGAAGATGGAGTTTTTGAGGTTACCTCTAATTTGAAAAAAACATATGGAAACGGCGAAACGCATATAGTTCTGATTGATTTTGGCTATAAAAAATCAATTTTAACTGCCTTACTAAACCGTGGTTGCAAAGTGACGACATTACCTTTTAAGATGATGAATGAAATTGCTGATTTACATCCAGATGGTGTTTTATTATCAAATGGTCCAGGAGATCCAGAGCAGCTTTCAAGTTATTTTCCGCAAATAAAAGAGATTGTGTCCTCCTATCCAACTTTAGGAATTTGCTTAGGGCACCAATTAATTGCCTTATCATTTGGTGCAAAGACGAAAAAACTCTTATTCGGACATCGAGGAGCAAATCAACCTGTTTATGATTTGAAAACCGAAAAAGTATTCATGACCTCACAAAATCATAGTTATGTTGTCATTGGAGACAGCCTGAAGTCAACCGAATTATCGCTACGTTTTTATCATATAAATGATGATTCGATTGAAGGATTATCACATTCGACATTACCGATATTAACAGCACAGTTTCATCCAGAAGCACATCCAGGCCCGACTGATAGTGAGTGGATTTTTGATGAATTTTTAGATTTAGTTGCTGTAGCAAAAGGAGATATACTTTATGTCTAAAAATCAATTAATCAAAAAGATCGTTGTTATTGGATCTGGTCCAATCATAATTGGTCAGGCAGCAGAGTTCGATTATGCAGGTACTCAGGGTTGTTTAGCCTTAAAGGAAGAAGGATACAAAGTTATCCTAGTGAATAATAATCCGGCTACAATTATGACAGATGAAGAATATTCGGATGTCCTTTACTTTGAACCGATTACGATTGAAAGTGTCACGAAAATAATTGAAAAGGAAAGACCAGATGGCTTACTCGCCTCATTAGGTGGTCAAACTGGACTCAATTTAGCAATGGAGCTTCATGAAGCAGGAGTTCTAGAAAAGTTTGGTGTACAGGTATTAGGCACCTCAATTGACTCGATACGTAAAGGTGAAGACCGCAATGAGTTTCGCCAGCTAATGTACGATTTAAATGAACCTATTCCGGAAAGCTCCATCGTGACGACAGTGGCAGAGGCTATTGAATTTTCTAACAAAATAGGATTCCCGATCATCATCCGTCCTGCCTATACACTTGGTGGTAAGGGTGGTGGAATTGCCGAAAATGCTGATGAATACAAAAAATTAGTGAAAAGTGGATTACAAGCAAGTCCAATTACGCAGTGTTTAGTTGAAAAAAGCATCGCAGGCTTTAAAGAAGTTGAATATGAAATGATTCGAGATTATAAGGGTACATGTATATCTGTATGTAATATGGAAAATATTGATCCTGTTGGTGTTCATACAGGTGACTCAATAGTAGTTGCCCCATCACAAACTTTAACAGACCAAGACTATCATATGCTTAGAAGTGCAGCGGTGAAAATCGTTTCAGCACTTGGTGTGGTCGGTGGATGTAACATTCAATTGGCACTCGATCCTAAGAGTAAGCAATATTATATTATTGAAGTTAATCCACGGGTCAGCAGATCTTCTGCTCTAGCATCGAAGGCTACTGGTTATCCAATTGCCAAGATTGCTGCAAAACTTGCAGTTGGTTATACTTTGGATGAACTAAAAAATCCTTTAACGATGAGTACCTATGCAAGCTTTGAGCCAGCACTTGATTATGTTGTTGTTAAGTTTCCTAGATGGCCTTTCGATAAATTCAGTAAGGCAGACCGTAAGTTAGGGACGAAAATGAAAGCAACTGGTGAGGTTATGGCCATTGAACGTAATTTAGAGGCTGCCCTTCAAAAAGCATGTGATTCATTAGAACTTGATAATATAGGAACGCATTTACCTGAATTTGAGAACCAAACGACAGCTGAAATCATTGCCTGTATGAATAAAACGGATGATCGTCGCTTCTTTGCGGTAATGGAGCTTATAAGAAGAGGAATGACAATAGAAGAAATCAACGAAATGACAGAAATGGATCTTTATTTTCTATCTTGCTTTAGAAATATTGTTGATTTAGAAAAACAAATAAAAGCGCAATCCCTCGCATCGCTTGATAGTGAATTAATGGCCAAGGTAAAGGAAAAGGGATTTTCGGATCGAACCATAGCATCTTTGCTCCAAGAATCTGAAGATAAGGTTCGAGATCTGCGTCTTAAAGTGGGGATAAAGGCAACTTATAAATATGTTGATACATGTGCAGCTGAATTCGAAGCACGGACCAATTATTTTTACTCTACTTACTTTGGGGAAAATGAACAGCCTGAATTCAATGATAAGAAAAAGGTTTTAATCATTGGATCAGGACCAATTCGAATTGGTCAGGGTATTGAATTTGATTATAGTGCTGTTCATGGAATTAAAGCCTTAAAAGAGTTAGGCTATGAAGCAATCATGATAAATAATAATCCTGAAACTGTAAGTACTGATTTTGAAACAGCAGATCGTCTTTATTTTGAACCGATCACTTTAGAACATGTCCTAAATGTAGTTGATTCAGAAAATATCGATTCAGTAATTGTACAGTATGGTGGTCAAACAGCTATCAACCTCGCAGAACAATTAGAAGGTGCGGGTGTTAAATTATTAGGTACAGATACTGACACTCTTGATTGGTTAGAGGATCGAGATAAGTTTTATCATCTATTAGATGACCTATCAATCCGTCATGCGATTGGATTAACTGCAAATAATTCGGATGAGGCAATAAAGGGAGCAAATGAAATTGGATATCCAATTCTTCTAAGACCCTCTTATGTAATTGGTGGTAAAGGAATGGTTGTTGTTTATAATGATGAACAATTAACTGATTTGTTATCAAGCAATGTAAATATGATTTATCCTGTATTAATTGATCAGTTTGTTGAAGGTCTTGAAGGTGAGATTGATCTTATCTCAGATGGAAATGAAGCTTTTATTCCAACCTATATTGAACATGTTGAACCAGCAGGTGTTCACTCAGGTGATAGTCTTGCAATTCTTCCATCGCAAAACATAACTGAGGACAACAAAAAAGTCATTGTACAATATGCAAATGCGCTCGTGAAAAAGTTGAATTACCGTGGAATTATGAACATTCAATTTTTAATTAATAATGAGCAAATTTATGTTGTGGAGGTAAATCCACGTGCAAGTCGAACTGCACCTATTATCAGTAAAGTAACTGGAATACCGATTATTAAATATGCTACTTTCTTACTGTGTGGTAAAGTACTAAATGAAATGGCACTAGAACAACCAGAAGTGAATGATTGGGTTGCGGTTAAATATCCAGTGTTTTCAAGTCATGCTTTACATGATGTGGATATTACCCTGGGTCCTGAGATGAAGGCCACAGGTGAAGGCATGTGTGTAGGTAAAAATCTTCAGTTTGTCTATAGAAAAATATTCTATAAGGATCTTGAAAATGTAAAAACTGTTTATTTTGATGTTAAGAATGAGGATGTAATGAAGGCAACGGAACAAGCGGGTCTTCAAGCCATTACAACGGATTATTCTTCCTGGATAGAAGGCAATAAAGGAATATTTGTTTCACTTATTGATAGTGAAGAGGCCAAACTAAATCGTCAATTGGCAATTGAAAAAGGGATGATTTTGTTTACCAACCTTGCTACCTATTATGCATGCTTACAAGCGATAGATGTTGTAGATGATTCTGTACAATCGATACAACAGTTGAATAAGCGAGTAGCTAGTAGTAGTCATGCTACTACGACATGATAGCAACAATTAAAGAGTTAAATATGAATCAACAACCTTTGTGGAAAAAGACTTTTGGATAAATGGTAATATAAACGAATAAGAGGGGTATTTCCCCTTAACTACATAGGATCGGTAATTAACATACCAGTGGTGAAGAAACCACTGGTATAATGTGGACCCTGGTCGAAGATTAACAAATAAGGTAGGAAAGATGCGTTCCCTTACCGATCAAAAAGGAAGTGTGTCACATAATGAACAATGTAAAAATAAAAGAAAAAAGAGACTTTTTAACCCTTCTAGACTATAGTAAAAAAGAAATTCTTGATCTTATTGAAGAGGCAATCAGCCTAGAAGAAAATCCGCTCCAGCCGGTTTTAAAAGGAAAAACATTGGCGATGATCTTTGAAAAATCTTCTACTAGAACACGTGTATCCTTTGAAACAGGCATGTTGCAATTAGGTGGTCATGCGTTATTTCTAAGTAGCCAAGACCTACAATTAGGTAGAGGAGAACCTGTTTCTGACACAGCAAAAGTTCTATCTGGTTATGTGGATGGGATCATGATTCGTACCTTCGGACATGATAAAATTGAAGAGTTAGCTAAACACGCTAACATACCAGTTATCAATGGTTTAACTGACCTTTTTCATCCTTGCCAAGCCCTTGCTGATTTAAAAACGATTTATCGCGTAAAACAAAAATTTGTAGGCGTTAAAACAGCCTATCTGGGTGATGGTAACAATGTTGCACATTCATTGATGATTGCTGCGGCCAAAGTTGGTATGGACTTTTCATTAGGATGTCCACAAGGTTACGAGCCAGAACCGTCAGTTGTTGAAGCAGCTCAAAAAATTGCTGAAGAAACTGGAGCAAAGATTACTATCACAAATGACCCAGTTGAGGCTGTTCAAGAAGCCGATATTATCTATACAGATGTATGGGCAAGTATGGGGCAAGAGAGTGAGCAACAACAACGTTTACTTGCTTTTAAACACTTTCAAGTAAATGATCAACTTGTCAAACATGCAAAGGACGATTATTATTTTCTACATTGCTTGCCTGCACACCGTGAAGAAGAAGTTACCACTGCTATCATCGATGGTGAGCACTCAGTGGTATTTGAGCAAGCTGAAAATCGCCTGCATGTTCAAAAAGCTCTGTTGAAGAAATTACTAGGTTAATCTGTAAGAGATAGATGACATAATGAAAGAGGCTGACGAATTCGTCAGCCTCTTTCATTGCGTATTGCTTTTTTGCTATTAAGCAAATAGTAATACAGCAATACCAACTATGAAGCAATAGATTGAGAAGTACTTTAAATTTCCTTTTGCCATAATATTCATAAACCATTTCAGAGAAAAATAGGACGTAATTAACGCAGCAATAAAAGCAACAATATAAGGAATAAGCAAAGTATCTAAATTTGGATCCTTTATTAGATCCGTTATGCTTAAGATCATACCTCCGAAGCTAATCGGAATAAATAATAGGAAAGAAAACTTAAGTGCTGTTTCTTGTTTCATTCCTAATCCCATTGCAGCTACAATTGTCGCACCTGAGCGGCTTATACCTGGAATTAAAGCTACTGCTTGGGCTAGTCCAATAATAACAGCATCCTTCACTGTTAAGTCTCCGTCATTTTTACGACCACGTAAATTTCGAATCATCCATAACGCTATACCAGTAATAATTAACGTAATAGCTGTCACATGAATCTTCTTTAAATGTTTGGAAATGTCATCATTGAATAACACTCCAATCACACCTGCAGGAATTGTTGCAATAATAAGGTAAAGAATAAAATTGAAATCACTCTTAGCTTCTTTATCCTTATTTGTCACATATCTTACTCCATTTACTGTTAATCGAACTAAATCCTTGCGATAGATAATAAGTACCGCAATAAGTGATGCTGTATTAACAAATAATTCAAAAGACAAACCTTCAATTTCAACACCAAGGAATGTTTGGGCAAAAACCAAATGACCACTAGATGAAATTGGGATCGGTTCAGTAAAACCTTGAAATAAACCTAATAACAAGTACTTTAAAATTAAAAGTAAATCCAAATTAGTATCCCCCGTTAGTATGACAATCAATTTCATTAAACATGATGAAAGGTATTCTGTAAAGAACTTTTAGTATACTCATGAAAAAAGTTTGAGCGGAGATACTATAAAAACAAGAGAGGAGGAGAAGTATGGGCCAACAGCATCGTTTTAGATCAGGTCAAAAAGCACCTAATAACGGTATCTATGTAGAAGTGGGTGAAACAGGTTCAAATGTAACGAATCCGGGTCAAGTTAGATTAAAGGCAGGAGATCGTTTCCCTGAAGCAGCGAACCATAATCGACAGTGGACATATAAAAGGAAGCCTTAAAATAACCTCGTAATGGGGAAATCCACTTTAAATTCAAAAAAACCTACTATAAAAGTAGGTTTTTTTGAATTTAGGTCGAACATCATTTATTAATGATGTTTAGGGTCAGCAGTTGGCTCACTCGGTATCACTTCTGCAATAAAGAAAATGATAACGATTGCAATGACAGATAAGATACTAGCTGTCATAAAGTCATAATGGCCACCTGTCATAGAATTAACTACATATGATGCCATATGTATTAATAAAAATCCCCAAATAAATGTCCAAACGAAACGCATTGCATTCACCTCTATTTCAAAGACGCATTATTACTACATTTTATCACATATTATTTCATTAATAAAAGTAAGTTTTTAAAAAGTGACAGGTTTTCTTATTCGTTTTTCGAAATTGTGCTCATTTCAAGCAATTTATCCATTACTTAAGTACACCAAATGATTTTGTACCAATACATCCTTGTTCGTCTATATTTAATAGAACAGTGATATAATCCTATTCTTTTTAAATATAGATACATACATTAAATAGAAGGAGAGGGAATATGATGTTCTTAAAAATCCTTTTTCCTCATTAAAAATTTATAGAAGAGAAAGGTGGTGGGCAAGTGATGAAAATTACGGAACGATTTTTTCAACTTGAAACGGAATGGAATGTCGTACATTTACCAACTAAACCAAATGGATTTGGCGTATTAATTCTAGGTGACCGGACAGACTTTGTAGAAAAAAATTCAAGTTTCTGGCATCAAAACTACGGAAGGCATCAATTTATTAAAGATTTAATGAATAAGGGCTATACGCTCTTTCATTCTAATTTATATGGTTGTAATTGGGGGAGTCCACGAGCTGTAACAATGGCAAAGCAGCTCTATCATATGGTATTAAAAAAAGAAATTCTAAACCGAAAAATTCATATCCTATCTGAGGGAATGGGCGGATTAACTGCATTACAATTAATGGAAACAGTACCAGACAATATCCGTTCTGTGGCAATGATGAATCCTTGCCTTGACCTCAAAGTCCATCTCGAAAAAGAAAGAGAGCATAAGTTCTTTTACAAACGATTAGTAAAAGAAATATCTCTAGCATATGGTACAGACGAGAAGAAGTTACATTCGTTAAACCTACCTTCAATGAAGAATTTAACTTCCCAAAGCCCAGTTCAAATTTGGCAAAGAATGAATAGCTACACCTATGTTCCACAAGATCATAGTAAACGATACGAGGAAATAAGAAATAATATGGGTAGCCCCATTCAGCTTATCTTTCATTTTGGGGATAATCCATATCGAACTAACCAATCAATCATAAAGTTTTATAAAGAAAATGAGAAAAATCTATAGATAACAAATGCCTAAATATTCTTAGTAGGACTAATAAGTTTCGAGTCTAGCTCCAGAGCCTAGCCCCTCGAGTCATAAGTCACTGATGAATTGAAGGAAAGGACACCTTCATTTCATCAGCGTCTTATGCTTGTCGGGTCTGAACAAGGCTCTTGCGCTTTTCAATTGTGGCTAGCTCCAGAGCCCAGCGCCTAGTGAACTTCACCCTCCTTCACAAGATAAGTCAACATCGAATCGCTAGCGCTCTTCGTGTTTCCTTTATCTTATTGCGGAGTGCTCCAGTTCATACGGCGCTAAACGGGCTCTTGCGCTTTTCATTATAATAATTTTCTATTAGGGAGGAAAGCGGATGTTTAATCGAGTTTTGATCTTTGGTGCTCATTCTTACATAGGTTTAGGGCTTTGTGAGAGGTTAGTTCAGGAGGGTATTGAGGTTGTGGGAGTATTGTTACGACCTGAAAAATCAATACATCAACAACTGTTGGATGAACGATTAATGATGATTGGAAGAAATGCATTGTTTAAACGTGTCGAATATGATGAGAAATATGAGGAGGACCGAACGATTGACTTGATTATTCACTGTTGCGACGATGGTATTGAGGCGGACTTAATCAAGCAAGATCGTAAGCAATTGTTGAAATCTGTAGCAATTGCCCAAGATGTAAAAATACCTTATATTTATACATCTTCTAGCAACAAAGGAATTGGAGATTTACGAAGGAATCATATCAAGGATTGTGAAAGCTATCTTCTAGAAAATTTTGAAACACGTATCCTGGTTCATTTTCCAGTTTTATTTGGCCCTTTCCAACCTCAAACTGAAACGATCCATCAACAGTTATCTAATGCTAATAAGAGGATTGAAGGGATCATTGTTGAGGAACCAATATTATTTATTGATGATGCGGTGGATGGTTTAACGAAATTACTAGCCAAAATAGAGCAAGGCAAGACATACACTTTTAAAAGTGACTTTCTAGATGATAATGAGGAAACTTCTTCACTGAAGTTTCAAATGAGGGTGAGCGATTCCGAACAGGATGTAACAGAGGGAAACATGGTTATAAATATACCAACTAGAGTTGGTAAAGGATTAAATTTACAAATTTCATTTATTGATACTTACAAAACCCTTTTGGAAAGATCATAGTAGTATTTTATTCGTTGGTTTTCTTTTGTAGATAATGGTAGGAAGGTACAATTTGTAACAACTAACTACGAAAATTGCTTGTACTTTCAATGAAGGTAAGGATAAAATAAGTAGAACTAATGAGTGTATTAATGCGCTTTCAATATTTTATCTAAGGAGGGTTGTTCCATGTACATAAGGCTTGGACTTATCATACTTTTATTATTTTCGCTGTTAGGATGTGGACAACCTAAAGGGTCTGGAAACCTTGAGAATGTAGGACTTCTTGTACCTGACACCATAGATGATCAGGTATGGGGTACAGAGGGCTATAAAGGACTTCTAAAAATCCAATCTGAACTTGGTGTAGATGTCTACTATAAAGAGGGTATGAATGAAGAAAGCAAAGTTCGTGCAGCAATAGACGAATTTAAACAAGATGGTGTAAATCTTATTTTTGGGCATGGGAGTGAGTATGCTAGTTTTTTTAAAACGTTAAGTAAGAATTATCCTGATATTCATTTTGTCCTTTTTAACCAGGCAGTAGATGGTGATAATATCACAAGTTTAAATTTCGAGTCACATGCAATGGGTTTTTTTGGAGGAATGGTAGCTGGTGAAATGTCAAAAACTGAAAAGGTAGGTGTTTTAGCAGCCTTTGAGTGGCAGCCTGAAATAGATGGCTTTTTTGAAGGGGCATACTTTCAAAATGAAAATGTTCACGTGAATATTCAGTATGTTCAGGATTGGAATGATACAACTACAGCATTGCATCTTATTGATGAAATGATCACTTCTAATATAGATACAGTATATGTTGCTGGTGATGGATATAATATCCCAGTTATTGAAAAGTTAAAGGAAGAAGGTCTGTATGTAATCGGATATGTATCAGATCAATCAGATTTAGGAAAGGGAGCGGTGCTAACAAGTACTGTCCAACATCTAGATGTATTGTATGAAGTAGTTGCAACTGAATTTAATAATGGTGAGCTAAAAAGTGGAGAACTTTATTTTGATTTTCAAGATGATGTAATTTCCTTAGGTGAATTCAGCCCACTTGTTGATAAGGATTTCCAGTCTAAGATCAATGATTATATTTTAGATTATAAAAAAAATGGACTCCTTCCTAATCAAAAGTAATTGATACAAATAAAGTGACTGTATTACCAAAGACTGTTGTATTTCGTAATAAGCATTTTTTGCATACTTAGCCTGTCGTTATGTTCTTTTTGTTAAATGACTAGGTTCTTTTCTGTTAAAATAGCTGCTAATGATACGGAAAAAAACTTATAGGTAATTTCTTATTGCCGATATTACTAGAGTTGAGAGCAACAAACTTTTAGAAAAGAGCCAATTAGCTCAAATTTGTTCTTTTTGTCTATACATTTCGTTATACTTAAGAAGAAACATCTCTGTCCCCCTTTCCAAAATAGTGATATGAATACTGAGAAGGAGTGAAATAAAGTGGAACAACATCCAAAAACAATGGAATTCATGCAAATTGCAATGAAATACTTACCAGAGGCAAAACAAAAATTAGAAGGAACAGGTATTGAGTTATCCTTGGATACAATTCAACCAATGATGGAGCTTTTCACAAAGGTTATGGGAGAAGCATATGAATTAGGAAAAAAAGACGGACAATAAAAACACTAGCTCAGTGCCTTGATCAGCCCCGGCAAGCATAAGATGCTCATGAATAGAAGGTGTTGTTTACCTTCTATTCATGAGTTGCTTTTACTTGTCGGGGCTAGGTACTGAAATTGGATGTAGAGCACATATCCACAATAGAAACTTTATATTTTCTTTTTAATATAGTCTATAATTGGTGTGAAATGCTTAAAAACGGGTTTTATATTATCTATGGAACCCATAATATCATCAATTTGCTCCATTAAGGTAAAATAATTCACTTCATCTATTTTAGTTTGTTCTTGAACATTCCCCTGCTTTAAATGCGAGCTTCTAGATCCAAACATTAACTCTGAAAATCGGTCGACAGGTTGTGGATCTGCAGCTTGGGTAAAGTCCTCATTCTTTTTATCATTGTCTTCTTCTAATTGGTTTTCAATTGTCACAATGTCACCCCCAACTACTTAAACCGCAGAATTTTTTAGTATTGGTTTACAACTAAATATATACTAGGTAAAAACTTAACGTGCATGTTCGCTTTTCAGCATGGTTGATAATAAGATTGTAATTTATATGGATACATAGTTCTTTTCATAGTAGTTTATGTTAATGATTAGTACATGTTCTAGACGGTTGACCAAAAACATTAATATTGAAAAAAAAAAAGGAATAAGATAAAATTAGTACCAAGTCATAATAATTGATTATAAAAGTTGATAGTGATATTCAAATAAACAGTTGCTTAGACATATATTTTTTATTAAGGGGTTGCAGATATGAATGCAGGAATAATCGGGATTGGAAGATTCACTCCAGAAAAAATCGTAACAAATGCAGATTTAGAAAAAGTGATGGATACCTCGGATGAATGGATCCGATCAAGAACAGGTATTGAAGAACGTCGCATCGCTGATGATTCAGTTGATACATCTGATATGGCATTTTTTGCTGCTGAAAAAGCACTAGCAGACGCAGGAATTACTGCTGAAGAACTAGACTTAATACTAGTTGCAACTGTCACACCAGATCAACCATTTCCGTCTGTGTCTTGTATGCTCCAAGAAAAAATAGGCGCAAAAAATGCTGCGGCGATGGATATTAGTGCAGCATGTGCAGGTTTTATGTACGGAATGATAACTGCTAAGCAGTTTGTTGAAACAGGTGCATATAAGCATGTTTTAGTAGTAGGTGTTGAAAAACTATCTAAAATAACTGATTGGGAAGATCGTAATACAGCTGTGTTGTTTGGTGATGGTGCTGGAGCAACTGTAATAGGGCCTGTAAGCGATGGGAAAGGGATCCTATCCTTTGAGCTTGGAGCAGATGGAACTGGCGGTAAGCACCTATATCAAGATGAGTATATCATCATGAACGGTAGAGAGGTATTTAAGTTTGCAGTTCGACAAATGGGCGAATCATGTGTTAATGTCCTAGAAAAAGCAGGTCTAGGTAAAGAGGATGTTGATTTCTTAATTCCACACCAAGCTAATATACGGATCATGGAAGCTTCTAGGGAACGTTTGGAGTTGCCAGTTGAAAAAATGTCTAAAACCGTTCATAAATATGGGAATACGTCTTCTGCCTCTATTCCTATCTCATTAGTAGAAGAATTAGAAGCTGGAAAAATTAAAGATGGTGACGTCATAGTTATGGTAGGTTTTGGCGGCGGATTAACCTGGGGAGCTATTGCACTTCGTTGGGGGCGTTAATACAATATGACAGCAAGAAGAAATATAATCTGATTAAATTTTAATAGAAGGCTGTTTCGCAAAGATTGTTGTTTTCGTAATAAGTGCATCTTTACGAATTTAGTTTGTCTTCTGATTTGATCGCAACAAACTTTAAGAAAAGTCCTAATCGAAACAAACGACATAGAAGTTGTTTAGAATAAAAAAGGATTAATTGATTTTTAAAAAATGAAGTATGAGGAAAAGATGGACTAACGTGTCGTCTATCGTTCATACCTAAAAGGTGAGGTGCTTTCGTCATGGAAAAGAAAAGAGTTGTCGTGACTGGTTTAGGAGCTGTAACTCCTATTGGAAATGATGTACAAACAACATGGGAAAATGCTATAAAAGGCGTATCAGGAATCGGACCAATAACGCGTGTAAATCCAGATGATTTTCCTGCAAAGGTTGCTGCTGAATTAAAAGACTTTGATGTTGAGCAATTTATGGAGAAAAAAGATGCCAGAAAGATGGATCGTTTTACGCAATATGCAGTTGCAGCTTCATTGATGGCAGTAAAAGATGCTGATTTAGAAATTACAGCTGAAAATGCGGATAATATTGGTGTATGGATTGGCTCTGGAATCGGCGGTATGGAGACATTTGAACAGCAATATAAGATCTTGTTAGAAAAAGGACCACGTCGTGTAAGTCCGTTTTTCGTACCGATGCTCATACCGGATATGGCAACAGGGCAGGTTTCAATTGCCTTAGGAGCAAAGGGCTTTAACTCTTGTACAGTAACAGCATGTGCAACAGGAACAAATTCTATTGGTGATGCTTTCCGTGTTATTGAGCGAGGCGAGGCGAATGCGATGGTGACAGGCGGTGCAGAAGCACCACTTACAGAAATGTCATTTGCAGGATTTTCTGCCAATAAAGCATTATCAACAAATCCTGATCCACAAACAGCTAGTAGACCATTTGATCAAGATCGTGATGGTTTTGTTATGGGAGAAGGAGCTGGAATTATTGTTCTAGAAGAATTAGAGCATGCCTTAGCACGTGGAGCAAAGATCTATGCTGAAATCGTAGGGTACGGTTCTACAGGTGATGCTCATCATATCACTGCACCAGCTCCAAATGGTGAAGGTGGCTCAAGAGCAATGAAACAAGCAGTTAAAGGTAGTGGTCTTACTATAGCAGATATTGATTACATTAATGCTCACGGTACAAGCACGTCGTACAATGATAAATTTGAAACGATGGCAATTAAAGAGGTGTTTGGAGACCATGCGTATAAAGTAGCGATTAGTTCAACGAAATCAATGACAGGGCATTTATTGGGCGCTGCTGGTGGAGTTGAAGCAATTTTTAGCATATTAGCCATTAAAGAGGGAATTATTCCACCAACAATAAATCTAAGAACACCAGATCCAGATTGTGATTTAGATTACGTGCCAAATGAAGCAAGAAAACAGGAAGTAAATGCAGTTTTAAGTAATTCATTAGGCTTTGGTGGACATAACGCAACAATAATATTTAAGAAATACGTATAAGTTATAAGATGAGGATTGACAATTTATGTCAGTCCTCTTTTTATATCGAAGAACATCATTCCTCCTCCATACATACATTAAGGTGGGGGGTCGTTGGTATGAGTGTAATTGATACAATAAATTGGATGAAGGAAAAATCAAATCTACTTGATATTTGCGAAAAGTTAAGGGTTTATTTTAATGATGTAAGTGTGGCTGAAATTGCAAAGTACTTGCAATCGTACGGTATGTATAAAAATAAGCAGGAAACGGATAGATGGATAGATACCATGGAGAAAGCTAACATTCTTACTTACATTAAAGCAGAGGAAAGAAAGCTTAAAAAGGAATGGAATGGACCAAATATCCCGATCTTTATTTTACCAAGTGATGAAACAAACCGTAAAATTAGCTTGGACTATAAGGGAAGGTCTGGATTAGCTTTTAATAATAAGCTGTTTTTATTCCTTTCAACCAAAACTGAAAAAAAGGATATTAAATCCCTTTTCATCCACGAATATCATCATGTATGTCGTTTAGCAGAAATGAAAAGAAAAGAACAGGATTTTACGATTATTGATTCAGTCATTATGGAAGGGTTAGCCGAAAATGCTGTCCGTGAAAAACTAGGAGAATCAGCAATTGCTACCTGGGCGAAATTATATACAGACGTCCAATGTGAGAGATTTTATGAAAGAATCCTAGAGCCTAATCGAGAACTAACAAGGAATAGTCATAAGTTCACGCAAATAATGTTTGGAACAGGATTTTACCCGAATATGCTTGGATATGCTCTTGGCTATTATATCGTGCGAGAATACATGTTAAAAACAGGGGAAAACACGAAAGAACTGTTAGGTTCAGCTTCAGATATCTTTCTCGATAGTAAAAAAGTAGAGTGAAAATGATTCCTTGAATTCATATTTAGGTAGATATCAACATAGTGATTATTAAAGCCATATTATAGTAGTAGGCTATAGTGAAAATAAAACTATGTATTATCTGCATTATTTGGAATAAATTCTCTTCTATTTGCCTATACTGTTTGACAAATGGTACTGAAGTGAGGGGTAAAAAAATGTTATTTCTTCATGATGTTTGGGTTAATTGGTTTGAAGGTGAAGAGAATGGGTACAATGTCTGTCATTTCCATGAATGGAGAAAGGATGACAGTGTTGAACTCCTTGATCAGGTCCCCCTTTTAAAGGTAAATTCCTTACTATTTGACTACATAGAAAATAACTTAGCGGAGTTACCACCTGGTCTATTAAAAGATATTTTTCAAAAGGCTTATATTAGAAAAAATCATGAGAGAATCCAACTAGATTACTGCTTTACTATTACTGATGGTGTAGGAATACTAGTAATAGACACAATTGGGTATACGATTCCAATACGTAAGAGTCGGATTATTCCAAGGCAGGAGCAGCTTGTATTTGAAATGGTGAAAGATATTGAGCCTGATGAATATTCAACTGACTTTGTAAACAAGGATTCAGAAGAAAAGGAATTTCATATTTTATCACTAGCGCCGGAACATATGCGTGGATTGACAAGGAAGGAACGTCAATTAAAACAGCTATTATTTATGGCACTAGACCAATTGCAGTCAACAAGGAATACAGCAGAAATTAGGTATTGGTATACGGAATGGAATCCAACGATGTATGGCGACATCCAAGATAGAGAGTTTGAAGAAGTTTGGCATAAGCTGTATGAAGAAACTTTACCTGGATGGTCACATAAGCATATTCAACTATGTGAACATTTAATAAAGGGACAACCATTCTTTGAAAAACTTTGGGATATGGAGCACGAATCAAAGGTTAATTAGATAGGACAAGTTCTTATTAATATACGATGTAGGAGATGTTTAATACATTCTCGCTACATCGTTTTTTTCGTATAAGAAAAAATATACCACCCTTTTTTGTACTCAGTTTTAGTGTCTAGCGCAAGCGCCGAGCCCTTCGAGGGAAAAAGAAAATTCACTTTTTCGAAGGTCATTAGTGGCTTATGTTTGTTGGGACTGTTCAAGGCGCTTGCGCTTTAAGTAAATGCTTATTTGCGTTTACGGCCAAGACCCATTGCATTTTCCATCTTTTTAACCATTTTATTGGCAGCAATATTTGCCTTTTCAGCACCTAAGTCAAGAATGTGATCTAACGTATCTGATTCCATTAATTGAGTATACTTTTCTTGAATAGGCTTAAGTGTATTTATAACAACCTCTGCGACGTCACTTTTAAAATCACCATAACCTTTTCCTTCATATCTTGCTTCAATTTGTTCAATGCTTTCATTATTCAAAATAGAGTAGATGGATAGTAGGTTAGAAACACCAGGTTTATTTTCTTTGTCATACTTCACAATACCATCGGAGTCAGTTACCGCACTTTTAATCTTTTTCTCAATTTGCTTAGGATCATCTAGCAAAGTAATAAATGCCTTTTGGTTTGTATCAGATTTACTCATTTTCTTTGTAGGTTCTACCAGTGACATAATCCGTGCACCTACTTTAGGAATTCGAACTTCAGGAATCGTAAAGATATCATTATATTTTTTATTAAATCGTTCAGCCAAATCTCTTGTTAATTCTAAGTGTTGCTTTTGATCCTCACCAACAGGTACAAGATCTGTTTGGTAAAGAAGAATGTCTGCTGCCATTAACGGTGGATATGTTAGTAACCCGGCAGATACGGCGTCTTTACCTTGTGATTTATCTTTAAATTGTGTCATTCTCTCAAGTTCACCTATGTAGGCTACACATTGTAACATCCATGCTGCTTGGGCATGTGCAGGAACCTCTGATTGAATAAATAGAGTAGTTTTCTCTGGATCAATACCTACTGCAAGATAAAGTGCTGCAAGGCCTCTGATGTTTTTTCGTAATGCTAGTCGATCCTGTGTAACAGTTATCGCATGCTGGTCAACAATACAAAAATAACAATTATACTCATTTTGCAATTCGACAAATTGTTTTAAAGCCCCAATATAGTTTCCTAATGTAACTGAACCGCTTGGTTGAATGCCTGAAAAAATTGTTTTCATGTTTTTTTCCTCCTTTTTACTGATGGGAACTCATTTATTTACACAAAAAAAGCCCATTCGTCTCCTAATAAAGGGACGATGGACCGCGGTACCACCCTATTTATTTCTAATCGTAAGAAATCACTTAATCTTTAACGCAAGATTACGTCTGTACGTACTTCGTTTGTTTTCTGTACAGAAGCTCAAAAGTCCATTCCATACTGCTCATTACCTGTTCACAGCAACCACAGGCTCTCTAAAAATGAAACATGTATGTACTAATCTTTGTCAATGCTTAGCTATTTAATTAGACTCTAATCTAGAATTTAACCGTGAGAATTGAAGCTGTTTTTCAAAAGAAATAAAAATGTGATTAAGCCTGCTTCTTACGAAAAAACAACTATTTGCAAGAACAGTCTTAATTAAAGTGGTTCTACAGCTAAAATTGTCATTATTTTTTACTAAGACCAACGCAGCTATTCTAAATGTAAGGGTTTAACTTTATAGATGAAAAGAGTTTAACTTATTATAAAAAATATCATGAACATTTGCAAATTATTTTAAGGAATAGGTGAATTTGTATTAAAAATAGTCTGTTTTCGCGAAGATTTGTTGTTTATCATAATAAGTACCTCTTTATGAATTCAGCCTATCTTCGTGCTCTTTTCGTAAAGGACTCTGATATCCCTTTGGAGTTCGCCATATTTTAACACCATAAAAAAATCCAAAAGCCGACCTAAAATAAGACGCTTCATCACAAATACAGGTCTGAATCGACGATATTATGAACACGAAATTAAATAACACTAATTATAAAAGATAAATAGTGATACTAACATGACAGCTGTCATCAATAGTCCACAGTATAAGATTGGTGAATGATTAAAGGTAAATATCTCAGAAACAGGAGGCATTTCATGAGCTTCCGTTTTTGATAAAGTTTTTCCTCTTGAAGCAAAGGTTCTTCTAAATCCATATGTAATCCCGTCAAAGAAACCGGCTTTAACAGTAATAGATAAGAGTGAAAGAAACAACAAAGAACCACCAATAATAAATGATACATTAATGAAGTTTAATAATGTTAGTTTATGGTAAATAAAAAAACAAAGTAATATTGTTGTGAAAAGTGACACTATAAATAGTAGTAAGGTTTTACTCTTGAGCTTCTCCATTTTAAACACTCTCTTCCATGTAAATGTATAAACCCTATTATAGCAAATAATAGTAGATGCAAAAAATAGAAATAATGTTATTCTAGAAGTTCTATTTTGATTCAAAAGTAAGGACTTTTAAGTTTGACTATTTTGAAAATTTGAAATACTTATCAAGAAATGCCGAAAATTGCTACATGTCCACAAACCACCGCGTTAAAGCGTTTATATGAAGAAATGGTAAAGATTATGAAGGAATTCCGAAAAAAAATATAGGTCTAAAGAACTAAATTTTAAACTAGACTTCAGACTACTCTTGTATTTGTGGAAACTTTCCTAAAAAAATAAATGCACAATTGTTTGAATACTTGTATAATAACGTTGTAAGTACAACTCGTATAAATATAAAGGGAGGTCTTTTAGTGAAAAAGTCAAAATATTTTCTACTTTTAGCTTTAACACTTGTACTAAGTATGTTCTTAGCTGCATGTGGTGGTGGAGATTCTGGAAAAGAAGAAACTGGTACTGATACAGATAAAAAAGAAGTAGCACAAGAAATAAATGTATTGGAATCTCAAGCTATTCCTTCAATGGATAGTGTAATGGCACAAGATACAGTTAGTTTCACTACGATGAATAACGTAATGGAAGGTTTATATCGTCTTGATCCAAATCAAGAAGTAGTGGATGGTATGGCTGAAGGCGAGCCGGAGGTAAGTGAAGATGGTACTGTTTATACGTTTAAATTAAGAGACTCTAAATGGTCAAATGGTGATCCCGTCACTGCTCACGATTTCGTTTATGCATGGCAACGTGCTATTGATCCAGCAAATGCATCACCTTATGGTCCATATATGATGGATGGAAAAATTAAAGGTGCAGCAGAAATTTCTAAAGCAGGTGCAGAGAAAAAGGATTATGACCTTAATACTCTTGGTGTTAAGGCAGAAGATGATAAAACGCTTGTTGTCACATTAGAAAGACCAATTCCGTATTTTACCTCTCTAATGGCGTTCCCGACATTCTATCCTCAAAACCAAAAATTTGTTGAAGAACAAGGTGAAAATTACGCTATAAAAGCTGAAAACTTAGTTTATAATGGCCCATTTGTATTATCTGATTGGGGAGGCAGTACTGCTTCTGATTGGACTTACGGCAAAAATGAAGAGTATTGGGATGCTGATACCGTTAAACTTGAAAAAGTTCAATGGAATGTTTTAAAAGATTCTCAATCATCTGCAAATGCTTTTGAAACAGGAGAAGCTGACGTTACAGGTAAACTATCTTCAGATATCGTTCCTCAATATGAAGGCGATGAAAATATGGTTACTTGGTTAGAGCCAACAATTTTCTGGTTGAAAATGAACCAAAAAGAAAATGATGCATTAAAAAATCCTGACATTCGTAAAGCAATTGCACAAGGGATTAATAAAGAAGACTTCGTTAATAGTGTATTAAATAATGGCTCGATTGTTGCGAACTACGCAGTTCCAAATGAGTTTGTTAAAAATGATGAAACGGGCAAGGATTTCCGTGAAATCAATGGAAATGAATTGTTACCATTTAATGTAGATGCAGCAAAAGAAGCATGGGAAAAAGGTTTAGCTACACTTGGTACAGATACTGTTGAAGTAAGATACTTAACAGATGACACTGAAACAGCGAAGAAATCAGCTGAATACATTAAAAATCAATTAGAAAAAAATCTTGAAGGAATTTCCGTTAAAGTTGAAAGCGTACCATTTAGTGTGCGTTTAGACCGTGAAAATTCTCAGGATTATGACCTACAAATGGCTGGTTGGGGTCCTGATTACTTAGATCCAATGACTTTCTCTGACTTATGGTTAACAGGTGGAGGAAATAACAAAATGGATTATTCAAACGAAAAATATGACAAACTAATTAATGATGCACAAACAACTTTATCTTTAAAACCAGTTGAGCGTTATGAAGCTCTTGCTGAAGCTGAGAAAGTACTAATTGAAGAGGATGCTGCGATTGCACCATTATATCAACGTTCTTCTAACGTATTAGTTAGTGAAAAAGTTGAAGGCTTCACTTATCACTTGGTAGGACCTGAATATAGCTACAAATGGGCTTCAGTAAAGTAAAAAATAGCAATTAGTATTATTTGATTACAATGACTATTGTTATCGAAAGAGAGTATGTTGTTTTATCAATATACTCTCTTTTCACTTTGCGGAAATTGTCGAACTTTGAAGAAAATTCAAAATTATTAGGAGGTGCACTAAAATGGTGAAGTATATAACTCAGCGCGTTATTTATATGATCATTACTTTATTCTTAATTGCCACGTTTACCTTTTTCCTCATGAAAATAATCCCAGGTACACCTTTTACAAATGCTGATAAATTATCTGAAGCTCAGCTAACGATTATGATAGATAAGTATGGTCTAAATGAACCGATGCCTGTCCAATATATGAATTATATGGTGAACATGTTGAAAGGAGATTTAGGAGTTTCTTTTCAATTTGATAATGTCGGTGTGACGGATATTCTACTAGACAGCATTGGTCCTTCAGCTACGTTGGGATTTCAAGCTATGATATTCGGAAGCATTTTTGGTATTATTCTTGGTGTAATTGCCGCATTAAAACAAAATACATGGGTGGATTATGGTTCAACATTTATTGCAGTACTCGGTAAATCAATACCTTCCTTCGTATTTGCTGGACTTTTACAATATTATATTGCTGTAAAATTAGGTTGGTTTCCAGTTGCATTCTGGAGAGGTCCGGAATATTCAGTTTTACCTACAATCGCTTTAGCGATGTTTCCAATTGCTACCGCAGCGAGATTTGTTAGAACTGAAATGGTTGAAGTATTGGAGTCCGATTATATTACACTTGCAAAAGCGAAAGGTGCAAGCTGGTTTGATATCGCATTTAAACATGCGCTTAGAAATGCGCTCATTCCAGTAATAACAGTCATGGGGCCATTGGTTGTTAGTTTGATGACAGGTTCATTAGTTATTGAAAGAATCTTTGGTATTCCGGGTTTAGGTGAGCAATTCGTTAAATCAATACAAGTAAATGATTATCCAGTCATCATGGGTACAACAATTCTCTTTGCTGCTTTATTCGTTTTTGTAATCTTAATTGTTGACCTTCTATACGGAATAATTGATCCGAGAATCCGTTTAGCGGGAGGGAAAAAGTAATGACTCAAGAAAAAATATCAAAAGACAAGTTTTTACCCGCTGAGATTGATTCTACGAAAAGTGAAGAAATATCAAAACCAAGTCTTAATTATTGGCAAGACGCATGGTTGAGGGTAAAAAAAAATAAAGGGGCTATCGTAAGTTTAGTCGTTTTAATCTTTTTAACACTTATGGCCTTTATAGGACCCTTTTTAAATGATCACGGCTTTGATGATCAAAATTTAAAACATAATAATTTACCACCGAGAATTCCAGTTCTAGAAGATATTAGCTGGTTACCATTTGATGGTGATTTAGAGAAAAGAAATGGTGATGTATACAACGTATATGAAACAAAAAATGTAGATGAGTATTATTGGCTGGGAACTGATAGCTTAGGAAGAGACTTATTTACTCGAGTATGGAAAGGTACCCAAGTCTCATTGTATATAGCTTTGCTTGCTGCAGTTATCGATATGATAATTGGGGTGTTATACGGTGCTATATCTGGTTTTGTTGGAGGAAGAACAGACAATATTATGCAAAGAATCACCGAAATACTAGTAGGTATTCCGAATTTAGTAGTTGTTATTTTGATGATAATCGTATTAGATCCTGGTATCTTGTCAATTACAATCGCCCTGACAATTACAGGATGGGTTGGAATGGCCAGAGTAATTAGAGCACAAGTTATGAAGTTAAAACAACAGGAGTATGTTTTAGCAGCAAGAACATTAGGTCTATCAAATGGTAAAATCATATCAAAACACCTTATTCCAAATTTAGCGGGTGTTATCATTATTAACACGATGTTTACCATCCCAAATGCGATTTTCTTTGAAGCATTTTTAAGCTTCATCGGTTTAGGGTTACAGGCACCACTCGCTTCGTTAGGAACTTTAATTGATGATGGTTTTAAGGTATTGCAACTATATCCATATCAAATGATTATACCAGCCGTTATTATCAGTTTAATTATGATCTGTTTTAATATGATTGCAGATGGACTTCGAGATGCATTAGATCCGAAAATGCGTGATTAGAAAAGGTAGGTGAAATAGAAATGGAAAAAATATTAGAAGTGAATGACTTGCATATTTCCTTCCATACGTTTTCAGGGGAAGTACAGGCTATACGTGGAGTTGATTTTGATTTACTTAAAGGTGAGACCCTAGCAATAGTTGGTGAGTCTGGTTCTGGTAAATCAGTTACGACAAAAGCAATTATGCGTTTGTTACCTGAATCAAACTCAGAAATTAAAAGTGGTGAAATTCTTTTTGAGGGTAAAAACTTAGCAGAGCTTTCAAGTAAATCAATGCAAAAAATTCGCGGTAAAGATATTTCAATGATTTTCCAGGACCCAATGACATCTTTAAACCCTACAATGAAGATTGGAAAACAAATTATCGAGCCAATTGTTAAACATCAAAAGTTGAGCAAAGCTGCTGCAAAAGAACGTGCAATTGACATACTAAGACTAGTAGGTATTCCACAACCTGAAGTTAGGTTTAATCAATACCCACATCAATTCTCTGGTGGAATGAGACAAAGGGTTGTGATTGCCATTGCCCTTGCGTGTAATCCGAAAGTATTAATTGCAGATGAACCAACAACTGCATTAGATGTAACAATTCAAGCTCAAATATTGGAACTTATGAAGGAATTACAAAAAAAGATTGATACGTCAATTATTTTTATTACACATGACTTAGGTGTAGTTGCAAATGTAGCCGATCGAGTTGCTGTAATGTATGGAGGGAAAATAGTTGAAATTGGAACAGTAGATGAAGTTTTCTACAATCCACAACATCCTTATACATGGGGGTTAATTAGTTCAATGCCAAGTCTTGATTCACAAGATGAGGAGTTGTATGCAATTCCTGGAACACCGCCGAACTTACTAAAACCACCAAAAGGTGATGCGTTTGCTCCTCGAAACGAGTATGCGATGAAGATTGACTTAGAAGAGCAACCACCAATGTTTAAAGTGTCTGACACACATTACGCGGCGACATGGTTACTACACCCAGATGCACCAAAGGTTGAACCACCTGCAGCTGTAAAACGACGTCAACGTCAATTCCCTGGTAAAAAGGAGGGAAAGTAAATGAGTGCTGAGAAATTAGTTGAAATCAAAAATTTGAAGCAATATTTTAATATCGGTAGACCTAATGAGGTAAGAGCAGTTGATAATATTTCGTTTGATATTTATAAAGGTGAAACATTGGGATTAGTTGGTGAGTCTGGTTGTGGGAAATCAACAACTGGTCGGACGATTATACGTCTATATGATGCAACTGACGGTGAGGTTATCTTTAATGGAACGAATGTCCATGGGAAAAAGTCAAAGGCTAAACTAAAGGATTTTAATCGACAGATGCAAATGATATTTCAAGATCCACAAGCATCTTTAAATCCAAGGATGAAGGTATCAGATATTATCGCTGAAGGTATTGATATCCATGGTCTTGCAAAAAATAAGACCGATCGAATGAATAGAGTCATTAATCTACTTGAAACTGTAGGCTTAAATAAGGAGCACGCTAATCGTTATCCACATGAATTTAGTGGAGGACAGCGCCAACGGATCGGGATAGCACGAGCGCTTGCTGTAGAACCAGAATTTATTATTGCTGATGAGCCAATTTCTGCTCTTGATGTTTCGATTCAAGCTCAGGTTGTAAATCTGATGAAACAGCTTCAAAAGGAAAAGGGGCTAACTTACTTATTTATAGCTCATGACTTATCAATGGTTAAATATATTAGTGATCGTATTGGAGTTATGTACTTTGGTAAATTAGTTGAATTAGCTGATGCAAATGAACTATATGATAATCCGATTCATCCTTATACACAATCATTACTATCAGCCATTCCACTTCCTGACCCAGATTATGAGCGGTCACGTGTAAGGAAAACATATGACCCTAGTCAACATAAGTACAGTTCAGAAGAAGAAGTTGAATTCCGTGAGGTTAAACCAGGCCACTTTGTTATGTGTTCACAAGCAGAATTCAATCAATATAAAAAACAATATGCATGATTTAGGTTGCCTTTAAAAGGGCAATCTTTTTTTGTTTGAGTTTTTCATTTTCGGCTATTGTACATGTAAGTAAATAAGGACAAAAACACCCATTATTACCTTTTATTATTACTAGGTCGAAATTAGGTATCATAGACTATACAAGGTAGAAAACGGAGGAAATCATCCTTACTAACCTATTAAGGATAGAGTATTTTCTATATAATGGGAAGTAGAATAAAAATGGGGGATTATTTTTATGCAATTTTTTAAACGTATTACAATTTTTGTCACGTGTTTTATCATTTATGGAGCTATTTTTCTACTACCAACGAAAGCGGAAACGATTCAAGAAAGTAAACAACATGTTCAGAATCACATAGCGTTAAACAAGAAGGTAATACCAGATCTTTTACCAAGATTCACATTTAACTCCGGTTTTTCATTTACATACCCTGATGCTGTCCGAGGTGTCTATGTGACAGGTCATTCAGCTGGAGGAGGAAGGTTTGAATCATTAACAGCATTAATCAAAAACTCTGATTTGAATGCTATGGTAATCGATATTAAAGATGATTTCGGGAATTTAACCTACCAGCCGGAAAAGGCATCTCCATTTCACGAGATTAGTAAAAACTATATCAAAGACCCAAAGAACATGGTGAAGACACTTGAGAAGGAACACATTTATCCGATAGCTAGAATTGTTGTTTTTAAAGACACTCATTTAGCAAATCAAAAACCTGAGCTTTCTTTTAAGGAAGGAGACAAGGTTTGGAAGAATGGTAGAGGTGAATCATTTGTAAATCCATTTATAAAGGAAGTATGGGATTACAATGTGGACATTGCTATTGAAGCTGCAAAGTTAGGTTTTCAAGAAATACAATTTGATTATGTCCGCTTTCCTGAAGGGTTTGAGCACAGGGAAAAAGATTTGACCTACAATGAAGGCAGCTATAAAGACACGGATAAAGATAAAGTTCAAAAACGTGTAACTGCAGTTACTGATTTTGTTTCATATGCAAAAGAAAGGCTAAAACCATACGGTGTAAAAGTTTCTGTAGATATATTCGGTTATACAGCAACACTACCTGAAGCTCCTGGAATTGGACAAAATTTTTCTAAAATATCTGAACATGTAGATGTTATTTCATCTATGATCTATCCAAGTCATTGGACATCCTATTTTGGTATTGCAAAACCAGATTTAGAACCTTATGCACTTATTTCAGAATATGCAAAGTTAGAAAAAGCTAAACTAAATGAACTTACTAATAAACCAATCTCAAGACCATGGATTCAAGACTTTACTGCCTCATATTTAGGAAAAGGTAATTACCAAGTTTATGGTAAAGAGGAAGTAGAAGCCCAGATTAAGGCTTTGAACGAACAAGGAATTGACGAGTTTCTCCTTTGGAATGCTGGGAATTCTTATACAAAAAATGTCGATTATACGCCTGTTAATTAGCTTTCTTATTAAAAATTATAAAAAAATATATGTTTAACATCACAAGAGGAAGGGGATATTTAAGAATGGGAGAATGTATTAAATACGAATGAATAAAAGGGAGTAGATCAATGAATTGGTATGAGAAGTTGAATCAGTATTTTCCCATTGAAGAGATGAAGTCACGTGAACATATGGAAGTTTTACTTAAGGAAAGATCGGACATTTACCATAAAGATGAGGGCAAAAATCATGTAATGATGTATGCTGAGCTAAATGATTTTATCTTTGTTGATTATATTTTCGTATCAACAGATGCTCGTGGGGAAGGTCTTGGTCACAAGCTTTTAGAAAAGTTGAAAGAAAAGCAAAAGCCAATCATTCTTGAGGTTGAGCCAGTCAGATATGAAGATACAGATACTGAAAAAAGGTTAAGATTTTATCAGAGAGAAGAGTTTAAGCATGCAGATTCCATTGGTTATGAACGCCGATCAATTGCTACAAATGAATTGAATAAAATGGAAATTCTCTACTGGGCACCTAATAATGAGACTGAAAAAGATATTTATGAAGCAATGATTAAAACGTATAATATGATTCATACATATAAAGATAAAGAATTATATGGTGAATCATACGAACCTGTCAAAGAAGTCCTATCTATCGATGAAAATGCAAAGAAAAACATTTTCGATGAGCTTAGTTAATTGAGAATAGGAACCTAAGAATCAATGTTACATTTATTAAATAGTGACCAGATTAATGTTAACTTTTCATTAATTGTTAAGGGGTTTATATAGAACTGTAATGGTTTTGTCACACTTTAAATTTCAAATCCTATTTGCATACTTACTTTTTTATAGTATAATCAATATATGATTCTTAATTAAAGTAATTTCAATTACGATATACATTTTGCAAAAGATTAACTCATTCTATAAATAGAGGAGTGAAAGATGAATGGTCACATTATATACATCACCAAGTTGTACTTCATGTAGAAAAGCTAAATCATGGTTGGAAGAACACGATATTGGTTACATTGAAAGAAATATTTTTTCAGAACCACTTTCCATTCAGGAAATTAAAGGAATATTACGAATGACGGAAGATGGTACAGATGAGATTATTTCAACTCGCTCAAAAATCTTTCAAAAATTAAATATCAATCTTGAATCAATGCCACTACAGGATCTATATAGTCTAATTCAGGAAAATCCTGGACTTTTAAGACGACCTATAATTATTGATGAAAAGAGACTTCAGGTTGGATATAATGAAGATGAAATACGTCGTTTTCTTCCACGTCGTGTCCGTACTTTTCAACTTAGAGAAGCACAGCGCTTAGTGAATTAAATATAATTATATAGAGGCAAATTCTTAAGAATATAACGATGCTCCTTCATAGATGAAGGGGAAAGTTCCTTCTTTTGAGTCTGCCTCTTTATTTGTAGTTAACTCACTACACTTATGTTTTTCGACCAGAGTGAAAACTTATTATTTGTCTGTAAATAACACCCCCAAAAATAATAAATGAAGTCGTTAGGTAAGGTAAACTTTGTGCGAGCAAGGGGTGTGATAGGTAGATTGACTGAAGCTGTTGATCTTGGGTCATCATTTTTCCAGCTGTATATGCTAGAAGTCCGCCACCAACATACAATAGCAGTGGGAATTTTGTAAGGAAAAACAAAATAAGTTTACTTCCCCAAATAATGATTGGTATTGAAATGAATAAGCCAATCGCTATTAACAACATATGCCCCTGTGCTGCTCCAGCTACTGCTATTACATTATCAAATCCCATTAATAAATCAGCCAAAACAATGGTTTTAATTGCTTTCCATGTTGATCCTTGACTTTTAATTGTATTTGAATGCTCATCTTTGCCTACAATGAGATAAAAGGCAATGTATAGAAGGAAAATCCCACCTATTAATTGTAAAAATGGTATTTTCAACAAATAGACAGCTATCATAGTTAGAAAAACCCGAAAAATAATTGCTACAATTGTACCTAAAATGATCGCTTTATTGCGTTGAACAACTGGTAAATTACGACAAGCCATTGCAATAACAACAGCATTATCAGCTCCTAAAACAAGATCAATACCAATGATCACTAATAATGATAGAAGAAAATCGTGTTCCATGGAAAACCCTCTTTCAGCTTATTGACTGCTCGTACATGTATATGAAATTATTGATAAAATATGAGTAAGGATTAGCAAAGTAGACTATAGGTGAAATAACTGTTTTTGTAAATTCAGGTGTTTTTTATTTCATTTAAGACCTTTTTATCATAAAATAGGAGTACAAGATTCTTTCATCATTGAAGGTTCCTGAAGTAGGTGCAGTAGCCTTAGATCATTTATTGGTTTATAGCTGGCACTATCGCTTTATCCGCGATTAAAGTTTAATTTTAATGGGTAAAGTGTAGTAAAGCACAACTGCCTTAAGGGGGGGTTGTCCCTTCAACATCTTATATAGAAGGGAAGGTTTAAGGAATGGAAATTGAACGTATTAACGAACATACAGTTAAGTTTTATATTTCGTATTTAGATATAGAAGAACGTGGTTTTGATCGCGATGAAATATGGTATAACCGTGATCGCAGCGAGGAGTTATTTTGGGAAATGATGGATGAAGTCCATGAGGAAGAAGAATTCATGGTTGAAGGTCCACTTTGGATACAAGTACAGGCGCTAGATAAAGGTTTAGAAGTCATTGTTACAAAAGCGCAAGTATCAAAGGATGGTCAAAAACTAGAACTCCCAATTTCCGATGAAAAACTTAAAGAATTGCCTATAGATGAAACTATAGGATCTATATTAGATCAAAATTTTAATAAGACTGATTCATCCAAGGAAGATGAGCCGGCAGAAGACTTTGAACAACAGCTTCAATTTATTTTAATGTTCAGTGACTTCGAGAATGTCATCTCCTTGTCAAAATATTCTTCATTAGCAGGCATAACCAACCATTTATATTCTCTTAACCAGAATTATTACCTCTTTATTGAGTTCAATGATGAGGTAAGTGATGAAGAAATAGAGAATAAATTGAGTATAATACTCGAATATGGACAAGAATCTAGAGTTACGATCCATCGTTTAGAGGAATATGGAAAGTTAATTGCTAAGGATCATGGCCTGAATGTAATTAAAAAGCACTTTTCGTAAATGAATGCTGTTTTCACCAAGATGGTTGTTTTTAGCCTTTAAGGTCTAAAACAACCAACTTTTTAGAATAGAGGTTGACTTAAACGGGTCAGACCCTAACAATCAGAATAAGTAGGGAGTTCTTAACAAATATCTTACTTATTGGATTGAGGGTCAGACCTTTTGTTTTTGATCAGCCTTTTTTTAATTTTACAATTTAGAGTTAGATCTAGAAAATAGAATAAAATAAAGAAAAGCCCTCTAACATTATCACGCATGAATGAAGATAGGTTTCATATAAGGTTCATAAGGGAATTAGAATAAGAAAATGAATAAGGTGAAACCAATGAAGAATACATTCCGATTATTTCTATTAATCGCACTAATCGCGTCCTTAATATTACTTACAAAGAATCTTTGGGGAGATTGGATAGTAGGTACAGTAAGTATTATTTTTACCCTTTCTATTATTTCCATTTGTGTGGTGATCTTCTTAGAGAATCGCCATCCAACACAAACAATTACATGGTTATTAATACTAGGTGGATTTCCACTAATTGGTTTCTTTATTTATTTATTCTTTGGAAGGAATATAAAAAAAAGAAGGTTATTTGTTGAGAAGGCTTTAACAGATGAAAAAGCTTTTTTAGAAATTGAAGGAAATCATTCTTCATATCAAGATAAAATGGAACATATGGGGGATCACCAGCAACTTTTATTTAAGCTCGCCCATCGATTAGGACATAGTCCAATTTCATTTGGTACAAAAACGAAAGCTCTTACAGACGGTCCTGAAACCTTTGAGTATATTTTTCAGGAAATAAAAAAGGCACAGCATCATATCCATCTTGAATACTATATCGTTAGACATGATGAGGTCGGCCAAAAGCTCAAAAATTTATTAATAGAAAAGGCAAAAAAGGGAGTAGAGGTTCGCTTTCTTTATGATGCAGTAGGTTGCTTTAAGTTATCAAAAGGATATATTAGAGAGATGGATCAGGCAGGTATTGAAGTGATGCCGTTCCTTCCAGTACGAATCCCCTTCCTTAATAATAAAATAAATTTTCGAAATCATAGAAAAATTATCGTGATTGATGGAGCAGTTGGATTTGTTGGTGGTTTGAATGTAGGAGACGAGTATTTAGGGAAGGACATCAATTTTGGTTATTGGCGTGATACCCATCTTTTAATAAAAGGTGAAGCGGTACGTTCATTACAAATGATCTTTCTGCAGGATTGGTATTATATGACCGATAAAAAGTTGCGTTCCCATACATATTTATCTAGCAAAAAAGAACAGCCTGAGCATACTGGTGGTGTCCAACTTATAGCTGGAGGGCCAGATAGTAAATGGGATGTCATTAAAAATCTATTTTTTTCAATGATCATTTCAGCTAAGGAATCGATTTGGATAGCCTCTCCTTACTTCGTGCCAGATGAAGACATCCTTACTGCACTAAAAGTTGCCGCACTTAGTGGCATCGATGTAAGGTTATTAGTTCCACAGCATCCGGATAAAAAAATTGTCTATTATGCTTCACATTCTTACTTTCCGGAATTGCTTGAAACAGGAGTGAAAGTATATGAATATGAAAGAGGCTTTATGCATAGTAAGTTAATCATCGTTGATTATGAGTTAGCATCGATAGGAACCGCTAATATGGACATGAGAAGCTTTCATTTGAATTTCGAGGTAAATGCCTTTTTATATAGAACAGGGAGTACACAGACCCTTGTGAATGAGTATATAAAGGATATTGAACAATCTAGAGAGATCGTTTTGGATGAGTTTTCTAAGCGTCCTTTTTATAAAAAACTTTTTGAATCTACTGCAAGGCTCTTGTCACCATTACTATAAATAGGGTCGACTAAACATGATATGTGTTTAGTCGGCTTTTTTTGCTAAGCCTTGCTCTTGTGTTTCTTAATTTTGAAGGAAGAAAGGACAATTTTATACATTTGTAAAAATAGATTGTGCCTAGGATAATAAGTTAAGGAAGCAGTGAGAAAAAGGGGGAAGGGTTCTTGTTTGTTGCCTATAATAAAGTAGGAGTATCGATCAATATTGCTGAAAAAAAGTGGTCAAAAAGTGAATTGGTAAAGCTTAGAGAGAGCACGACATTTACTTGTCCAATCTGCTCGAGTGAATTGGAACTGAAAATTGGTGCAATCATTACTGCTCATTTTGCCCATAAGAAATTAACAGGGTGTACTTTGCAAAGTGAAGCTGAAAGTCACTACCATCTAAAAGGAAAGCTTGATTTATATAAGTGGTTTTTAATTCAAAAGAAGTTTAGCTCTGTACAGCTAGAACCCTATCTAAATGGAATAAAACAGCGACCAGATATATTGGCAAGCAATCACATAGAGATAATTCCGATCGAGTATCAATGTTCAACAATTGATTCGAGGGTGTTTATAAAAAGAACGAAACAGTATCTAGCAGCGAATATGAAGGTTTTCTGGGTTTTAGGAGCAAAAACCTTACGTAGAATTGGCTCGACGACTTTCTCACTTTCACCTTTCCAATGGTTGTTTGCAGTAAACACTAATAATGGCGATCCACCAAGAATCTTTACCTATTGCTCCGAATCAAAGACGTTTATTGTCCTTCACTCAATTATTCCATTTTCATCACGTATGATCTATGCAAATCTTCTACAACTCTCTCCAAATGCAATAACATTCGACCAGCTAAAAAATCAAAAGTTAATAAACCATCAAGTTCACTCTGCATGGTTTGACCAATTAAAGAAGTTCCGTTTAAAACCTACTAATTTTAAAACAAGAGAAGCAAAGCATTTTAATTTATATCTTTATCAAAATAAACATCTTCCACTTTCCTTTCTGCCGTCTATAGCATTCCTTCCACTAAAAACTACTTACCTAATTGAATCAGCCGTTTATGTATGGCAAGGATGGATCCTCATATATATTGATGCAATCCCTATCAGACAAGCTTTTACCTTTAAATGTGTATATAAATACATCGATCAAAAGGTAAATAGTAAAAAAATAACCATTCGGCAGTTGCCTCAAATCAACCTTCATTATTCCTATGTTATTAAGGAATATTTAAACGAGCTGAGTAAATGTAAGATCTTAAAGAAGTTAAATGAAAATACCTATAGTAAAGTAACTGATATTCACTGGACAACTCATATTGAGGATTTGTTACAAAATGATGATAGGATCAAGCGAGATTTTATGTTTATTAAGGAATAAGTGCATAGTTGGAATTATATTGAACAAATTAAAAGAGAAATATTAACAAAGAGGTGATCATATGTTTAATAAGAAACCTAATTCATTTCTTTTTGCTGCTACTATAATAGGTGCAGCAACTTCCTATTTGACAAAAGATAGCGTACGGGGAGAAGATAGAGATTATATAGTAGATTCATACTCGTCTTTAAAATCCATCCTTTATGACCGAAATGAACTCTAATCAGTATGAGGACAATTAGTACATGGAGGATGAATATGAAGTACAGTCAAAAGCTACTATTAATCATTTTAGTTACATTTAGTTCAATGAACACTAGCTCTGCGTCTGCAGTAAATTCTAAAGGGGGAAATGCAATGTCAGAACAAACAACCGTAAAAAAACAACCTTCTAGAAATGAAATTAAGCAAGAGGATACTTGGAGATTAGAGGATATCTTTGCAACCGATGAATCATGGAATAAAGAATATGAAGAAGTAAAAGAATCTTTGCCAAAGCTTGCAGAATTTAAAGGGAAACTTGGAGAAAGCGCCGATACTTTATATCATGCACTAACATACCAGGATCAAGTAATGGAACGTCTTGGCAAACTTTATACATATGCACACATGAGATATGATCAAGACACAACAAATTCTTCATACCAAGCATTAAACGATCGGGCATCGAACTTATATACTCAAGCCTCAAGCATAAGTTCATTCATTGTTCCAGAGTTATTATCTGTTGATGAAGCGAAAATTAAGCAGTTCTTAAATGAAAAGGAAGAGCTAAAACTCTATGAGCATTCACTCGATGAAATCAATCGCCAGCGTCCACATGTGTTATCTGCAGAACAAGAGGAATTGTTAGCCCAAGCATCAGAGGTATTAGGTTCTTCAAGTAATACATTTGGAATGTTAAATAATGCGGACCTTACGTTTCCAACAATAAAAGATGAAAATGGTGAAGAAGTAGAGATTACCCATGGCCGGTATATTCGGTTCCTAGAAAGCGAAGATCGTAAGGTGCGTGAGGATGCTTTTAAAGCAGTCTATAACACATATGGAGGCTTTAAAAATACGTTTGCAAGTACATTGAGTGGGACAGTAAAAAAAGATAACTTTAGCGCAAAGGTACGAAACTATGAATCAGCACGACAAGCAGCTTTAAGTAGCGATAATATCCCAGAGTCTGTTTATGATAACTTAATAAGTACTGTTCATAAGCATTTGGATTTATTACAACGATATGTAAAGCTTCGTAAAGAGGTACTAGAGCTTGATGAAGTCCACATGTATGATTTGTATACACCATTAATTAAAGATGTCAAAATGGAAGTAACCTACGATGAAGCAAAGGATTATTTATTAAAAGGTCTCGAGCCATTGGGTGAAGAATATCAATCGATTCTAAAAGAAGGTTTTGAAAATCGCTGGGTAGATATCCATGAGAACAAAGGGAAACGCAGTGGCGCCTATTCATCAGGTACTTACGGAACAAATCCTTATATTTTGATGAACTGGCAGGATAATGTGAATAATCTATTTACGCTTGCACATGAGTTCGGACACTCTGTACACAGCTACTATACACGTGAAAATCAACCATATCCATATGGTAACTATTCCATTTTTGTCGCAGAGGTTGCATCAACTTGTAATGAGGCATTATTAAATCATTACTTACTCGAAACAATCGATGATGAGAAAAAGCGTCTATTTTTACTGAATCATTTCTTAGAAGGATTTAGAGGAACTGTTTTCCGCCAAACAATGTTTGCTGAATTCGAACATATAATTCACGAAAAGGCACAAAGTGGAGTGCCATTAACTCCTGAGGAATTAACAAAAACATATTATGATTTAAATAAGCAATACTTTGGTGATGATATTGTAGTTGATGAAGAAATCGGCTTAGAATGGTCGAGAATACCCCATTTTTATTACAATTATTATGTATACCAATACGCTACAGGCTACAGTGCAGCAACTGCACTTAGTAATCAAATTCTTTCAGAAGGTCAACCAGCAGTGGATCGTTATCTCGAGTTTTTAAAAGCAGGTAGCTCAGACTATCCAATCGAAGTGCTTAAAAAAGCTGGTGTTGATATGACATCATCAGATCCAATTGAAGAAGCTTGTAAAGTATTTGAAGAAAAGTTAAATGAAATGGAAGAACTACTTTCGAAAGTAAAATAGCGAAGGAAGGGCAATCGGTGATTAAACTTCCGATTGTCCTTTTTTAGGAAAATGAAAAATCGCCTACTACTGACATTAAGAAGTAGGCAAGAATACAATATGCTTCAAACCATTTGTTTAATTGATAGATACTAAAAGCCTTTAAATGTTTTACGATGATTAATGAGATAGAGAGTGATAAAAATGGCTACAAATAATAAAGGTGAAGTAATATATATAGGTATTAAATCCATAAATCCTAATAGATTCACAAATATCAAGATAATTGTTGTCATACTACCTGTAATAATCCACTTCATTAAAAAAGTCCTCCTCTTTTTCTACTTACTATTTTATATGTGTTATGAGGTCCTTTTATCCCCGGAACTTACCAATTCTTATCTTATAGAAGAAAGAATATATTAAGTATCTCTTTGTGACATTTCTGTGAAATGATATTCTTTGACTTGTCATAACTCGACAATATTTGATATGATAGAGATGTGAAATTAATCACAAACAAACATTTACCCCTTTGTTTGACCGTGAAAAATTTCTCCCATCCCCTTTGTTGTCGTTAAGACATATAGAAGAGATCCTATACTTATGTATAGGATCTTTTTGTTTAAGTGGAAAATTGTAAGCCCACTTATAGGTTGTTAAACTTATGATTGCGTAAAGACCGGTTTATCTAAAATGAATGAAAATAAAGGAACTGAAATAAATATCTGCTGAATAATCAAAAAAATAAATTTAGTGACCTTGACAGAAATAAATTTATATAGAAGATAGTGATAAAGTTTATGTGATTATAAAAGACCTGGACAATTAAAAAAATAAACAGTAGAATTTTTAAAAGGTATGAATGAAAGATTATTGCAGAATACATCAATTCATTTGAAAATATCTATTATTACCCAAAAATGGCACCGTATTTCGTTTATTAATAAGGCTCTTTTCTAAAAGCTTGTTGCTCAAGTACGAAGAAAAATCGGCTTTGGATTTTTATGATCTAAATTGAAGCTGTGTCCATAGGGATATCAGAGTAATTAAGCGAAAAGAGCACGAAGATATACTTAAAACGTGTACATTAGTACTTTGTACGGAAAACAACAATCTTTACGAAAACAGCCATTAATAAAGAAAGACAAGAGCATGTAAATTATCATATAAATAAAAAAGGATAAGATTTTGAAGAAATGATAGAATGGACAGCTTATTAGACAAAATAAGAATATTACCTAATTGGGGGGATCTTGTTGGCAATTCGGGAACTATGCAGAACACTTATTGTAGACGATGAAATGTTAATAAGACAGGGAATTAAGCATTATATTAATTGGGAGGAAGAAGGTTTTCAAATTATTGGTGAGGCTTCAAATGGTCAAGAAGCACTTAAACTAATAGAAATAACGAAACCGCATATCATTCTTACAGATATAGTCATGCCGATTATGGGTGGGGAAGAATTAACGAGAATTGTGAAGACTAAGTATCCACATATAGAGATTATTATCCTGAGTAGTTTTGGTGAATTTGAATATGTGCGTTCAACATTTCAGAGTGGGGTTGTAGATTATATACTAAAACCTAAGCTAAACTCACAGGAGTTGTTAAATGTTTTGAAAAAAGCAGTTAACAGAATTCCTTTCTTTCATTTAAAGGAAAACAAGCAGGATATGAACCTTTCTGTAACACATATTATTGACAAAATGATATCTGGCTACGAGGTTAATTATGATGCTCAAATCATCTCAACGGTTTTTCCTTTTAATTCTTACTGTTTACTTGGGATTGATTGTAGCGAACCTACGCCTTCGGGACCGGAAGAATTGAAAAGCTATATAAAGGAAAAAGTTGAATTCGCACTTAGCACGAAATTAGAAAATATAGTTTATCATTCTTTTCCTTCTGGGCAAAATGTAATCGCATTCATAATAAATATGAACCAGAACAAACTTCCTGATGTCATAGAATGTATGACTGACATAGCTAATTTAAACACCAAAGCAGGATTTGCACTGAGTAATCAATTTAGTGATTTTTCAAAAGTTGGGACAGTATTCAAAGAATGTTTATTAAAACTACTACAATATCGGTTTTATTTTCCCAATAAATCAATTTTATTACAGGAAGATTTACCTAAAGAAGAATCTAATTGTGACACTTTTAATTTAGATTGGTTTACATCTGAAATAAAGCACGAGCGCTTTGATTCGGCATTCAGCTATTTAAAGGATCATACAGACTTAATGTCTACATGTTTTAATACCGAAGTATTTGAGTATAAATCCTTTTTTGGGAATATTATTTTTAATATAACAGTCCTTTTGGGGAATATGGAATACGACGTTAAAGAACTTGAGGAGTCCAAGTATTCTTATTTTAAAATGATCGAGGAATCAACTTCTGCTGAAGAAGTCGTTAAAAATTTGAAGCATTTTATTACTGAAATCATTGAATGTATATCAAACAAAAGAAATCAGAACGGAAATTTGAATATGATGAAGCTTTTAGAATATATTGAAAAGCATTATTCAGAACAACTAACTCTTACAGGTTTAGCAAATCATTTTCATTTTAATCCTTCCTATCTATCAAGCTATTTTGCAACACATAATAAGGAGGGATTTATTGAATATTTGAATAAAATTAGGGTGGAAGAAGCATCAAAATTGTTGGTTAAGAGTACAGCAACCATTTCTGAAATCAGTGCAACGGTGGGATACTCCGATCATAGTTACTTTTGTAAAGTTTATAAAAAAATAAAAGGACTATCACCTAGTCAATATCGGAGAAAAATGAGATGAAGATGGGAGAAAAATGAAAATCGTACGTGATCACTTTAAACATAATAGCTTATTCATTATTATGTTTCTTATCACTGTTATAAGTATTATTGCTGTTTCAATCATAATAACATGGACAACCATTCGAATGTCAGAACAATTTTTCATAGGAAAGTTTAGCATTATGAATGCAAAGGTGATAAATCAGATACAGGAAAATTTTGAAACTTACAACTATTCTATCGTAAGATCATCAAATCATCTTTTACAGAGTGAGACTCTGAAAACAATACTCACTGAAAAGCCATCCAATGCTCAGAAAATGCAATCATTTTATAAGATGAATCAATTAATGAAGAAAAACAAATCAAATTTAGAATCTTTTCATGTGAGTATTATCGTTACAGGTTCTAATGGTATTAACTACGCAACAGATCGAAGGTATTGGCCGATCTCTGATAACGAATTGAAAAAAAGCAAGATGACTAAAGATACATTAACAGAACCAAAAAAATTGATGTATCATTATGACATTCGTGAAGAGTTATCGGAAACGACAAATAGTGGAAATTTCATAGTAGCATCTAAACCGTTGATGGAAAGAAAGACTACCACCAATTATGGATATATGTATTTTTCTGTAAATGAAACTGTTTTTCGGAAGTCTTACGAAAGCTTTACAAGCTATGGGAATGACGTTTTTATCTTAGATAGATCTGGAAATATTGTGTCAAGCAATAGGGAAAAGTTTATTGGGAAAAAAGAAAAGGAATTTTTAAATATCGCTGCTGACTTAGAAAATGGATCTGAGGAATACGTTATTAGGAAATTTATGGGGAAAGACCATATTTTCTTTGTAGAATATCTGCCTTCTTTTGATATGTACCTTTTTAACGTTATCGACAAGCAGACTGCTGTTGGTGGCTTGATTAATAAAAAGGAACTTATTATGATTTTCATTGGTATTATCGTCATTTCTCTTATTATTGTATTTTTTGTATCAAAGAGATTGACGAATTCATTATCAAAATTGGTAAAGGAAATTTCAAATGCATCCAAACACGATTTTGACGAATACGTTTCTGTTACTGGAACTTATGAAACAAGACAAATCGGCATTGCCTTTAACTCTATGCTTGTAGAACTACAGGCTTATGTAGAGAAACTTATGGACTCTCAGAAGCAGAAACGTACAGCAGAACTTGCTGCCCTACAGCAACAAATTAATCCACATTTCTTATATAATACACTAACATCAATAAAGTTTATGGTACAACAAGGAAATAAGGAAGATACAGAAGATACAATTAATGCTTTTATTTCATTGCTGCAAAACACGATTGGAAATGTCAACGAAACAATTACTGTTAAGTTGGAAATTGAAAATCTAAAAAATTATGTATTGATCAATCAAAAACGGTATGGTAATCGAATTAATGTGAATTATTTTATTGCTCCAGATTGTTTGGAGTATCAGATTCCCAAACTCATTTTGCAGCCCTTTATGGAAAATTCATTTTTTCATGGGTTTATTCGGAAGTATCAAGGCTATATAAATATTTTGGTTTGGAAGGAAAACGATGTTTTGATTTGTGAGATAGTAGATAATGGTGATGGAATAGAAATATCCAATGATAGCAAACTACCAAACACCAATCGAAAACAGGAGCATTTTACTGGAATCGGAATACGTAATGTACAAGAACGTATTCAACTGTTATATGGAGAATCTTATGGAGTGAAAATATCTAGTGATATAGGAGAAGGAACAAAGGTGCGGATCTCAGTACCGATAATAAAATAACTTGGTTATATATTCTGTAGTTTCAGTCGCAAAAAGGGCAATTCCCCTTTTCTTATGAAGAGGCTGTCTCAAATCAAAGGCTCACAATCATTATACTCGATAGAGAAAAATACTATGCATGAAGTTCTATAGTATTGGAGTTGATGGAGGAGGAGACTTTTGTGAGACTGCCTCTTTGTATTGGTTTTACTTGGATTCATATAAAAATAATGTAAGAATCTAAAAATAGTACAAACGCATTAAATGAAAACGTATTCAATTTATAAAAATAAAACAAATTTAGAGAAATATCGTCCTAAGTGGAAGCAGTAGACAAATGATAGAATGATAAATGTAAGAAAGTTAACGCTTACAAAGGTGAAACAAACATACTTGGGGGGATATCGATGAAAAAAGTACTTTTCCTATTAATGGTCAGCATTCTGTTGTTGACTGCATGTTCTTCTGGGGCAAATAATACAGACCAATCAGAAGATACGAAAGATAAAAATAATATAACTGTCTGGGCATGGGATCCAAATTTTAACGTTAAAGCAATAGAAATGGCGAAAGAGGTTTATCAGACTGAGAAATCAGATGTTGAGATTAACATTATTGAAAATGCTCAAGATGATATTATTCAAAAACTAAACACGAGTTTAAGCTCAGGTACGACAAAGGGTCTTCCAAATATTGTTTTGATTGAAGATTACCGTGCTCAGAGTTTTTTACAAGCATATCCAGATGCATTTCATGAGCTAACAGATTCATTTAATGCAGAGGACTTTGCTCCTTACAAAATGACCACTACCAGTTTAGATGGTAAGAACTATGGTTTACCATTCGATACAGGAGTAGCTGGACTATATGTCAGAACAGATTATTTAGAACAAACAGGTTACTCAGTAGAGGATTTAAAAAATGCTGACTGGGATAAATACATTGAAATTGGTAAGAAGGTTAAAGAAGTAACAGGCAAACAAATGCTAACGCTTGATCCAAATGATCTAGGTCAAATTCGTATGATGATTCAATCTAGTGGATCTTGGTACTTAAAAGAAGACGGAGTTACACCGAATTTAGCTGACAATGAATCTCTTAAGAAGGCATTTGAAGTATACAAAGGACTTTTAGACTCTGATATCGTTAAGCCAGTATCTGATTGGAGTCAATTCTTAGCAGCATTCAACAGCGGAGAAGTAGCTTCTCTTCCAACAGGTAACTGGATTACTCCTTCAATTAAGGCTGAAGCATCCCAATCTGGAAAGTGGGCAGTGGTTCCTTTTCCTAAACTTCCAGGTATAGAAAGCTCAGTTAACGCTACAAACTTGGGTGGTAGTTCATGGTATGTATTAGATGTACCAGGAAAAGAAAATGCAGTTGATTTCCTGACTAAAACGTTTGGATCAAATGCAGATTTATATCAGGATTTAGTTACTGAAATTGGTGCAATTGGTACTTATATGCCTGCAACTGAAGGTGAAGCATATAAGGCAACTGATGAATTCTTTGGAGGACAAGCAATTGTTGCTGATTTCTCTGAATGGACAAAACAAATTCCACAAGTAAACTATGGTCTGCACACTTATGCGATTGAGGATATATTAGTTGTTGAGATGCAAAATTATCTTAAAGGTAAAGACATTGACCAAGTGCTAAAAGATGCACAGAGTCAAGCAGAAGCACAAATTAAATAACTAAAACTATTTAGCTTCAGGCAGAAACGAAGTCTTTTAGAACATAAGCCTCAGGAACTATTCGCCTTCTCCAATTGGAGCATCAGAAATATTAAGCGAAAAGTTCCGAGGCATTTTTATATAAAAGGTAAGGAGTTGGAATAAAGTGTTTACAGCAAAAACAACCCCGTCTATTTCAACAACTAAAACTAATAGAATTTTTACAAAAAACGTAATGATTGGCTGGTCCTTTGTAGCAGTTGCAACTTTAATGATTTTCTTGTTTTATTTCTACCCAATGATTCAAGCACTAATAATGTCTTTTAAATCTGGAGCGGGAACGAATTTAACATTTACAGGCATTGAAAATTACGCCCGTTTATTTAAAGATCCGACGTTTATAACGGCTGTTAAGAATACGGTTATCTATCTAGTCGTTCAGGTACCTGTTATGATCTTGCTTGCGTTATTTTTATCGGTTTTGTTAAGTGATAAAAAATTGAAATTTAAAGGACTTTTTCGTACTGCGATATTTTTACCTTGTGTAACATCACTTGTTGCCTATTCGGTGATTTTTAAATATTTATTTGGATCCGACGGTATTATTAACATGATGCTGCTGAATATTTCACTTATTTCAGAGCCTATTCAATGGCTTACTGACCCTTTTTGGGCAAAAATAACGATAATAATTGCTATTACATGGCGTTGGACAGGCTACAACATGATTTTCTATTTATCTGCATTACAAAATATCGATCAATCAATATACGAAGCAGCTAAAATAGATGGAGCATCATCAGTTCAACAATTTTTCAAAATAACGATACCAATGTTGAAGCCAATTATTCTGTTCACATCAATAACTTCAACAATCGGTACTCTTCAGCTGTTTGATGAGGTTATGAATATTACACAGGGAGGACCAGGTAATTCAACTCTTACCATTTCACAGTATATTTATAATCTATCATTTAAATATACGCCAGATTTTGGTTATGCGGCTACCGTCTCTTATGCGATTGTCATAATGATTGTTATCTTCTCAATTATCCAGTTTAAAGTGGCAGGTGAAGAAAAATGATTTATATTAAACGTTTTTTTAGCTATGGCGTATTAACAGTTGCTACAATTATTTCAGTGTTCCCATTTTTATGGATGATCGTAAGTGCTACAAATAAATCAGTAGATGTAACGAAAGGCAGACTATTGCCGGGAAATCATTTAATTGATAATTTCACTAATCTAGTGAATACAGTCAATCTCGTACCTGCATTACTTAATTCAGCGAAAATTTCTATCACAACAACTGTACTGTCGTTACTAATTGCATCGTTGGCAGGCTATGGATTTGAAATTTTTAAGAGTAAATCAAAAGATATCGTGTTCAATATATTGCTAGTATCGATGATGATTCCTTTTGCAGCCTTGATGGTCCCTTTATTCCGAATGTTTGGGTCTATTTCACAAATGATGCCCTTTATAGGAATTGATACACTAACAGCGGCAGTTTTACCGTCCCTTACAACAGCATTTCTCATTTTCTTCTTTCGTCAAAGCACGAAGATGTTCCCAAAGGAAATTCTTGAAGCTGGAAGGATTGATGGATTAAGCGAGTTAGGTGTCTTTTTTAGAATTTATGTTCCGACAATGAAAACTACTTATGCAGCAGCGGCAATCATTACGTTCATGGCTAGCTGGAATAATTATTTGTGGCCTCTAGTTGTTTTGCAATCCCCAGAAAATCAAACAATACCGTTGCTCATATCAACTCTCGGATCAAGTTATTCACCTGATTTTGGAGTCATTATGACGGCTATTGTTATTGCGACTTTACCTGCAGCACTAATTTTCTTCATCATGCAAAAACATTTTGTTGCTGGCATGATGGGTTCAGTAAAATAGATTAGATTATGAGTTTAAAAAGAATTTGATAGGATGGTGTAAGGGATGACAATAACTCCAGAAATTAACTGGCTTACCGATTTAGAAATGTTTGCAGTAAATCGAATGCCAGCACATTCAGATCACACATATTATGAAACAAAGGCTGAGGCTCTTAACGCCTCACAAATGAATATGAGATTTGATTTGAACGGGAATTGGAAATTTTCCTATTCAATAAACCCACTCAACCGCCCAGAGAATTTTTATAAACATGATTTCGATTGCTCAGGTTGGGGGAATATTACAGTCCCTGGACATATTCAGCTACAGGGTTATGGAAAACCACAATATGTAAATACGATGTACCCTTGGGACGGGCATAATGAGATTCGCCCACCAGAAATTCCAACTGATAATAATCCTGTTGGGAGCTATGTGAAGTTTTTTGATGTACCAGAGAATATGCAAGACAAACCAGTGTATATTTCCTTTCAAGGTGTCGAGTCTGCCTTCTATATATGGTTAAATGGTGAGTTTGTTGGCTATAGTGAGGATTCATTTACACCAGCAGAATTTGAGTTAACTCCTTTTCTAACAGAAGGGGAAAATAAATTAGCAGTTGAGGTCTATCAACGTAGTACTGGTAGCTGGCTAGAGGACCAAGACTTTTGGAGGTTTTCTGGGATTTTCCGAGATGTATATCTTTATACCGTTCCAGAAATCCATGTCTATGATTTGCTAGTCCGAGCAGAATTAGATTCATCATATACTTTAGGAACAATTACGACAGATCTTACGTTTTTATCTCTTTTACCTAACAGATCAAAAATTGTAGCAGGATTATTTGATGCTCAAGGTCAGTTAGTTTTGACTGAAAAACTTGAAACAAGCGGAGAAAATTGTAGGTTATCAATGGAGGTAGGTGCACCAAAACGCTGGAGTGCAGAGAATCCTTACTTATATAAATTAGTGATACAAGTATTCAACGAATCTGGTCATCTCGTAGAAGTCATTCCTCAAAAAGTCGGTTTTAGAAGATTCGAGCTGATAGATAAGGTCATGCGCATAAATGGTGAAAGAATTGTGTTCAAAGGTGTGAACCGACATGAATTTAATTACCGAACTGGACGGACAATCACCAAGGAAGATATGCTTTTGGATATTAAAATACTGAAGCAAAATAATATTAATGCAGTACGTACATCCCATTATCCGAACCAAAGTTATTGGTATGAGCTATGTGATGAGTATGGGATCTATGTCATCGACGAAATGAACTTAGAAACACATGGATCATGGCAAAAAATGGGTGCGGTTGAACCCTCATGGAATATTCCTGGGAATAAGCTGGAATGGCAGGATATTGTCATGGACCGTGCGATTTCCATGTTTGAAAGGGACAAAAACCATCCTTCTATTCTCATCTGGTCCTGTGGAAATGAATCCTTTGCAGGAGAAGTCATCCTAAACGTCTCAAAATACTTTAAGTCGGTTGATTCGAGTCGTCTTGTTCACTATGAGGGAGTATTCCATAATCGAGACTACAACGAAACAAGCGATATGGAGAGTCGGATGTATGCAAAACCAGCAGATATTGAGAATTATTTAACTGATAATCCGGATAAGCCATACATCAGCTGTGAATATATGCATGCAATGGGTAATTCTCTTGGTGGTATGGATAAATATACCGAACTAGAGGATAAATACCCAATGTATCAAGGTGGTTTTATTTGGGACTACATTGATCAATCTTTAATTAAAAAGAATCGTTATGGCAAGGAATTTTTAGCCTATGGAGGTGATTTTGGTGATCGTCCAACAGATTATGGATTTTGTACAAATGGAATTGTATATGCGGATAGAGAGTTATCACCTAAAATGCAAGAAGTAAAATATCTATATCAGAATGTGAAGCTTGTTTCAGATCAATCAGGTGTAACAATTATCAATGATAGCCTATTTACTAGTACAGCAAATTATAATTTGGTAACGATTCTTTACCTAGAAGGAAAGGAAATATACCGAAGTAAAGTAAATGTGGCTGTAGCACCTCAAAGGAAAGAACACGTTGATTTTGCATGGCCAGCAGGAATCATAGATAAAGCTGGTGAGTACTGTATTCAGACGTCATTAAAGTTAAAGGAAAAAACACGTTGGGCAGATGCAGGCCATGAAATTGCTTTTGGCCAATTTGTATTTGAAGAAACAAAACAACAAACAGAAATTATCCAAAACGGAGAGTTAAGAGTAGTAAATGGTGATGTAAATATAGGTGTACACGGTAAGGATTTTATGATTATGTTCTCGAAGCAGGTCGGAAGCTTAATATCGTTAAATTATGCAGGGAAAGAAATGATCGAGATGCCTCCAGCACCTTTATTCTGGAGGGCTACAACAGATAATGATAAGGGCTATTCACAAAGCTATCATTCTGGCTGCTGGTTAACTGCTAGTCTTGCGCGAAAATGTATTAATATTGATGTAGAGGAAGGAAATAATTTTGTGCGTGTAGGCTTTACCTATGAATTTTCGATAGATAGGGAGATTAAAGTTAAAAATGATTACATGATTTCAATAGATGGAAGTGTACGAGTGAAATCAATTTATCATGGGGTAGAGAATCTTCCACAAATGCCTATTTTTGCTGTTTCTTTCAAGGTTCCAGCCGATTACCACGAACTGGAATGGTATGCGCTAGGTCCTGATGAGAATTATTCTGACCGCTCAAAGGGAGCTAGACTCGGAATCTTTAAAAATCAAGTAGCTGACAATTTATCCGGATATTTGATGCCACAGGAATCAGGAAACAGGACAGGCGTACGTTGGGTAAACCTAACAGACAAGGAAGGCCAAGGCATAAGAATTACTTCGTCTGGGGATTCACTAGAATGCAATTTTTCACCATACACGGCATTTGAGCTTGAGAATGCACAGCATCATTACGAGCTTCCGAATATACACTATACCGTTGTTACCGTCGCGGGAAAACAAATGGGTATTGGTGGAGATGATAGTTGGGGTGCACCAGTTCATAATGAGCACCTAGTTCAATCGAACAAGGATATGGAATTCGAATTTGTCATTAATAGGATCTAAATGGATTTAAATAAAGAAGGATAACAATTAATTAAAGGGGAAGAGCCTGTTAGTAACAGGTTCTACCTTGTTTTTTTAAAGTAGCATGTAGGAATACATAGGTTTTATTCAAAAAAGGATAGACGTTATGAATATCCATTAATGTGATAAATATCTTTTTTTGTGACCTGATGAGTTATTTTCCTAAACGTACTAATTTGAATAATTAATACGTTTATTTGGAAGCGCTTACTAATTTTTAGGGGGTGGTTGATTCAATAAAAAATTAAGATGTTTTGGGGTAATAGAAATCTAACTTAATTGATGAACAAAGGTATTAATGACTTTTGAGGTCATAGACGAATTCTATCACCTTTTTTAAGTCAACTCGTGTAAGTAGGGATTTTAATAGAATATCGAGAGGAGAAATTAATTTATGTTGCAAAATTTGTTAATAAAAAGGTATTCACTCTATTGTTTAATCATACTTCTTTTAACAGGGAGTATTTTACCTGTTTCACCTACACTAACCAACGCAGAAGAAGGTGCCATTGAAGTGAATACGGATTCAGAATCAATAAAATTAGATCCTAGCTATCAACATGAACCATTTGATGGTTGGGGAACAGCACTTGTTTGGTTTGCAAATATAACAGGTGGTTGGCCGGAAGAAATAAGAAATGAGCTTGCCGATGATCTCTTCGGTGAAGACGGACTGAATTTTAATATTGCTCGTTATAATATTGGTGGCGGTGACTCACCAGAGACGGAGCCATATATGCGTTTAGGTGGAGCAGTTCCGGGATATTGGAATCGACCTGCTGAATTTGGTCCTCCAGAAGGAAACATAGATGAATGGACAGAGCATGAAAATTGGTGGGACCCTGAAAATTCTGAGCATTGGAATTGGGAGGCTGATGCTAACCAACGTTGGTGGGTTAGTGCTGCTAAAGCTAGAGGGGCTGATACATTTGAGGCATTTTCAAATTCACCTCCGTATTTTATGACGCAAAGTGGATATGTATCCGGTAACTGGAATTCTTGGGATGACAATCTTAAACCAGATCAATTTGAAAATTTTGCAACATATTTAACGACAGTAGTAGACCACTTACAAAAGGATATGAACATTGAATTCAATACCCTTTCACCAGTGAATGAGCCAAATACTGGGTATTGGGGAGCAAAGGGCAGACAGGAAGGGGCAAATTGGTCACCTGCATCACAAGCTAAAATTATTAATGAAGTAAAAAAGCAAATGGATGAAAAAGGTCTTAATACAGTTATATCTGCAATGGACGAAACAAACCCACAAAAATTCAGACAAGATTGGGAGCAATATAATAACGAGACAAGAAACAACATTGGACAGTTAAACGTGCATACTTATGGTCCAACACAGCAGATTGGTGCAAGAGATATCGCTAAGGGGGCAGGGAAAAAATTATGGATGTCTGAGGTGGACCTTAGTACAGGTGATGGTCAAAATCATGAAGATATAAGACCAGGTCTTTCATTATCTCAGCGAATAACAACTGATATACAGCAATTAGAATCGGAAGCATGGTTGCTCTGGCAGGCAATTGAAGACGAAGTAAATATGAGTCCAGAGCATGAAAATGGCAACTGGGGACTTATTCAAGTTGATATGGATCCAGCTGATTTCGAAAAAGTAAAAATTCATAAGAATAAAAAGTATTATGCAATGGGTAATTACAGTAAATTTATTCGACCAGGCGATCAAGTCATTAATTCAAATAACAGTAACACTTTATCCGCAATAAACAAGGAAAAAGAATCGCTTGTAGTGGTCTATACGAATTCCACCACTGTAGAGAAAGCAATCAACTTTGATTTGTCGGGATTTGAGTCAGTTAATGAGAGTGCAAAAGCAATACCATATGTTACATCAGCTACAGAAAATTTAGCTGAAAAATCCAAGTTGTCGGTTACTGATAAAAAGCTCTCTGCCGTAGTTCAACCACAATCAATTACGACCTTTGTTGTAACTGGTGTATCTGGTGTGAATAAAGACAACCTTTTCCTGGATAGTGATGAGGAATATAAATTCATCAATAAAAACAGTGGAAAAGTGCTTGATATTGGACAAAGTGAAAATTCAATTGTTCAAAATAGCAATATTCGGGATGAGGAAAGTCAAAACTGGAGTATTCAAAAACTGACAGATGGTTATAGCACAAAAGAAAGTTATCGAATTGTAAACACTGATAGTGGTAGTGTACTTGGTGTTGAAAATGATTCAGTTGTTCTTCAAACCATTGAAAATTCACCAACTCAAAAATGGATGATGTCATCTTACGGGAATGGAGAATACACATTTATAAACGTTCAAAGCGGAAATCTAATAGAAGTAGGCGGTGAATCAAAGGAAGAGGGGGCTAACGTTGGTGTATGGAAGCCGACAACAGGTAACAACCAGGTTTGGAAACTAGTAAAAGCAGGAATTACGAAAGTTGAGCCAATTAATGTTGTTGTTACGAAGAAAAAGACAGCTCCAGAATTACCTAATGTTGTAACGACAATTTATGGTGATGGTGAGACGGTTCAGAAAAAGGTAGATTGGGATGAAATTAATCCTGATTTATACTCAAAAGAAAATACCTTCAAAGTAGAAGGGACGGTTGATGGAACAAAGATTAAGGCTATCGCGACAATAACAGTAAGTAAAATAAATAGTATTGAACCTATAAAAATAAAAACAACTCCTGGTATGGCACCTACATTACCTAGTGAAGTAACAGCAAAACTAGAAATTGGTACATCTGGAAAAGTAGCAGTTAATTGGAAGGGAATCGACCCAAATCAGTATGCAGAATTAGGAAAGTTCACAGTAAAAGGAAGTATTTCGAAGAGTCCAATCAAAGCAATTGCCAATATACAAATAACAGAACCAGGAATACAAAATTTAGCATTGAAGCCTTCTGGATTAGTAAAGGAGTATCCTAAAGTAAGCGCCTCCTTCACAGGGCAATATGATAGTACATCAAATGTCAACGATGGTATCATCTCTAGTGCGAGATGGACGAACTGGGATCCAAATAACTGGAGAGAAGAAGATTGGGTTGCCATAGAATTTGATAAAATCGAAACCGTTTCACAAGTTAAATTACATTTTTATGATGACAATGGTGGCACAAGACCTGCTGCCTCTTTACATCTTGAATATTTGGATGGAACTGAATGGAAAGAAATTGAAGGTACTCAAACAGATGTTCAAAACAAGGAACTTTCAATTGATTTCACTCCAATTGAAACAACGAATATTCGAGCAGTAATGAAAGCAATGGAAGGGGCTTGTATAGCAATTTCAGAAATGGAAGTATTAGGGCTTGGTGAAAATCCTATTCCAAGTCAAAGTAGTGATGCGTCTTTAGAAAATATTATGATTAATAGGAAACAATTAAAAGGATTTGATAGCGACACCTTAACTTACAGTGTGGAATTAAAGAAGAATGAACGAGAAATTCCTGCTATAGTTGTTGTAACAAATGATTTATTTGCATCCTTTCAAATTGCAAAACCATCTTCACTACCAGGTGAGGCTGTTATTACTGTATTATCAGAAGATGGAAAGAATAAGAAGAAATATACAATAAAATTTACAGAAAAAAATTAAGAATATAGAATGAAAATTTTTAAAAAAATGTACAACTATTTATTATGAAGAAGTGCTTTAATTACAAATAGGGAACGTACTTTTGAGATATTTTCCTAAAATTATGTAAGTAAGTAGAGTTAAGTCTCGTTAGGAAGATGTTATTATTTTTAATAACATCAATTAGCGTGGTACTGTGGATAATAGTTGAACTCTCGCCTCTTTATTCATTTAAAGGGGTGGGAGTTTTTTATTTGAAAGTGAATGGTGTTTTAAATCTTAGGAATCATGAAGTTATTACAATCGACTTTTCATCTCCTAATATATAGGTAATCTAAGATATATCATATGTGATGATGGTTAATAGATCAATGAGATCAAACTTTATACTAAAGGAGGTTTATAAACATGTATAATATAGAAATAAGAATATATTTAAAGGGAGAAAAATAAGTGGAAAAGACATCTATATATCCTGCAATTGCCGTTTTGATTTTTGATCAAGACGGTAAGGTATTATTACAAAAGCGTTCTGATGTATTGAAGTGGGGGGTTCCTTCAGGTCATGTAGAACCAGGAGAAACAATTGAACAAGCAGCAATCAGGGAGGTTTATGAAGAAACGGGACTAAGGATAAAAGTAGCACGGCTAATTGGAGTCTATTCTGATCCAGAATCACAGGTATTTCTTTATCCTGATGGAAGAAATATCCACTTTATCACAAGCTATTTCTTAGCAACCGTTACAGGAGGAGTGCTAAAGGCAGATTTGGTTGAATCAATGGAAGTGGCCTTTTTCTCGCCACAATCATTACCTGTTGATTTACTAACGATGAATCCTAACTGGTTAAAAGATGGACTTGCAAATCAACAGGCAGCTTTTATTAGATAATTCTTCACAAAAGTATAAATTGTATTTCGTATATTGTTAGAAATGAAACTAAATCAAATGATAAGGGCTGATTAATATGAGGAACCCACGAATTGGAATGGTAGGATTGGGTGGTATCGCTCAAAAGGCTTACTTGCCGATTCTGACAAAAGAAACGGATTGGTCATTTATAGGAGCCTACTCACCGAATAAGGAGAACAGGAAAGCAATTTGTAATCAATATCGCATTCAAGACTATAATAGCCTTCTTTCACTTGCTGAAGATTGTGATGCGATGTTTGTACATAGTTCTACTGAGTCGCACTATGAAATTATTAGTGAACTATTAAATAGAGGATTAGACATTTATGTAGATAAACCTCTAGCTGCAACGGTTACTGAAGCAGAGCAATTAGTGGAGCTAGGGATTAAGCGGGGAAGAAAGTTGATGGTTGGTTTCAATCGTCGATTTTCCCCAATGTACATAGAAGCAAAGGCAATGATCAATGATTCGGCATGGGTGCATGTTGAAAAACATCGTACTGACAGTGTTGGTCCACATTCTTATGAATTTACCATGTTGGATGATTATCTCCATTTAGTAGATACGGCTAGATGGCTAGTGGATGGAGATTTGAACGTACAGTATAAGAATATCCAAGTTAATAAGGAAAAGCAGCTGGTATCAGCGCAACATGTGTATGAAACACCTTCTAAGATAACAATGAACACAGCTATGCATAGAAAAGCAGGTACGAATTTAGAACAAATCGAATTGGTTACAGAAGGTGCAATCGTACGGGTTAAAAACATGAACATTTTTGAAGTAGAACAAAATAATACGATCACAACAAAAATCCCTGGATCGTGGGAAACAGTTTTGAAACAACGTGGATTTGTTGATGCTGTACAGCATTTTATCGTTTGTCTTCATAATGGAGAACAACCGCTTGTTGATGGTATGGAGGGATTAAAGTCTCAACAGCTTGTTAGTGAATTGACTAGGATGTAAAGCGATTGTGATCAAAAAGTCTAGGTTTAGTTTAACAATAAAATATGTTACTAGTTAAGAAATCTTATCTGTAAATTTTAAAAGGGAGACTCTATTTATGAGTCTCCCTTTAATCGATAAAAATCTATTTTAAATCAACCAAGGTATCTCCAGAAGGTTCCATGTTTAGCCTGAACTCTTTCAACATTCTGAGAAAGGACGAGCTTTTTTAATTCTTTTTCTACCTCGGTCATTGTCAAATTATAAACGGCCGCAACCTCAGCAGTGGCAACAAATTTATAATGTTGTAAAAAGATTTTTAACGGAGGTACATGAGACGGTTTTATACCGATACGACCGACCATTTCGAGTAATACATTAACATATAAATCATATGAATAAATGCCCGTGATTTTTACGCCTTCTTCTTCGACATTGCCACTGAAAAAAGCGAGTGTTGGAATTTCTTGTACATCCATCTCAGCTGTAATTTTTAAATCACATTGTAGTGCTTTTGCGGGACTTTGTGAGTGGAGATCCTGTTTAAATTCATCTACATCTAGTCCAACCTCTTCGGCAATTTGGATTAACTTTTTTTCATCAGACACATTTTGACTTTCAATGAATAATAACTCCTGTAATTTTCGTAAATAACGGAGGCCAGCTCTTCTACCTTGAAGTTCAGCTGCTTTAATTGCAAGTGATGCAGAATATGGGGTTGATAATATATTCTTCATCCAAACATCTCCGTCACATGACATGCCAGTACGACAAGCAGTTTTCTCCCATGCCTGTGCTAATTTTTCAGGGCTTTTTCTCTTGGAAACATTCATAGTTGCTAGGCGTCCACTGATAATATGCTTTAAAGTGAAAAGACGACCATACTCAATTTGAAGCTTTTTAATAATCGGCTCTAATGCCCAACATTCTGGACACAAAGGATCGACAAACATATAAATTTCTAAAGGTTTATCAGGATGCCCATTACACTGCGAGAAAAAGAGAGAAGAGTTCTTTTCCTCACGATTGTTCATCATAATTAGTAACCTCTTTCTGTTCGTTGTCATTTTCCGCATGATCTTCTGAGTTAACCATATGATGTGCTGTAAGTTGAAGGCGATGAAGAAGGAAATCCCTTAGTTCACCTTCAAGTCCAACTTCTTTCATCGCTGCCTTCATGCAAGCGATCCATGCTTCAGCACGTGTAGGTGTGATTTGAAAAGGAAGATGTCTAGCTCTTAACATAGGATGTCCATGTTCTTCGCTATAAACTTGTGGTCCTCCTAGGTACTGTGTAAGAAATTGTTTTTGCTTTCGAGCAGTTTCAGTTAAGTCATCGGGGAAAATTGGATTTAATAAAGGATGCTTCTGGACTTTTTCATAAAAGCAATCAACAAGGTGCGAAAGAGTTTCTTCCCCTATCGCATCATATGGTGTTAAGTTTTGTTCAGTCATGTTGATAACTCCTTTAAAGTTTTGCTTTTTATCGATCTATAAAGAGATTTAATGAGTGCATCTAAGAAATTGTATGTTATCACAATGTTTGTTGTTTTTCGTACAAAGCTTTACTTTCTAAATTGTTTGAAATAGTCGTTATATTAAAGGACATAAATAATAATATATGTTTATTTTAACAAGCACTATGATTTATCTCAAACAAATAGCTTGGAGTATTTCCTAACATAGTCCTATTATATGTTAAAGAGAGGCATGTATGAGCGATAAAGCTATACGAAGTCTGCTATTATTTTCCTAGTTTTTCAACATTTAAAATTTCAAAAAAAAAAAGTAGCCAGTCATATTAGACTAGCTACACATTATAGGTTGAGGTAATCTTTTGGACATAATTTTTGGTTTCTTTAAAGGGTGGTATTCCACCATATTTATCTACGTTTCCAGGTCCGGCATTATAGGCAGCTAATGCCAAAGATACATCACCGTCATAGCGTGAAAGCATCTTTTTTAAATACTTTGTTCCACCCTCTACATTTTGGGCAGCATCAAAAGGGTCTTCCACACCTAGCGACCTGGCAGTTGCTGGCATGAGTTGCATAAGGCCCATTGCACCCGCATGGCTTTTAGCGGTTGTTTTAAAGCCAGATTCTTGTTGGATAACTGCACGAATCAATTTTTCATCAACATCATATTTAGTAGCCATATTCTTAATAATTTCGTCAATGTTTCCCGTTTTAATAGGCATTGCGGTTTCTTTTATTGAAGCTAATCTATCTAAATTGGGAGTTTGACTGTTTTGCAAACTTAAATCATTAAGGGATAGGGATGTTGGTTGCTTAATTGCTATGTCACCAGATGTGGAATGAATGAAGGATTGCAATAAATCCTGAAAGTCTGTTTCATAGGATGCTGCTTTCATTCCAGTTGGGTTATTATTAAAATTACGCATGGCTTGTAATTCTAATATTGTTTTAAAGTAATTCATTTTTATATCCAGTATACTTACCCCATTTCTTTATATTTTTCGTTTAGTAGGAAATTATAAAATTCTTGTAATTTGGATAAGCGAAAACGACATCCAGCTCCAAGTGAACTTCACCCTCCTCCTTACGATAAGTTAACATCGAATAAGTTTGTGCTCTTCGTGTTTCCTTTATCCCATACTACAGAGGTGTTCTAGTTCATACGTCGCTAAACGGGAGCTTGCGCTTTTGATCATAAAATCGGTGAATTTTATTTTTTGTTTGTCTAATTGGGATATTGTGTTTTGATAAGAGTTCAAGGAATATAATTTTACCGGGTTCTTCTTCCTGAACTTCATATTCAAGTTCATAATCCTCTACAGTTAAATATCGGCTATGATCAAGTACAATTAAACCATTTTCATAGTTTTTTTCGGCGCGCATGGTTGAGAGTGTCCCAAAATAAGTGAACAGCTGACTATTTACACCTAACTGCTGAATTCGATCCACAATTTGACCATCTAGGAGACATCCCATTTCAATCATTTCATTAGCTTCTTCTGCTGTAAGAATCTGATGTGTTTCTAAAATGCCAACAGTTGCTGGTTCTTTCAATGTCAAAACATAATCTTCATGCTTTTTCCTAATTCTCAGTGCAGCACCTAGTTCTTTTAAAGAAAATTGTGGTGTATCAAAATAATGGTTATCCTGCAAAATAAATTCATTGTCTTCTATATGAAAGATATCTTTTAATTTTATAAATTCATTTTTTGTAAGCAAATTTTTAAATTCAATTTCTATTTCTTGTGACATATAGCATAGTCCTCTCGTCGTTTTATACTTTTCACATAGATTGTTGTTTTCCGTAATAAGCCTGATTTACTTATCTAGGTGGATGTCGTACTCTTTTCGGTTAATTAAGTCGTATCCTTTGAAAAACAGCTTCAATTCCCAAATTTAAAATCCAAAAGTCAATTTTTAATTTCCTGGAGCAGCAAACTTTTAGAAAAGAGCCTATACAAAATCAATTTTTTAAAAAAATTACGTTACGAAAGCTTTGATGTTACCCATGTCTTATTATCCCTTGAATCGAATCAATCAGCAATGTTATCATGAGACTTTTTAATATGGTAAAATAATCTGGAACAAGTAATGGAAGGAGAAACATATGAATAAAAGAATTGAACTTACTGAGGCAAAATTTGAAACTGATAACTTAATTTTACAATCATCATCTATTATATCAAATATTAACGGGTTACAGGCAAAAGGACAAATGTTAGTTGATTCTGACAAATTGTCATTCGTGTATTTATTAGAGACGGAAGATGAATTTGTCTATGCTGGCATACCATATTCGGTTTGGAATGAGTTAAAAGAAGCTAGAGACAAGGGATATCGTGCAATGATTAGAATAGAAGATCAAGATATCGAGTTAGTTGGTCTTTATGATGAACTAAATTACTTAATAGAAAATATTAAAGGCAATGCTAACTACGGAGAAGAGATGGAAAAGAAAGTAGAAGAACTATTTTCTTAGGATATATATAGAAAAAGATGGCGAAGAACGGTTGCTTAAGGGGGAGCTTTTATGGAAAATGAACAATGGATCTTATTTTTAGCTCCTTATAATCAAGCAGTTGAGGAACTAAAAGTAAAGCTAAGGGGTATAAGAACACAGTATGAACTTCAAAACTCTCATTCTCCAATTGAATTTGTAACAGGACGTGTAAAACCAATTGCGAGTATTTTAGATAAAGCAAAACGCAAAGGGATTCCTCTAGAAGTTCTAGAAGATGAATTACAAGATATTGCTGGAATTCGGATGATGTGTCAGTTTGTTGAAGACATAAAAGTGGTTGTTGATATGTTAAGAAATAGGTATGATCTGGAGATTGTCGAAGAACGAGATTATATTACGAGTAAAAAGGAAAGTGGCTATCGTTCCTATCATGTAGTGGCGAAGTATCCTGTCCAGACTGTTGCTGGTGAAAAGAAATTGCTAGTCGAAATTCAAATTCGTACATTATCAATGAACTTCTGGGCGACCATTGAGCATTCATTGAATTATAAATACAGTGGCAAAATACCTGATGATATTAAAGTAAGATTAAAACGGTCAGCTGAAGCCGCCTATTTATTAGATGAGGAAATGTCACAAATAAGAGGAGAGGTTCAAGAAGCACAGGTTATTTTTTCAAGAAAAACGGAAAATAAACATACATAATCGTTTTAATTGAGGGTGGAAAGTAGGAAGATTGTATTTAAGAGCAATCATTAAATTTTATAGATACTTTTCCCTGGACTTTTTTGTAAGGTGAGGTTTTTTTTGAAAGTGAAGTTGAGACAATGTTAATAAAGTAAGAACATGAACTTATTTATTTTTGACATTTACTACAAGTGGTTATGAAAACTCGATTCTTCTTCCTACTTAAAGGAAAGGAAGAAGAATAGTAAAGGGGTAGATCTGTATGAAGTTTGCCATTTCATCAAAGGGAGATACTGTTTCGAATTCGATTATGCAAAAAATGAAAACCTACTTACTAGATTTTCAATTAGAATATGATGAGGATCAACCTGATATTGTGATTTCTGTTGGTGGTGATGGTACCCTTTTATATGCGTTTCATCGTTATAGTAGTAGACTTGATCGAACAGCTTTTATTGGAGTGCATACTGGACATCTTGGCTTTTATGCGGATTGGGTCCCAGATGAAATCGAAAAACTTGTGATAGCTATCGCAAAAACACCTTACCAAGTTGTTGAATACCCAATACTTGAGGTAATCATTCGCCATAATGATGGAAGACGTGAAGCGCGATATTTGGCTCTAAACGAATGTACAGTAAAAAGTATCGAGGGCACGCTTGTTATGGATGTAGAGATAAAAGGACAAACCTTTGAAACGTTTCGTGGGGATGGACTCTGTATATCTACACCTTCAGGTAGTACAGCGTATAATAAAGCGTTAGGTGGTGCAATTCTCCACCCATCAATTCGCGCGATACAGTTAGCTGAGATGGCTTCGATCAATAATCGTGTATTCCGTACAATCGGATCACCACTTATCTTGCCTGAGCATCACACATGTATGCTGAAGCCAGTCAATGACGTCGATTTTCAAATTACAATTGATCATTTAACCCTTTTACACAAGGATGTTAAATCAATACAATGTCGTGTGGCAAATGAAAATGTCCGATTCGCTCGTTTTAAACCATTCCCGTTTTGGAAAAGAGTGAGAGACTCCTTTGTGGGTGATATTGGAAGTAATGAGTAGAAAGGTTTCTGACAATGAAAACATTTCAGCTACAATGGATTATATCGAACCAAGATGCAGGCAAGTGTGTTTTAGACTATGTTAAAGAAAGGAAAATTTCCAAGCGTGCATTAACAGATATTAAATTTAACGGTGGGGATTTGCTCGTAAATTCCTCACATGTAACTGTTCGTTATCCTTTGAAGGAAAATGATATCCTGACAGTTATTTTTCCAAAGGAAGAAAGAGGAGCAGGGCTTACTCCAGATAATGTGCCTTTGCAGATTGTATATGAGGATGACCATTGTTTAGTCATAGATAAACCGCCGAATCTTCCCTCGATACCGTCTCGTGATCATCTAACAGGCACGATTGCAAACGGAATAATTTATTATTATCAACAACAACAAATACCTTCGACTGTTCATATTGTTAATAGATTAGATAAAGATACTTCTGGATTAATGCTTGTGGCAAAGCACAGGTTTTTACATTCCTTATTATCGAATCAACAAAAGAAAAAGGAAATACACCGAACATATGAAGCGGTTGTTCAAGGGATAATCGAAGAATCATCAGGAACAATCTCAAAGCCAATTGGTCGAAAAAATACCAGTATAATCGAGCGACAAATTTGTGAATTTGGTCAGGAAGCAATAACGCATTTTCAAGTGCTGCATCGTTTTCAAAACAAAACCCATATTAAGATCGTCCTTGAAACTGGGAGAACTCATCAAATTCGTGTTCATTTGGCATCCATTGGTCACCCGCTCTGCGGAGACACCTTATATGGAGGTAATCGAAAGAGAATAACTAGACAGGCTCTTCATAGTTCACAGTTATCATTTTGGCATCCGCTTTTAAATAAGGAGCTTCATTTTGTCTCACAACTACCGGTCGATATGAAAGAGTTATTTACGGAGAACCCACTTAATCTAGAATAAGTGGGTTTTATTTTGGTTTCTCAATATTTAGAGACATTATTTAAATCTAGTTTCATCGAATGGAAGAGAAGAATGGACAGAGATCAGCTGATCTTCTGGATAACGAAATGCAGTAAGTTTATTTCCAAAGACAGCCCCAGTATCAATATTAATCGTATTGTTGACCCTTCGAGGTTCTTTTATCGGTGTATGTCCATAGATAATGAGCGAATCACCGTGATAATTTTGCGCCCAATCTAGACGTACAGGTGTACCATCTGGGTTCGTTTTTCCTGTGATATCCCCATACAATACAAACGTTTTTACAGCACTACTGGTCTTTCCAATATCATCCTCGCGAATACCTGCATGGGCAATAACCAAGTTACCCTTATCAAGTACCTGATACAATGGCGCTGTTTCATAGAGCCAGATAAAATCACGCTTCACTATTTCACGTTGATTGGGAGATAATGCTTTATATTCGGCAACTGTTGTTTCAAGTCCATGTGTGATTTGTACCTTATTGCCTAAAAAAAATCGATAAAGCTTGTTACAATGGTTACCAGGTGAATAATAAGCCTTTTCTCCTTTGACTAATCGACAAACAACCTCTATCACTTTGACAGATTCTGGACCCCGGTCAGTTAGATCACCAACAAAACAAAGTTTTCTATCTTCTGGATGAATGGGTATTCCTGATCCCCAATCATATCCTAACTTTATCGTCAACTCCTCAAACTCGTTATAACACCCGTGAATATCACCAATCACATCAAATCTCATCAGTAGACCTCCTAATAGGGGGCCAGGCCCCATAAGGTTATTTTTATATATTTCCCATCACCAAAACTAGAAGGGGGAAGGGGAATTATGCGCTGGGGCCAGGCCACCATAGTTAGAAAATATGTCTGATTGTGTGAAAAGAGACTGTTTGGGGACTGTCCCCAAACTCACAAACTCAAAAAAAAATAGTACCCCATTAAATAGGGTACCAATATTTTACTCAAACATGTATGTTCTAGTACGTGATCGCACATTTAATATGATACCAATCGCAACCATATAGGTTGCAAGTGAGCTTCCACCGTAACTAACAAATGGTAATGGAAGTCCAGTAATCGGTAGGAGACCAATGGTCATTCCGATGTTTTGAAAAACCTGAAAGGTAATCATTCCTACAATTCCAGTACATAGGTAGCTACCAAAGGGGTCATTACTTTCTAACGAGATATGAATCATTCTGTAAATTAACAGGAAGAAGAGGGAAAGGACGATACTGCCTCCGATAAAGCCAAACTGTTCTGAAATAATTGCAAAGATAAAGTCAGTATGTGCCTCGGGCAGATAGACCTCTAAGTTTTGATAGCCTTTCCCATTAAGTTGCCCAGAGCCAATTGCTAGGAGCGATTTCACTAACTGGAAGCCTTGTTCTCCTGAATATTCGTAAGGGTTTAGCCAGCCATAAAATCGATCAAGCTGATAGGCCTCACCACGCAAAATATATTTCAACAAAAAGTCAGGGAATTTTATAAAAATAATCACGAATGAACCTATAGCTAAAAGTACTGATATAGCAGCTGTTAAAATAATTCCCCACTTGATTCCAGATACTAATAGGAGGGAAGCAATAATAGCACAAAATACCATAGTCATTCCCATATCCGGTTGTCTAATTAAGAGCAGAATAGGAGGGGCAGTAGTAGCAATTAGTTTACCTATTAGAAGAAAATCATCTGATAATGTATTTTTCGGGTATGATTCACGATGTTCGGCAATAATCTTACTCAGAACAATAATTAAAATAATCTTCATTAATTCTGAAGGTTGAAAATTACCTAAAGGTCCTAGTTGGTACCAACTGGTAGCTCCTTTGATGGTTTGAACAATTGGTGAGGGTAAAACCTCTAACCCGAGCAAAAGAAGCAAACCAAATCCATATAAATACCAAGCAAGCTGTTTAAAACGGTCATAATCAATCAGCATTGTGATCACTACAGCTACAGTACCAATGACATACCATTGTATTTGTCTTATTGAAAAATTTATATTTTGTAATACTGGCGGTAGGGTAGCCTCCGCGCTATCAATAGCGATCGAACTAACAATTGCTAATAGGAACATTATAAATATCAACGTATAATCAATTCGTTGTTGTGAGGATTTGTCAGATGTCATAGTTGATCCCTTTCTAATCTTTAAACTTGAAATTAACTTCCCTGTCATTGTATCATTAACCATCTTAATTGATTGTGAACAATTTGCAAATATCTAATCTTATATTTGAATAAAAAGACCGATATTTAATAAGTGATACAATTAGTATTTTGTGCTTCATATTTGTGCGCTGCTAAGAGGTTTAATAATAGTTGGGACTTTGAATGATAAAAGAAATAGCTCTCATTCACGGTGATATCTGGGGAAAATATGTCGTTGTAAAATGTTAAATTTTCATAAAGGTTATTATTTATGTTGCTCTACTGAATTCTTATAGAATATTATATTGATTATAAAGCTCTTTTCATATAAGTTCCTAGCTCTACACCAAGAAAAAATCGGCATTTGGATTTTTTTAATTACAATTAGGACAAAATTCAATGAAAATAACCAAGTCTAAAACGAAAAGAGCCCTACCTATCCAGGAAAACTTTTTTCAAAGCTAAGTGAGGAAATAGCTTTTCATAAAATTTCATAGCTCTACACCCAGAAAAAATCGGCATTTGGATTTTTTAAATTACAATTAAGGCAAAATTCAATGAAAATAACCAAGTCCAAAACGAAAAGAGTCCTTCCTAATCCAGCAAGATTAAGTCTAAAAGCGTTTTTCTAAACAAACTATTTTCATCTATGCGGAAATAGTCTTTCCTAATCTAGGAAAAATCAGTCCTATAAACGCTTTTCTAAGCTAATCCAATCTAAGTGGATAATGGCTATCTCTATATCACTCGAAAAAGCAATTTCACCTAAGAGAGGAGGGAATAAAATGTCGGATGAAAAGGAAAAAGTTGAACTAGAAGAAGAAGCCTTACTCTCTGCCTTAGCTAGTCAAAACTTTGATGCTTTCCGGGAGGTTTTTTTAGAGCATCACCCGTACGATCAAGCTAAGTTTTTTGTGAAGTTAGAGGATACAGATAGGTTAACTGTATACAATTTCCTATCACCGGAGGAAATGGCAGGCCTTTTTGAGAACATAGAGGATGAGGATGATCAGTACGAAACCTATTTCTCTGAAATGGACCCTACTTTTGCTGCACAAATGCTCGGTCATATGTATGCAGATGATGCCGTTGATGTCCTAAACGAACTAAATAAAGATCAGGTGGCCAGCTATTTAACAATAATGGATGATGAAGCAGCGGAAGAAATTCGTGAACTTCTTCATTATGAAGAGTATACGGCCGGTAGTATCATGACAACTGAGTATATCTCAATCCATGCTAATCAGACACTTCAATCGGCTATGCAAATATTAAAGGATGAGGCTCCAAACGCTGAAACCATTTATTACATTTTCGTTGTTGATGAAGAGAAAAAGCTTGTAGGAGTTATTTCTCTTAGAGATCTTATTATCAATGAACCAGAAATGATGATATCTGAAGTGATGAATGAACGTGTTTACTCTGTAAGTGTAGCAGAGGACCAAGAAGAGGTAGCTAGAAAGATGAAGGACTATAATTTCTTAGCTCTCCCCGTATTAGACTTCAGAGGACATTTACTGGGTATTATAACTGTCGATGACATTGTTGATGTAATTGATGAGGAGGCAAGTGATGATTACTCAAAGCTTGCAGGAATAACAGATGTTGATTCAAATGACAATGGACCTTTTTCGGCTGCAAAAAAGAGACTACCATGGTTGATAATCCTCTTATTCTTAGGGATGTTCACTGCCAGTCTAATTGGTAGATTTGAAGAAACGTTAGATAAGGTAGCGATATTAGCCGTTTTTATCCCACTAATAGCGGGTATGGCAGGAAATACTGGTACACAAGCTCTAGCTGTAGCAATAAGAAGAATTGCAGTGGGAGACGCTGAGGAAATAAGTACATTTAAATTGATTCTTAGAGAAGCGGGTACAGGTTTAATAACAGGCACCATCTGTGGTATTGTTGTCACGCTTGTTGTTTTTGTATGGCAGGGAGAAATTTTCTTAGGTGCATTAGTAGGAATTTCTATTCTTGCAACATTGACAGTTGCTACAATAGCAGGGGCGTTTATTCCGCTGATTATGCATCGTTTAAAGGTTGATCCAGCAGTTGCTTCTGGCCCATTTATTACAACAATAAATGATATTATCAGTATTTTAATTTATTTCGGCATGGCAACTTTATTTATGCAATATTTGATATAAATACTCATATGAGAAATTGCTGTACTTACTCCAATCTTATTTGGACAAAATAAGATGAAATTATTTTTTGGAAATGGCACTTGTAACCTTAATAAAACAAAATACTTAATTTGAGGGAGGGATATGATGCATGGAGCATCCGTTACATCATTAGTTATTGTTATTATCGCAGCCTTTATTACGCCTATCTTGTTACATCGATTTAAATTACATTTTATGCCGGTCGTTGTAGCAGAAATAATTATCGGTTTAATTATTGGGAAAAGTGGCTTTAATGTTGTGTCCCAAGATATGTGGCTTGAAACCCTTTCAATGCTCGGCTTTATTTTTCTGATGTTTTTAAGTGGACTTGAAATTGACTTTACAGCTTTTGCTAGTGGTAAGAAAAAGGAAAAGCTTCCATCGGGTAAAAATGTTCCAAATGCCTTTTACATATCCACAATTATATTTATAGGAGTATTTGTTCTTTCTTTACTTCTTTCATATATCTTTGTCTGGGCCGGCTTGATGGATAATGCCTTTTTAATGACCTTAATTATTTCAACTATTTCTTTAGGTGTTGTTGTACCAACGTTAAAAGATGCACAAATAATGAAGTCCAATATTGGGCAAATTATTCTGTTGGTAGCTGTTATCGCAGATTTAGTTACCATGGTTTTATTGGCAGTATTCGCCTCCATCTATGGCGGTGGAGACAGCAATACATGGTTATTATTAGTACTGTTTGGTTCTGGTGTTGCCTTTTATTTCCTAGGAAAGTCATTCAAAAATCGATCTTTCATTGAAACAATGTCAAAGGGAACGATTCAAATTGGTACACGTGCTGTATTTACACTGATCATTGTTTTAGTAGCGATATCTGAAACCATCGGTGCTGAAAATATTCTAGGTGCCTTTTTAGCGGGTGTACTAGTATCGCTTTTATCACCCAATAAGGAAATGGTACAAAAACTGGATTCATTCGGCTATGGTTTTTTAATTCCGATATTCTTTGTAATGGTTGGAGTAGATTTGGACATATGGGAGCTATTTAAGGATCCTAAAATCTTATTATTAATTCCCTTGCTTATTATAGCGCTATTAATTTCGAAACTAATACCAATTCTCTTTTTAAGACGTTGGTATGATGTTAAAACGACTCTTGCAGCTGGCTTTCTGTTAACTTCAACATTATCATTAGTGATTGCAGCAGCAACTATAGGGGAAAGAATGGAAATCATAACATCCCAGATGTCTAATGCTTTAATATTGGTAGCTGTTATAACAAGCATTGTTACTCCAATATTCTTTAAAAAGCTTTTCCCTAAAAATGAAACAGAGCATCAAAAGATTAAAGTTGCTTTTATCGGTGCAAATCAAATGTCATTACCCGTAACGCGAGAGCTTAATCCAGATATATATGAAACAACAATCTATCATATTCACCAAGATAAATTGGATAAACAAATATCTGAATCATTATTTGAAATTAAAGAAATTGAAAATTTTAAGTTAGAGACATTAAAGGAACAAGGTGCTTTTGAAGTAGATTTAATAGTTGTGGCAACAGGTGATGAAGATCGGAACGCAGAAATTGCTCTTAGTGCAAAAGATGAACAAGTTGACCGAATCATCGCGAGTGTTGCTTCCCCAGAATTAGACGCTAAGTTGAAAGAAAAGGGGATTGATATATTTTCTACTTTATTGTCAACTAAGACAATGTTACGGGCGCTTATTGAGGCGCCAAGTGTAATAAGAATACTAACGAATCAGGAAACAATGCTTTATCAAATTAATTTAAATAATCCTAAATACGATCAAATTCTATTACGTAATTTTCCATTTACAGGAGATATCATCTTTGTTCGTATCTTTAGAGGAAAAGATTCAATTGTCCCTCATGGAGATACTGACCTTAAGCTAGGAGATCGTTTAATTGTGACTGGTTCAAGAGAGTATGTGAATGAATTACGACTTGAGCTTGAATTTTAAACATTTAAACCTTTCACCATTGTGTCAAAAGATCTTTCTCTTGAAAGATAGAAATCATTTGGTATGATAGAGATATAAAAATGTTCATCAGAGCAAGTAGCAGATAAAAGCTATCTTTATTGAAATCAATGCAATAGAGTAGCTCTACTCAATTCTGCAGTTCATTTACTCAATATTAATTACCGCTAGGGGTGCCCTTATATAAAGGGCTGAGATTAAAGTGATACTTTAAGACCCTCAAAACCTGATCTGGCTTGTACCAGCGTAGGGAAGTGGAATACAGCATATACTAATTATGTATGTAAACCACTTTCTCCTTATCTGGGAAAGTGTTTTTTTGCGTCTACTAATGATCGTTATCCAATTTTTTGAAAAAGTATGCAAAACAGCAATCAAGAAAAAGGTGAGAAGCTTGGAGATTCATGTTATTACTGATAATAAACAAACCGTGGCTGAACTCGCAAAACGAATCGTTTTAATTCACGAAGAAGTTGACTATGTGCATATTCGTGAGAAATCAAAATCAACAGCTGAAATAATGGAAATTTTATCTATTGTCAATAAAAACGGCGTACCTAAAAGTAAGCTAGTGATCAATGACCGTATGGATGTCGCACTACTGAATCAAATCCCTAATGTTCATTTACCAGGACACGGCTTCTCTATCGAAAAAGTGAAAAAATTTGATTCATCAATAAGGATTGGTCGTTCAGTACATTCACTTCAGGAAGCAATTGACTGTGAACAAGCAGGTGCGGATTACCTTATGTTTGGTCATATATTTGAAACAAGCTCAAAAACGAAAGTAACGCCCAGAGGAGTTCAGCAATTATCTGACATTTGCCGTCGTGTTGATATACCTGTGATAGCAATTGGTGGAATTGTTCCAGAAACGATACATGAACTCGTAGGAATTGAAATCTCTGGAATTGCAGTTATGTCATATGTGATGGCAAGTAAGAAACCAAACCATGACTTAAGAGAACTAAAACAGAGTGTAGTTTATAGAGGTGGGATATCATGAAAACACATTATCAGGTAGGAATTGTTGGTGGTGGGATAATTGGTCAATCGATCGCCTATCAGCTAGCTAAAGAAGGTCTTTCGGTTGTTGTCTTAGAGAGTAATAAAGTTGGCACAGGCGCAACAAGTGCTGCTGCTGGTATGTTAGGTGCGAACTCAGAGCTAGAAAACAATGATGCTTTATTTCAATTTGCCAAGGAAAGCCAACGATACTATCAAGTACTACGTGATGAACTTTCTGAATTATCACAGATTAATATTCAGCATGTTGATAATGGAATGTATAAGCTTGCAATGACAGATGATGAAGTCGTTTCATTAAAGAATATAGAAAAACAACATAACACCTTGGAATGGCATTCAAAAGAGACGGTTCTAAGGAACGAACCAACACTGGCTTCAACTATAAAGGGTGCCCTTTATATACAGGAGGATGGACATGTTTCACCTGTGCATGTTTGTGCAGCATTTTCCAAGTCTGCTAGCTTACTAGGTGCAAATATAGTAGAACATACACCTGTACATAGGATAAAGAAAACGGCAACGGGTGAATATTTGCTATCCACTCCACTAACAGATTTCACTTGTAGCCAAGTCGTCATTGCAAATGGTACTTGGAGTGGGCACTTTTTTAAAGAATTAGGAATAGATGCAGGGATAAAACCTGTAAAAGGTGAATGTCTTTCAGTTAAAAGTAATCAGATAGATTTAAGCAAAACGATCTTTCATGATCATTGCTATATTGTGCCTAAAGGTGATGGTAGATTCGTAATTGGTGCTACCATGATTGAAAATGACTGGAGTACTGAACCTACTTTGGGTGGAATTCAAGCTCTTATTGAAAAAGTCACTCCAATCCTACCCGGCCTTGCTTCTGCTCAGCTAATAGATACATGGGCAGGACTAAGGCCTCAATCTATTGATGGTAAGCCCTATATAGGTCAGCATCCTGAAGGAGAAAACATTTATTTTGCAACAGGTCATTATCGAAATGGTGTTCTCTTAGCACCGAAAACTGGATTAATGGTAAGAGATCTCATATTGAAAAGAAAAATAGAAGAAGAATATGTGCATGCATTTTCATTAACGAGAAAACATGCTCAGATAATGAGGTGATTAAAATGGGAATTAAGTTAAACGGTGAATTAGTTGATTTAAATGAAGAGGTAAAGACTATTCAAAACTTACTTGCATTTTATAAACTGGAAGACCGGTTAGTTATAGTGGAACATAATAGAGAAATTGTCTTAAAAGATGTCTATGAAGTGACAAATATACAAAACGGTGATGAAATTGAGCTCGTTCATTTTGTAGGAGGAGGATGAAACATGTTTAAAATAGCTGATAAAACATTCCAATCAAGATTATTATTAGGTACAGGTAAATACCCTTCATTTGAAATACAAAAGGAAGCAGTTGCAAAGTCTAAGTCTGAGATTTTAACATTTGCTGTAAGAAGAATGAATATTTTTGAAGAATCACAGCCAAATTTCTTGGAGCAATTAGACGTTTCAAACTATACGTTATTACCTAACACAGCAGGAGCAAAAACTGCTGAAGAAGCTGTAAGAATTGCTAAACTGGCTAAAGCTTCTGGTCTATGCGATATGATAAAGGTTGAGGTTATTGGTTGTGACAGGTCGTTGTTACCTGATCCAGTTGAAACACTAAAAGCAAGTGAAATTCTTTTAGAAGAGGGATTTATCGTTTTACCTTATACATCAGATGATGTTGTATTAGCGAGACGACTAGAAGAATTAGGTGTACATGCAATTATGCCAGGGGCATCTCCGATTGGGTCTGGGCAAGGAATTCTTAATCCTTTGAATTTAAAGTTTATCATAGAACAATCAAAGGTTCCTGTTATTGTAGATGCAGGAATTGGTTCTCCTTCAGATGCATCCCTTGCAATGGAGCTTGGTGCTGATGGAGTTCTATTAAATACAGCTGTTTCTGCAGCAGTTGATCCAGTAAAAATGGCGATTGCTATGAAGCTTGCAATTGAAGCTGGTAGATTAGGCTTTGAAGCTGGTAGAATACCTAAAAAGGAATATGCAACAGCTAGCAGTCCTGCAGAAGGAATGATGACAACGTAATGGAACGGTATTCAAGGCAAATATTATTTACTCCCATTGGAGAGAGTGGACAGGAAAAGATAAAGAGTAAGCATGTGTTAATTATCGGAGCCGGTGCCCTAGGTACAGCAAATGCTGAAATGCTAGCCAGAGCAGGTATCGGAAGGCTGACGATTATTGACCGAGATTATGTAGAATGGAGCAACCTTCAAAGACAACAGCTATATGTAGAGGCGGATGCTAGTAACCGACTACCTAAATCGATTGCGGCAAAAACTCATCTTCAAGAGATAAATTCTGAGGTAGATATTCTTGCGTTAGTAGAAGATGTCACATCAGCTAATATTGAAGAGTGGATTAAAGGTGTTGATGTCATTGTTGATTCAACAGACAACTTTGAAACGAGATTATTAATTAATGATGTTTCGTTAAAATATGAAATTCCTTGGATATATGGCGGTTGTGTTGGAAGCTATGGTCTAACATTTACCGTTATTCCAAAGAAGACACCATGTTTACATTGCCTATTAAAGCATATCCCTTTTGATGGAATGACATGTGATACTGTAGGTGTTATTTCACCGATTGTAAACATGGTCACTTCACATCAAACTACAGAAGTCTTAAAGCTCTTAGTAGGTGACGAAGAAAACTTACGTAGCAAGCTTGTATCATTTGATTTGTGGAAAAATCAATATTCAGCGATTAATATGGAGCGATTGAAAAATGATGCTTGTCCAACTTGTGGTACAAATCCAGTATACCCATATTTAACAGCAGAAAAGGAAACAAAGGCTGCTGTTCTTTGTGGAAGAGATACGGTACAAATTAGACCGACTAACGGAAATCAAATTTCATTTGAACTAATTTCAGAGCGTGTCAAACCATTAGCTGATGCCTTTTTAGAAAATCCATTTTTAATGTCATTTACATTTGGTATACACCGTATCGTTCTTTTTAAGGATGGTAGGGCACTTATTCATGGAACAAAGGATATCGCAGAGGCGAAAAAGATTTATCATCGTTATGTTGGATAAATATAGGAGGGGACATTGTTGGGGATTTCTCGCGCATTAACAATTGCTGGCTCTGATTCAGGTGGTGGGGCAGGTATTCAGGCAGATTTAAAAACATTTCAAGAGCTAGGGGTCTTTGGAATGACAGCTATTACTGCTGTTACAGCACAGAATACATTAGGAGTTCAAGGTGTATTTCCCCTCTCACTAGAAGCTTTACAATCTCAAATAACTTCAGTTGCAGTAGATTTGACACCACATGCTATTAAAACAGGCATGCTCTATAATGCAGATATGATCCGATTAGTCTCACAGCAAATTAGACATTACGGCTGGGAGAATATTATTGTTGATCCTGTAATGGTGGCAAAAGGGGGACAATCCCTTTTGCAAGAAGAAGCTGTGGAAGCAATGATTAAAGAATTACTCCCGTTAGCAAAAATAATGACACCCAACATTCCAGAAGCAGAAGTGTTAACTGGCATGGTAATAGGAAACATTGGACAAAGAAAAGAAGCGGCTAAACGATTGTTGGAATTCGGAGCGAAGTATGTGCTAGTGAAGGGTGGACATGACTTAGAGAACGGGGTAGTGGTTGATCTTTTATATGATGGTTTAGATTTTACATATTTTGAAGGCATCCGAAAACAGACAAATCATACACATGGAACAGGCTGTACGTTTGCAGCTGCGATAACCGCAGAAATTAGTAAGGGAAAAAGCGTATTTGAAGCAGTCGAAACAGCAAAGGCCTTTATACAAGCAGCAATAGAGGATCAATTAGGAATTGGAAGTGGACATGGTCCCACAAACCATTGGGCCTTTAAAAAAAGAAAAGTATTAAGTTAAGAATAGTTTTAAATAAAGACATATATAGACTGACTGCTCTGTTAGGTAAACGTTTATGAATCGGTCGCTCGTAAAGGAGAGTTTTTGTCATGGAAATTGCTAAGGCATTGAAGGTCTACTTTGTTATGGGATCAATAAATTGTCTTAATTTAGATCCGGAGAAAACGTTGCATGAGGCTTTGAACGGTGGAATTACTCTTTTTCAATACAGAGAAAAGGGGAAGGGCTCTTTAATTGGAAGTGATTGTCTTTATTTGGGGAATAAATTAAGGAAGCTATGTAAGGAGTATAAAGTTCCTTTTATTGTGAATGATGATATTGACCTCGCAATTGAGTTAAATGCAGACGGAATTCATATCGGACAGGATGATACGAATGCAGAGATTGCTAGAAAAAAGCTAGGTGATAAGAAGTGGATAGGCGTATCTACTCATTCCATTGCAGAAGCGAAGCGGGCAATAAAAGATCGTGCTGATTATATTGGTGTAGGACCGATGTTTTCAACAAAGACGAAGGTCGATGCCCATGATGTAGTTGGACCTACCTTACTATCAGAAATGAGAGCAACTACGGAATTATGTGATTTTCCCATTGTTGGAATTGGTGGGATAACGTTAGAAAATGCAGAGCTCGTTTATCGTGCAGGTGCAAATGGCGTGGCAGTGGTAAGCGGTATTAGTCAAATGGATTCACCAAAGGAAGCAGCAGCAACCTTCCATAAATTTATCGATAAGAGTCATTTGTAACATAGCGTAACAAATCATTTAATGCTATAATTATAACCAGGTACTAATAACATGTAACAATATTAGGAGGATAACATGAACTTATCATTAACTGAACGTAATATTGTAGTTATGGGAGTAGCAAATAAACGTAGCATTGCATGGGGAATTGCGCGGTCTTTACATAATGCAGGAGCAAGATTAATTTTTACATATGCAGGAGAACGTCTAGAAAAATCTGTACGTGAATTAGCAGCTTCTTTAGAGCGTAATGATTCAATTGTTTTACCTTGTGATGTAACAAATGACGATGAAGTAAAAACGTGCTTCAACACAATTAAAGAAGAAGTAGGTATCATCCATGGTGTCGCTCACTGTATCGCATTTGCGAACAAAGAGGAACTACAGGGTGAATATTTAAATACAACTCGTGATGGCTTCTTATTGGCTCACAATATCAGCGCATATTCTTTAACTGCTGTTGCCAAGGAAGCAAGACCTCTTATGACAGAGGGTGGTAGTATCGTTACGCTCACATACTTAGGTGGAGAGCGCGTATTACAAAACTACAACGTTATGGGTGTTGCAAAGGCTTCTCTAGATGCAAGTGTAAGATATTTAGCAAGTGATCTTGGAAAAGATAGAATCCGTGTTAATTCTATTTCAGCCGGTCCGATTCGTACTCTTTCTGCTAAAGGTATAAGTGATTTTAATTCAATTTTAAAAGAGATTGAAGAGCGATCACCACTACGTAGAACAACAACACCAGAAGAAGTTGGAGATACTGCATTGTTCTTATTCAGTGACCTATCTAGAGGTATGACTGGTGAGAACTTACATGTAGATTCAGGATATCATATCTTGGGGTAATACAAGATCAAGTCAAGAGTAAGTAAAAACCTAATCCAATTAAGGATTAGGTTTTTTTTCGTATGTGAATGTCTAAGTACTTTTTACATCGATCTAGGTGTCTAGCTCCAGACTTCTTATGCTTGGCGGGCTAAAACATTGCCCTTACGATTTTCATTTATTGTAAGGAAATAGGCACATTACCTAGCACTTTGGCATACCATGTTTTAGTGTGCACATTCTTTTAAGTATGGGAGGTAAAAAAATGAGCAATAAGCAAAGAAGAAATTATCCGTTGAAACCCCTTATGTACATTGTTCAGCCAGATAACGATAATATCAATGTTAATATGCAAGCTTTTGTTACGAAAAAGGCAATCTCAAAACTGAATACAGTCAGTGACCATGTACCATCACAGGTGCAAACGATTGAGAAGGAAGCCGTTACACAAAAAAGGGAAATCCTAGAAGTACCGGAAGAGATTATACCAAAGGTTGAGGTCCCTTCCATTCAAGAAGAAGCAATTGAACAAGAGCAGTCAGCCAGACAATATCGAAAACAAAGAAAGCCGATAACACAAATGAATATCAATGAAAAAATTGAATTCTTTACAAACTTACCTAAAAACATGCCACGCACACTGTGTCAAATTGAAACATCAGAAGAAAAGTACCGAGGTGTCATCTTAAGTGAAGAAAATGAGATCGTACTGATTCGTTCATTAACACATACTAAGCCAATTGAACTACCATTAAAGAGCATAAAGGCCATCAATTTATTAGGCTTTTAAGTAAAGGTTACATTCAATTAGAAAACAACGGATAAAAAGCAGTATGGACCTACACGATAAATAAAATCTTTGAAAAAAGTAACAACCGAGTAGCAATTAAAAATTACCTAGGATAAAGGCAGTTATATAAGAGGCAGTAAAAAAGAGTTAGTCACAGAACAGTGTCTAACTTTTTTTCAAAGTTGATAGAAAGGGTAATTTATGTTATCAATAAAAATTATTTCCTGAAAACATTTGTGGATAAATCAATAGCATGATCCCGTACTGATGTGCTTACCGTCATACAAAATGTCATCATAGTAAATTAGTTCACTAGTCTAGGTGAAAGACACTGAATGGCACAGAAGCAGGTTAAATCAATTTCAACACAGTTTTTTGTTTTGATTAATTCATGTACATCACACACATCATGTGCTAATTGTCCATGACAGTCTAAAGGAAGTAATAGTCGCAATGTAGAACAACAATGATTGGTGCTTTCAACTCTAAAAAATGCAGTAGTAAAGCAATTTACACCGACATCCCCAAATGCTTTAAACGGAGATCCTTGTTCATTTAATAACATGAATGGAATTGTATCCCCAAGGGCTTTTACGGGATTAAGTAGGTTGCTATAGCAGCTAGTTGGACAGTGATCTAGCACAGCATTTTGTTGGTCTAATATATTCTCAATGGCCGCACATACGCAATTAAAGTGAAACCTATTTGTCATAATTCTTCCCTCCCATTTGAACATTTCTACTATTAGTATAAGTAGCTAGGCTTAAAAATGTGTTAGGCAAATAGCCTAATTTTCATAGAAATGATAAAAGTCAGGTCTTATTTACTCTTATCGCTTATATCTGTTTTTTTGTAGATATAGAAAGGCAGTCCAAACACTTCATAGTAAAAGAATGTTTTCGTGCATTTTTCGTAAGCGAATTTGTTCTTGACACACATAGTAGAAAAGGGCTAATAAACAAAAAAAGACTGCTGTTTGTCAGCAGTCTAAATGATTTCGTTTTATTTGTGGTGATGATGTTTTCTTTCTTCCATACGTCCTACTAATTCTGGTGATAAACATTGAATCGCACAGAAGCAGCTAAGGTCTACTTCAATACAGAAATCAGTTTTTTCTAATCCGAAGAAACATTCATCACAAGGATCTACTACGCTTTCTGTATGTCCATCAACATCAACCGGACGAAGTAAGGAAAGTGTTGCACAGCAATCCTCAACAGCTTCTACACGAAAATAGATAGTTTTGAAGCAAGTCATGTCGCCTAAAAATCCACCAATATTACCAAACGCTTTGAAAAGTTCACCCTTTTTATTTGTTAAAATGAAAGGGATTGTATCTCTATTTACTCCAGCTGCTGGGCTTAATAAATTACTGTAGCAACTAGTCGGACAGCTTATTTCTTCGACAGCTTCTTGTTCAGCTAATATTTGCTCTACAGCATCACATACACAATTAGCGTCATTATCTCTTCTTTCTTTGCAACCCATTGATAAGTCATCTCCTTAAATATTAGTTATTTGACTTTAGTCCTTAACAGACTATGTGTATATCGACTAGTTGGTGTGGGTTATCGTCTATAGATGATAAAACATTCTTGAAGTTTGTCATCTAAAATGAATAATGGGTTCAAAAGAAACGCCTATTATGGTTTTTATCTATATATTAGGCACTCTTTTCATTATTCAGAAAATATTATTGCCATTTATTTAGGCTGTGAGCTAGACTTCTTTAATCTCTATTTACTTGAAATGAATGGAAATAGAGGTATGTAAATGGAATGAACCTACCGAAATGAATAGGAGGGAGAAGCGTATAAAAGTCTATAAAAATACAGTTGTTAAAACTTATAAAAATCTGTATAGAAAAAGGCAGGAGTTGTTCTCCTGCCTTTTTAAGCATTCATTAAAAAATGTCGATGTTAACAACTAATGCGATTAATACTTGTAATAAAACTTGAAGTGAAATTGCTACATCTGTATCAGTCGTCTTAACAGAAACCTGGCGTGAATTTTCGATGATAAGTTTTTGTTTGTTTAATTGTTTAATATCTGATTGTTGTAGTAATTGTTGTGTTACTTGTTCAGCACGAGCGCTGTCAGCAATTGTTAAGTTGATTACTAGAGCAATAGCAACCTGAAGTGCAACCTGTAAAGATACAGCAACTTGAGTGTCAGTGCTAGTGACATCAACTTCACAAGAATCTTTTACGATAATTGTTTCTGAAGAGATTTGTTCCATTTCATTTACTTGTGCTGCATGCTGTCCTATTGTTGCATCAGTATCAAAAAAGTTACCCACGCTATTTTCATGATGACCACCATGATGATGTCCACCATGTTGATTTGAACATTCTTGCTTCGTATCACACTCTGAAGGATGACATGACTTTTCGTCTAATGCTACCCATTTATATGGTCTTGCTTCCATTATTAAATTCCTCCTTTCAATGTACTATTAGTAAATGTTTGAATTTACTTTTTGTATAAGACAAACATCTTGGTTTTAATGCCTATTTTTAAATTGTTTAGCAAAATGCTAAAACACTTGTACAGTGGATATGCACTTCGACATCATAAGTGAATATCGAATTGAGGAGTGCTCCAGTTCATACTCTTAAGCTATTGTTCTTAGCTCTCTTTTTTTCTATTCTTCATCATTTCTCGTAACGTCGTGTTTTTAGGTGCTTCTGTTACGTTAGCTGAATTTTCTTCTTCAGTCTTTTTTGATCCTTTTACAAACTCATCTACCTGTGATTGTAGATCAGCTACTACCTTTTTCAATTGTTCTTTTTGCTCATCAGATAACGATTTACTAGTTTCTTTATTAATATTGTTTTTATTTAATACATCCTGAACAAAAAGCTGCATCATTGTAGATGAGATCTCTTGAAGATTTAATTTTTTGTCAGCCATGTTTATCACCTCACTTTAATATGGTAAAGGGGATTAGGTAAACTAATACCCCATATTCATTCCATATAGAATTACTGTTTTATAATAGACGACAGTACTAGGTTTGTCTTAACAATTAAAAACTACTGATATTTGATGGTGTGCGTAAAAAATTGCGAATTATAAGATGTCGATTGAAACTAATAGGGCAATTAAAATCTGGATAAGAACCTGAAGAGAAATCGCTACATCAGTATCAGTTGTTTTTATAGTGACGTCGCGAGAGTTTTCGATAATTAGCTTTTGTTTGTTTGCTTGTTTGATTACTGAGTTCTGTAGTAACTGTTGTGTTACCTGCTCAGCACGAGCACTATCAGCAATCGTTAAGTTAATAACTAATGCTATTGCTACTTGAATAGCAACTTGTAGAGATACAGCAACTTGAGTATCAGTTGTAGTTACTTCAACCTTGCAAGAGTCTTTAATATGAATATACTCCTCAGAAGCTTGAATTGTTTCATTTAGTTGCGTAGCCCCTTGCGTGCTTTCTTCGTTATGGCAATCGTCTAAAGCGGACCATCTAGTAGTAGACATTAACACTCACTCCTTTCGTTAATTAAGAGTTTAAAAGGGAAACAAGCTTGTTTTTTTAACGTATTGGAGACGTGGGAAGTTAGATTAAAGATAGTAATATAGTGTAAAGCCGTGTTTCCCTTAATTGTATATAATGCAGATGCACTAACTTTTGTATGAGTAAAACATACAAGTTTACACCCATTTTTAAGCAATCACTCTATGACATTCGTACAAAGGGACATATGCCTAGAATGAGGACCCAGTTTTCAAAAATTAACGCAATTAATTGGAGGATATTCAAAAAAGTTCACTTGGAAACTTGTACCTAATCATAAATGTTGTATTGCTTCATAATCTATAAGGATTAAGATTTAGAGGGGTGGAGGAAATGACGACGTGGTTACAACTTTTCATTTTTGCATTTGCATCGTTTCGCTTAACCAGACTTATTGTCTTTGATAAGATTACTGCATTCATTCGTCGGCCTTTTCATAGGGAGGTTGAAGAAACTGATCAAGATGGTGCTATTGAAATTTATATAGAAATGAAAGGAAAAGGATTGAGAGCGTGGATTGGTGAATTATTAAGTTGTTATTGGTGTACCGGGGTCTGGTGTGCGCTTCTTTTATACGGTGCTTGGTTTTATTGGCCACAAGGTGCAGAGCCAATCATAGCTATTTTGGCTATAGCAGGTATTGCTGGAGTAATTGAGACGATTATCTTGAAATTGATAGATTAGGCTGTTGGCTTAGAAACAAATACTTAATTGAACATAGTATGGAATATAGATGCTGAATAAATAAAAAGTGTTTTCTTTCTTAATTACCGTCAAACAATCTTTCTTTACTATGGGTTGTTTTGACACAGCTTGTGTCTTTCGTAAAAAGGACTACTATACGAATTTAGCTGTAACATGCTAAAGCTTTACTAATAGAGTTGAAGAAAATAGCGGAATTTTAAAAAGGAAGGTGGGGATTAGGTATGAAAAAAGCAAATGTATATCCTTCCCTAATGCCAAGTAATTCAAATCAATCAGTTTCTAATTCTTCTACTAAACCAAATACAAAAAAAGCAAAAAAAAGCGGCTGTGGCTGTGGAAAGAAAAGAAAAAAACGTCAATAATCAAAATTTGTTCAGCTCTGATTATGAATAGAAGTTTACTAATCTGAAGAAGTGTTTAAAACGGATGTTTTGATGTTTTCTTTAGGTTGTAAATAAGAGATTGTATGTATGAATAAAGGTTAGTATAACTCAATCTTTAATGGAACAAATATAGAAGTCTATTTCTCAATAATAGGGAAATAGACTTCTTTTTTTGTTATGCTTTTCGCCGATAAAGGGGCACCTTGCGCTTTTCATGTTGTCTAGCTCCATGCGCCATCGGCTCGAGGCATAAGCCAATCCGTCTAGAAGGTAAAGAACAACCTTCCAGCCGGCTCGTCTTATGCTTTTCGCCGATAAACGGGCGCCTTGTGCTTTTCATGTTGTCTAGCTCCATGTGCCATCGGCTCGAGGCATAAGCCAATCCGTCTAGAAGGTAAAGAACAACCTTCCAGCCGGCTCGTCTTATGCTTTTCGCCGATAAACGGGCGCCTTGTGCTTTTCTAATTTTTATTTTCACCTATTATTTTCACTTCAGTTTCTAGTTCAATCCCAAATTTACTCTTTACGGTGTCTTTTACATATTGGATTAATTCAATATAGTCACTTGCGGTTGCCGAATCAATATTAACAATAAATCCCGCATGTTTTGTTGATACTTGTGCTCCTCCTATTTGCTTACCTTGTAAGTCGCTATCTTGAATTAATTTTCCTGCAAAATACCCTGGTGGGCGTTTGAAAACACTACCACAAGAAGGGAATTCAAGAGGTTGTTTTGACTCCCGTTGAAATGTAAGATCATCCATTTTTGACTTAATTTCTGAATAAGTACCAGGTTTGAGTTCAAATATTGCTTCTAGAACGATAAGATTCTCTTTAGCAATTCGACTATTTCGATAACTTAATTCTAATTCTTCATTTGTTAATGTTAAAAGTTCACCAATGTTATTCAATACTAAAGCCTCTTTTAAGACATCAGATACTTCACCACCGTAAGCACCTGCATTCATAAACAAAGCTCCCCCTACTGAACCTGGAATCCCACAAGCGAATTCTAATCCAGTTAGGGTTTGTTTCAATGCATAACGAGAGGTGTCTATGATTGCTCCACCACTTTGGGCTACAATTTGATCCCCTAAACGTTTAATGTTTTTTAATTCCGAAAGCATCATAACAATACCCCGGATACCACCATCTTTTATAATTAAATTAGAACCATTACCTAATATCGTTATAGGAATATTGTGTTCCAAAGCATATTTGTATACACCTTGCACTTCTTGGTACGTTTGTGGTGTTACAACATAGTCGCCCTTTCCTCCCGTTTTCGTATATGTATAGTTACTCAATGGTTCATTCATTTTTATCGTTGATGAATGTAAAATTTTTAAAAGGTCATTGTAAATTGTCGTCTTCATTTTAAGGATCTCCTAGCATTAAGATTATAACCACTGAATAAAAAGCTGAAACTTCAGCACTTAGTCTTTCATTTTATAACTGATTATGAGGAAATTCAATGTTTCTAGGATGTCACAGCGAATTTCTTTTGCTCCCATAGCTTTTAAAGGGTTTTCATTGTGAAAATTGTTTAGATAGTTATGTATATGTAAAGAGCAAAAGAATGGTTATACCATGTCACCTTGAATGAAAATGTTAAAGCATTAAGCGAAATGGATACGAGATAAGGATAAATATGAAAACAATAGTGGCACAAATTTAAAGGGAAACCTTATTTATTTGAAGTGATCGTTGTAACCAAAACAAAGATTAGTGAATTAGCTAATATGAATAAGTAGCAATAGCCTTTTATAGTTGGGAATGATGCAAATGATTGAATTGATCTTTAATAAATTCATCGAGAGGAGATATCTTCAACATGAAACAATTCAACGAAGTGAAGATCGGAAGCTTCAAAATAAATCATTAGAACTAAAGGAAATTGACGATCTTGCTGTTGAGTTTGAACAGACTATTGAGATAACGGCTTTCGAGATGGAACAATGGCTTATAAAAAATAAAAAATAAAATTGCTAGTTCAATTTGTTTTTTCGTCCAAACAAATACAACCTCAATAACATATAGTGTAGGGATTAAGACAAGAGGAGGTGTTTAGCACATGGGTTATGGTTACGGTGGTGGTAATTATGGTTATGGTGGCGGCGGCGGTAGTTATTACGGCAGCAGCTTTGTGTTAATCGTTGTATTATTTATCCTATTAATTATCGTAGGTGCATCATTTTATAGCTAAAATAAAATCTAGTTAAAAGTACGAGCATTATCTGCTCGTGCTTTCTTTATTAGGCTTTATTCTATAAGTTTGTTGCTGAAATCTAAAAAAATCAGTCATTGGATTTTTTTCGTATGAAGAATCTATTTTAAATGATAGTGGCTAAGTCATTTAATGAAATGAGCAAGAAAAAAAGTTAACTATGTAAAGAAGTTTAATGACGAAAGGCAACAATCTGTGCGGAAATAGCGATCAATTAAAGGCCTTTTAGTTAGATCGTTGAGAAAAGACTATTATTCTCAGCATTGCATTCCTATAGTAATCACCTTTCGCCTAGGTAGTCATACTATATATCATTAATTAAGGAGGCGGGAAAATGGATAATAAGTTCTTCAAAAATATAGAAAGTAAAACTGGTGTAAACATGAACGATGTTTTTTCTTTAGCTAATTCTTTACAAGGTGCAAATTTTAAAGATGAAAAAACAGTCCGTAGTGTTATTCAACGTGTTTCTCAAATTGCTAATAAACCAGTTTCAAAGCAAATGGAAGATAAAATAGTACGCTCCATTGTCAATGGAGAAGAAAAGTTAGACTTTGGAACAATTTCAAAAATGATTAATAAAAAGTAGCTTAAAAGCATCTAAATCTAATACTAAAAAACCCTCACTGACAAAGTCCGTTCAAAACAGTGAGGGTTTTTTGGTAGGATGATTTAGTTTTAGATACTATAATAATGATTTAAGAAATCTAGAGGGTGCTACCTTTCGACCACGTCGATAAGATGGGATAGAGATCATTAAATGTTCTTTAGCACGAGTCATTGCAACATAGAGTAATCTTCTTTCTTCTTCTAGATATTCATATTTTCCTTTTCTTGCAGAATCGAGCGCGAAATCATGTGGTAGCGAGCCGTCAACGGCACCTACGATATAAACATATTTAAACTCGAGACCTTTAGAACGGTGAACCGTCATAAGCTGAACCCCCGATTGCTGAGTAACTTTTTGTCCCTTCAATGCTTTTTGAGTGGATACCATATGCTCGCTATGTTGAAGAAAATCCTCAACCGTTGAAAACTTTCTTGCCACGACCTTTAAATCATTAAGATCATCAGATCCTTTTTCCATCGTATTTCCTTCATTGCCTTGTTTTTTTAGATAATCATTAAACCCAAGTTCCTTTTCAATCATTTGTAAAGCAATGACCGGTTTTTCCTTTTTTAAGTGTTCTATACGAGGTATGACTCTTTTAAGCTTTGCCAATTGAAAAGCGGGAAGTCCCTTTAAATGTACTAATGCATCAACTAGTGAGCAATCATGAAGGATTGAAAATGCTTTTAGATCATTTAAGACAGATTGCTTTAAAAATAGAGCACGAATCAATTCGGTTAGTGCTTCAGTATCATCTGCATTAATACTGAGACGTAAGTAAGCAAGGGCACCTCGAACCATTTTTCTTTCATAAAAAGAATTCTGCCCTTTTTCAAAAACAAAAGGAATACTTGATTGGACAAAACGCTCAAAGACCGCTCGTCCACCAGTGTGAGTCCGATAAAGGATAGCAAACTCATTAGGAGTTGCACCGTCAGATATTTTTTCCTTAATGTCGTTTACAATTAAGGTTGCTTCTTCTTCTTCATCATACGAGAAAAAGCATACTGGAAATTGGTCTGTTTGATATTGTGCAACCATTTTTTTACTTAAACGCTGTTTGTTTTTAGAGATGACCTCGTTTGCAGATGACACGATATGATGATCTGATCGATAATTAGCTGACAGAGTTACAATCTTTGCTTTAGGGTACTCATCTTTAAAATGTAGGATAAAGGAGGGTTCACTGCCTCTAAAGCTATAAATAGTTTGATCATCGTCACCAACTCCGCATATATTATTCGTATGGTTCGATAATAGTTTGATAAGTTTATATTGAACAGGATTAATATCCTGAAATTCATCAATTAAGAAGTAGCGAAATCGATTTTGATACATTTCAAGTATAGTAGGATTTTCGTTTAACATTTCATAGCATTTCACGAGCATATCATCAAAATCGAATTGTCCATATTTTATTTTTTGCTCTTCATAATACTTGTAAAGGGAAAGTGCATTTTCTTCCCACTCATCAATAGGCTGCACATCCATAGGTGCCATCATTGTATTTTTCCAATAGCCAATTTGTTGTATGGCTTGGTCAAAGGGGAAATCCTTTTCTGGAATATTTAATTCTTTACATGCTTGTTTTAGATACTTTTCTTTTTGCCAATCCCATTTTAGTAAATGCTGACCATTCCACTTTTCACGATCGTTATGAAGCAGCATTTTATAAAAGATACTATGAAAGGTTCCGATGACAAGCTGATTAAGATGATTAGTAGCGAGCTTTGTATTTTTCTTAAGGCGCTCTTCCATTTCTTTAGCAGCCTTTGCAGTGAAGGTAACAAGCATGATGGATCTTGGATCAATCGCTTTTTCCTCCACCATATATAACGCTCTAGTGGTAAGGACGCGTGTTTTTCCGCTACCTGCACCAGCTAGGATAAGGAGTGGACCTTCGATCGCAATGACAGCTTCCTTTTGCTCACTATCGAGTGGTATGCCTAAAAGTGATGATGGTGTTTTTACTTTTAATGTAAATGGAGATCGATCTTTCAACATTTTTGGATGACGCCATTCAGTAACGATTGGTTTTTCTATTGTTGCAATAGATCTAGACTTAGGAATTCGGAATCCATCTTGTTCCGATGAAATTTGTTCAACAATTGGTTCTTGCGGTGCATTCAAGGTAGAAGGGATGTCAACAAGCTGTTTTTCACATTGTTGATTATTTTCTTTATTAGTGTGGTAAAAGTAAGGTGAAGTGGTGATCCCCATGTACAAACGAACGGGTTTTCCACATATCGTACAGGTTACTTTTTCTTTTAAACTAGCTTCATAGATTCGTTGATAGTCCTCTCGAGGTAGCTCATTTATAGATAAATGATCATTTTTCATTTTTGCGTACTTCATGATGATCCTCCCCCCAAAAAAGGTTGCAAATTTCCGAATATGTAAATAAAGGTATATAACGTTCTTCGACGTATACTTTAAATGGCGATAAGTTCTATCTTAACAGAATGGAATTCAATCGAAAAGTTAAAAATTAAAGATTCAATTTCAGGTTATCAGGGAATAAGAAGAAAAAAGGGGGAACTTGCTATGGGTTATATCTTACCAATCCAACATGATACATATATTCAATACGCGAACCGGTCTGTTCCTGTACAAAAACATTATTCACATACATTACCAACTACAGCTGTACAAAGTATAAGTAATTTTAACCGCGAAGAAACATTTCAACAGCAACACCAATTTGCCGATATTTTAGAACAAAAAAAGAGGATATTGAAAAATAATCAAAATTCAGGACAATTTTTTGGAAAAGGAAAACAAATTGATCAGTTTATATAAACGATAAGATGCTGACTCACTTTTATGATGTTGAGTAGCATCTTTTTTTTGTTTGTATAGAACTGCTTTATATGTCAGTCAATTTGCTGGAGACTATAAACACAAAAAAAAGCTAACAATTGTCAGCTTTTTTTTGTGTTTGTTCATGGTTTATTGGAACTCAGCTACTTTTGATCATCGTAACGTGTGGGATACCTGCATCCAAAAACGTATCCGAGACAACTTCATAGCCTAATCGTTGATAAAATGGAATAGCATGTGTTTGAGCATTCAATTTTAGCTTGTTCACTCCCTGAGATTCTGCAATCTCTTCTAACTTTGTAACAAGTATCTTACCTGCACCTTTTTTTCTGCTGGATTGAAGCACACAAATTCTTTCAAGTTTCCCGATTCCGTCTAAAACACGGACACGAGCTGCACCAATAGGTTCATTGTTATCGTATAAAACAATATGAGTAGCGTAGTCTTCAAATTGATCAATTTCTTCTTCTTCTGAAACTTGTTGTTCATCTACAAATACCTTACGTCTAACTTTATATGCGTCCTCTAGTTGATCCTGTGTAGTAACTTGCTGTATGTTCAATTAATCATTATCCTTCCCAAGTAAGAATGTTTCATAAACGGTCCAAGAACCGTTTTCTAGCTGATATAAAAGGTGGAAGCGATCTACAACTTCCTCATGTTGAGTGTCTAGCATTTGAATGCTACCTAAAACATCTGAATGCTCATCATCTGACAGGTTTTGTCCTATTGTAATATGTGGAACAAACGTATATTCAGGGTGACTTCTTAATGAGTAGGAATGGAGCTTCTCGTGTAATTCTTGAAGCTCTTTTGTTGGTTCTACTTTTAAGTAAATGACATTATTTACAGGTGAAAAGGAACTAAACTTTTTAATAGAAATCTTTAATGGATTAGCATCTTGTGCAGTCCTACGAATTTCTTGTGTGATCTTTTTCAGATCTTCTTCAGATGCTTCAAATTCTGCTTTTAAAGTTAAATGAGGTGGTACCAAAGCATAATGTGGATCATAACGTTTTCGATAAGAATTCGCTAGATCCTGTAACTTTTTTGATGGAAAAAGGGCAATTCCGTATTTCATGTCATTCCCTCCTAGATAATTCATTTAATCTTAGTATAACAAATTTTAAAAAAGAAACATATTAACGACGAACTACTCAAACATTTCCTTTAATATTGCTGGTAAGGAGGGCTGCCAATATTTCCATGTGTGATTACCATCAAATTCTTCATATGTATAGGAAAATCCCTTTTTAGAAATAAGCGTTTTTAACTCGCGATTAGGCGTAAGAAAATCTTGAATATCTCCATCTGTTGTTTTTACCTTTGTTTCCATTTTCCCTATTTGATGATAAATAGTAGGACGTGTGGAGGACGAGTAGTCTTCCACTGCTTTCAAAACATTTCCATTTACAAATGGTGATTGCAAAATCAATCTTCCAAATGTATTAGGGTAGGCTAACCCAGTTAATAGGGAAACCGTTGCCCCAAGTGAGTCGCCAATAAGTGCACGACCTTGACCTACTTGATAAGTTGGAAATTCTTGATCAAGAAATGGTACAAGTTCATGAGCAAGAAAGCGAACATATTGTGGAAACTGCTCTCCGTCTGGATGGTACTTAGCCTTACGATCCGATACATCACGATAAGGTATTCCCACGATAATAACATTTTCAATTTCTTCTGCTTTCATCAACATTTCTATCTGTCTACCGATTCGTCCTAGTTTAAAATAGTCCTGGCCATCCTGTGCAATAAGTAAACTATATTTATATAGTGGTGAATAATTCTCAGGAAGATAGATTAGTAATGTTAACTCTTCTTGTAAGGAATCTGAGAAAAAGATATGCTCCTTGATTATTCCTGTTTGATTGCTCATGGTTTTAGCCTCCTTAAGATTAGTTTAGTTTCTCCTATTGTAAAAAAGTTTAGGTGTTAGTTGTTGTCAACCCAAATAATAATGTAACTATTATTTTAGCTTACATTTATCACTCAGTAAAATCTCTATTACAGAGAAGATTAAAAGGAGTAGATTTGTTTTTAATTGTACTCGTAAAAAATAGTTTATACGTTAAAATAACAACTTCGATATTGATTTGACTATAAAGTCTTAGCTTCTAATCATTGGTAAGACAATCTGATAATCGTAATGGAATACGAATAAAAAGTTTGTTGAAATTCGTAAAAACTAGAACCAGTAGTTTCAGGGTTAAAAATGAGGAATGGAAAACTGGGTAGGGATCAATACAAAAGATATATTGGAAAGAGTGCTTGAGATTTTACTTAAGAACTTGAAAACATACTATTTTATATTGAAACGTTTTTTTATTCTATTTCGAGTAAAATCCACCTAATCGAGCAGACTAAATAAAACAAAGTCAAAAATAGGGGATCATGTTATGAAATTGAATCATCGTAAATCCAGACCATTTTTATTTTTAACAATCATTCACACCTCGTTATTTATCTATACTCTACTTACATCTAGAGATAAAGCAAAGGTAATTACACTTTTATTATCTAATATCAGTTTTGCATATTTATTTGAATACATAGTCCTTAACATATTTAAAGCATATCGTTATAGTCCTAAAATTTTTAAAAATCCTCATTTAGATAACATATTAGGTGCGATTTTTTCGCAGGCCATTTTTGTCCCATTTACTTCTACTTTTATTTCAGAAAAAAAATTAGGCTGGAAAGTGAAGATGCTATTTGGTCTTTATTTTTCACTGGTAGAAAGGATATTTATTCATAAGGGTATTCACCAGAATAGATGGTGGAGGACCCTGTATACCTTTATATTAATTCCAGTGAACTTTTCTATTAGTGATTTTTGGTACAGGCATATAAAGAAAGAAACTTCTCTTATTTTAAATATCTCACTTTTTAATAGCATTTTTGTAACAGGATTAAATTTGCTTTTAATAACGGCAGTTAAAGGTAAATATAAATTTGGGGTAGGTAAACATGTTACTTGGCGAGAACACTTTATATTAGTACCTGCCTATTCATTTGTTCGCTGTGTCTTATTCACTTTCTTAATAAAAAAAGATGGTAGTTGGTCAAAGGCCATATTGATAGTCTTTTCAATAGTTCTAGACTTTTTTCTATGGAAACTAAAAATTGTCAAATTTAACATTAGTAAGTATTGGAAAACTTTATTCTTTCATCTTTCAGTACTAGTTCTTGCTATCCAATACAAGAAGATAATTTTCAGGTGAAATAGGTTAGCAATAAAACATTTCTTTCTAAACGACAACTAGACAATAATAAAATGTAGGTTAGCGTAAATTTTCCTCATTTTATTATTGCCTTATACTTTTTAGGTGCAGAGATCTTTATATCTGAACAACTAAAATATCTAAAAGTCACAGCAGTTTTTGATGGACTTAGTTAGGTCTAAACAAATTGATGAAACCAAATTAAGTTAATTAATGGGATAAGTTGGATGATGTGATAAAGGTTAGTCGATTTTTGCCCATAGCAATACTTAAAAGATTTTATCCAATTCAATTTAAATCATTGACATTTTCTCTAATATTAATATAATAATCTTATTAATCCGATAAAAAAGATATGAATTAAAGATAAGCAGGTGAGAGGATTGTTTTTATCTATTGACAATGTATCCAAACAATTTAAGAACCGTGATGATCATACTGAAACAGTTTTAACTAATATAGATTTGCAAGTTAAAGAAGGAGAATTTGTTTCAATCTTAGGTCCTTCTGGCTGCGGGAAATCGACATTGCTTTCGATTGTCGCAGGTTTAACAAAGCAAACATCAGGTGAACTTGTATTGCAAGGAAAGCAAATAAAAGGACCAGGGAAAGAGAGAGGGATGGTTTTTCAGCAAGCAGCCTTGTTTCCTTGGTTATCTGTAGAAGAAAATGTTATGTTCCCATTACGTAAAGAAATGTCTAAAAAAGAAGCACAGGAAAGAGCACACGACTTCTTGTCTTTAGTACAGTTAACACCATATGTCAATCATTCCCCACACGAATTATCTGGTGGAATGCAGCAGCGTGTCTCAATTGCCAGAGCGTTAGCAATGGACCCTGCGTTATTATTAATGGATGAGCCATTTGGTGCATTGGATGAGCAAACTCGTTCTAGATTACATGAAGTGTTAGAAAAGGTATTCTTAGAAACGAAAAAAACGATTTTGTTTGTGACGCATAGCATTCAAGAGGCATTAAAGTTATCAGATCGGATCGTGGTTATGGGAACTCAACCTGGTTGTATTTTAGATATTATTGAACTGAATTTTCCAAGACCACGTGAGCAAGCCCGTGAAGAGCTATTGAGCTATGAAGAAAGAATTAAAGGATTACTAAAATCTGAGATTGATAAAGTGATAGAAAAGGAGCAGCAATATGCAACCAGTCGTTAAACGAATTTTATTTTATGGAATTCTGTTGGTTGTATGGCAGGTTGCTGTTACAGTACTAGATATTTCACAGGCACTGCTTCCTGCACCAACAGATGTATTTACTTCGCTTTACACAGGCTTCGCTGATTTAACTCTTGTATATGATTTAACAGCAAGCTTTCGGAGATTGGCTATCGGTTTAGCCATTGCCCTATGTTTAGGTCTAACGTTGGGTGTGTTTTTAGCAAAATCAAAAACTGCTGATGAAACCTTGGGCTCACTTATTATTGCCTTACAATCAGTACCGAGTATTGTTTGGCTGCCACTAGCGATCATGTGGTTTGGACTAAATGAAGCGGCTGTAACCTTCATCATTGTTTTAGGTGCAACTTTAGTGATGACGATAAATATGAGAACCGGTCTAAAAAATGTACCACCACTCTATATAAAAGCTGCTCAAACTATGGACTATAAAGGCTTTAGTCTATTTTGGAAAGTTATGTTCCCGGCATCGATTCCTTATGCAGTAACAGGGACTAGATTAGCTTGGGCCTTTGCTTGGAGAGCCTTAATGGCTGGAGAGTTGTTAAGTACAGGACCTGGGCTAGGTTATAAATTGAAATTCGCATCAGACTTTGGAGATATGAGCTTAGTAATCGCGATAATGATGTTGATCATGGTTATTGGGGTTATTGTGGATCTATTATTTTTCCAACGTATCGAGAAAAGTGTCATGAAAAAATGGGGTTTAGATAATTAATAAAGAGTTTTTGCACTAATAAAATATGGAGGTATTAATATGAAGAAAAATTTATTAATGACAATACTATCACTAGTAGTTGTCGGTGTTTTAGCAGCTTGTGGTACATCAAATACAACGAGTACAAATGGTAGTGACAGCAAAGAAGAAGTTGTCATCGGTTATTTTCCAAACATTGATCACGTACCTGCAATGATAGCAAAAGATAAGGGCTACTTTGAAGAAGCACTTGGGGAAAATGTGAAAATTACTTATAAGACATTCCCAGACGGTGCAGCATTTATGACTGCCTTGAAAACAGGAGATATTACAGCAGGACTAGTCGGACCAGGACCAGTAATGAACAACTATGCAAATGGTGCAGATGTTAAGATCCTTGCTGGTGCATCTTCAGGTGGTACTGTCGTTGTAGCCTCAGCTAAAAGTGGTATTCAATCAATTGATGATTTATCGGGAAGCACATTTATTACACCTGGTGTAGGTTGTACACATGATGTTCAAATGGAAACATTCCTTCAAGACTTTGGTGTCACATCAGCACGTATTGGCGGAACGTTAAAGCATGTAACTGGTAATCCAGCTCAATATGGGGCAATGTTTGAATCAGGTAAAGTTGACTTAGCAGCTGTTCCAGAACCATGGGCATCTCAATTAGTGAATGATGGAGCGAAAATAATTGTTGATACCGATGAAATTTCATACGGAACAACACTTCCTAACACAGTATTGGCTACAAGTGGTAAATTAGTGGACGAAAACAAAGAATTAATTGCAAACATTGTAAAAGCACATGAAAAGAGTGTTCATTTCATCAATGAAAACCCTGAGGAAGCTCGTGACATAGCCATTAGTTCGATTAAAGAAATTACAGACCAAGATTTAGATCCTGCAATTGTAGAAAGTGCATGGGAACGTGTGACATATACAACAGAAGTAAATGCAGAAGTCGTTCAGGAATTTGCAAACTCTTCATTTGAATTGAAATTCCTTAAAGAAAAACCAGAATTCAGTGATCTTATTGACACTCAATTTCTGTCTAAATAGGCGATGCATGTGAAAAAACTACTTTTTATCACGTTAACTGTTTTTCTAGGTCTTGTTGGCTGTTCACAGTCTATCAACCTAGAAGAACATTTTTCACTAAATGGAACAATTGAACCTTTAAAAGCTGTGAATCAAGAGGGTAACGAAGTTGAGATGGAGGACTACAAGAATAAAGTTTGGCTTTCCACATTCATCTTCACTAATTGTGATACAGTCTGTTCGCCAATGACAGCTCATGTTGCAAAACTTCAAGAGCAATTAAAGAATGAAAAGGTCGATGTAGAGTTGGTATCCTTCACTATTGATCCTGATAACGATACACCCGAGGTATTAAAAGCATTTGCTGACAATTACGGAGCAGATTTTGACAATTGGAATCTTCTGACAGGCTATGAGCAATCAGAAATAGAATCATTTTCCAACAAAAGCTTTATAGCACCGGCTGCGAAACTAGAAGGCTCAAATCAATTTGTTCACAGCACATCTATTTATTTAATGAAAGGTCATAAGATACTTGAACAATATGATGCAGTATCTGAAGTACCATATGACAAAATAATCAAAGATATCAAACTATTACGTTAATTCTATTGCAATCCAAACTTGAATCATGTAAAGTAGTAAAAAAAGTAAGCTTGAAAATTTCATATATTTCTTATCGTGAGAGGCAGAGGGACTGGCCCAATGAAGCCTCAGCAACCGGTACAAAACAAGTGAAGAGTTGGTAACCGTTAATTTTGCTAAGTTAGGAACAAACAAATTGATTTTTAAACAGTATGGTAGATGAGAATAATTTGGGCAAAGTAAATTTGTTGAAATTATTTAGACTTGCCATTTGGCTTTCAAACCACTAAGCGAGAGCTTGGCTGTTGTCAAAAATCTTACTGATATGTTCTATATAAAACCGCAAAATATAACGACATGTGAGCTACATACCAAAATCTCCCTTCGTACCAAGGTGCTAAATCCAGCAAGCCACCACACCAGCATTATGCTTGAGAGATAAGAAGAAGCACATTTAAATATACAAGTCTTCTTCTTAACTGAGGAAGACTTTTTATTTTGTAGGGAGATTGAATAAATCTTGCCATAAACAACTAAGAAATCTATCTAATCTAAGTAAATGTATCCTTCACTTTTTTTAGGTGATTGTTTCTTCTAGGTTAGATGTAAAAAAATTTTAGGACGGTGACAACCATGAGTCAACGAATTGAAACGAAACTAGCTCAAATTGGAAATCGAAGTGAAAATATTACAGGGACAGTTAATCCCCCAGTCTATTTTTCAACAGCGTATCGTCATAATGGAATTGGCGAATCAACAGGATTTGATTATATCCGTACAGGGAATCCAACTAGATTATTAGTGGAACAGGCAATAGCTGATTTAGAGCATGGTGATCGTGGGTTTGCTTTTAGCTCAGGTATGGCAGCAATTCAAACAATTATGGCCCTTTTTCAAAGCGGAGATGAACTTATTGTTTCCTCAGATCTTTATGGTGGAACCTATCGCTTATTTGAAAGAGAATGGAAAAAGTATGGTTTATCTTTTCAATATGATCATTTTACAAACCCTGCTGAGACAGAAAAGTTAATTACAGAAAAAACGAAAGCGTTATTCATTGAAACACCAACAAATCCATTAATGCAAGAAGCTGACATTAAGGCGCTTGTGGCAGTTGCCAAGAAAAATAATATCTTAGTCATTGTTGATAACACGTTCTTTACACCGTTGATTCAGACACCAATATTAGACGGTGCCGACATTGTGATTCATAGTGCAACCAAGTATTTAGGGGGCCATAATGATGTGCTTGCTGGTCTTGTAGTAACAAAGGGTGAAGAACTAAGTAACGAATTTTTTCAACACCAAAATGCTATCGGAGCGGTTCTATCACCGTTTGATTCTTGGTTGTTAATGCGAGGAATGAAAACCTTATCGCTTAGAATGAGGCAGCATGAACAAAATGCGCAACTTGTTTCTCAGTTTCTGAATGATCATCCAGATGTGCTTGATGTTTTATACCCAGGTAAAGGTGGAATGCTTTCGTTTCGTTTACAGGATGAAGCATGGATTAATCCGTTTTTAAAGAACTTGAAAACGATAAGTTTTGCAGAAAGCCTAGGTGGAATTGAGAGCTTTATCACCTATCCTGCTACACAAACACATATGGATATCCCAGAAGAGATTAGAGTAGCAAATGGCGTCTGTAATAGATTACTTCGTTTTTCAGTTGGTATTGAACATTCAGAGGATATTATTGAAGATCTAGCGCATGCATTTAAACAAATGAGAGGAGCTGGAGCTGTTGAGTAATCATGATTGGACATTTCAAACAAAGCTTTTGCATAATGAATCAAAGGTGGATCGAGGAACTGGAGCAGTAAGTGTTCCGATTCATCATTCATCAACATTTCACCAATTCGATTTTGATGAATTTGGAAAATATGATTACGCACGTTCAGGGAATCCAACCCGTGAAGCATTAGAGCAAGCAATTGCTGAACTAGAAGGTGGAACAAGAGGATTGGCTTTTGCTTCAGGAATGGCAGCTATATCAACATCATTCCTTCTTCTATCACAAGGAGATCATGTACTTGTTACAGAGGATGTCTATGGTGGAACCTTCCGTATCATTACAGATGTTCTAACAAGGTTTGGTATCGAGCATACATTTGTTGATATGACAGATCTTCATCAAGTAGCTTCAGAAATTCGCCCTAATACGAAAGTTATTTATATGGAAACACCTTCAAATCCCCTCTTAAAAGTGACAGATATTCAAGGGATTGTAAATCTGGCAAAAGCAAATGATTGTCTAACCTTTTTAGATAATACCTTTTTAACACCAGAACTACAAAGACCGTTAGAATTAGGTGTGGATATTGTGTTACACAGTGCAACAAAGTTTTTAGCTGGACATAGTGATGTCCTTGCAGGTCTTGCTGTTGTGAAGGATATCGAGTTAGGAGACAAACTTTATAAGCTGCAAAATGCATTTGGGGCCGTATTAGGTGCTCAAGATGCATGGCTTGTGCTAAGAGGTTTAAAAACATTGCATGTCCGACTTAAACAATCGTCATCCTCGGCAATGGTACTAGCAGAGTATTTAAGTGAGCATCCTAAAGTCGAAGCTGTCTACTATCCAGGGCTTAGTTATCACCCAGGACATAAAACACATCATTACCAAGCGGACGGACCAGGTGCTGTTTTATCATTTAAGTTAGAAAATGCTGCAGCAGTTAAGACTTTAGTTGAAAATGTTAAGCTACCGGTTTTTGCAGTAAGCTTAGGGGCAGTTGAATCGATCCTGTCTTACCCAGCAAAAATGTCGCATGCAGCAATGCCTCCGGAGGAACGTGAAAAACGAGGGATAACAGATGGATTACTTAGACTAAGTGTTGGCTTAGAAAATGTCGATGATTTAATAAAGGATTTTGGTGAAGCACTAGAAAAATTACCACAACTTAAGAAAAAAGAAAGTGTTCGTTAAAACTGGCCTTTAGGTCAGTTTTTTTTGTGAAGGCTCTTTTGGAGAAAAAAGAGTTTATACATATTAGATTGATTAAGTTACAAACTACACTTAAACCCAAATTGGACAAGGGGGGTTCACAATGAAACAAAATAAAAAATATCTGACTTGGCTAACAATCTTTATTGGAATTCTACTAACACCAATTCTATCTTCTGCTCATGTAAAGTGGTTTGCCACAGTAGCACCAAAAAAGATAGCGATTGAGGAGATACTTTCACCTTTTTTTATTACCATATCTCTTCTATGTGCGATTCTGTTAGCTGTCGTATCACAGTTAATGGGCAAGGTAATGGACATTCCGCTTGCGAAAAGGTTGGACATGAAGCTCGATAGTTTCCGAAAATACTCTAGACATTTACTTAAATATGGGACAGCTTTATCTTTTATTCTTCAAGTCTCATATGGAACAATGTTTGCACCCGAATTTGTCATACATGATATATGGCAAACCGTTGTTATGTGGATGATTATCATCTTATTATTAATACCTCATCATATTTCTACAAAAATTGCTGCCCTTTTTATGTTAGGATTATTCCTCAATATATGGAGCCAAGCTGGATGGTTTCATATGCTTGACTATGGATTTTATTTAGCGATTATTGGAGTTCTCTTGGTAGGTCGAACGAGACTTGAAACAGTGGGTTTTCCGTTTTTATATTTAGGAACAGGGTTAAGCTTATGTTGGGTAGCAGTGGAAAAGTGGGTCTACCCTATGATGACAATAGATATTATACATCATCACAATGTTCCCACATTTGGTTTTGAACCAGGGATATTTATTGTGCTATCTGCTTTTATCGAATTTGTTGTTGGGTACCTGTTAGTAGTCGGAATCCTAAATAGAGTTTTAGCCGTGGTGGTAACCGTATTATTTATCCTTACAACAACCATTTTTGGTTATACAGAGGTTGTAGGTCACGCGATGATACACTTCGTCCTGCTGATTTTTATCATAGAAGGAATATCATTTTATAACCCACCGATAAAAATCCATAAAACAAGGATTGACCAAATGGTTTTCGTTTCTTTAAATTTTCTCTTCATATTAAGTACGTTCTTGCTTATTTATTATCGATTTGCTTAATTAGTGTCTGCACCCTTTTAATGAAAGGAATGCAGACATTTTTCTTTGAGGGACTACTTGAATATTTTGTACATCAATTTATGAGGGCCAATTGATTCTATTTCAAACACCTCACCATGTTCTTTTAAACCTAACCTTTTGTAAAAATCACTTACAGTGACTCTTGCATTACACCACCACAAATCGGCTTCCAAGTCTTCAGTAAGAATATCTTCAGCATGCACAATAAGAGAGCTACCTGCCTTTACTTTTCTATATTCAGCAAGTGTAGCCATCCCTCTAAGTCGATATTGCCGCTTATCATCAAAATTAGGATGTTTTTCTTTATAAAAGGAAGCGATTGATATCAATGTGTCATTAAAAAATGCTCCTAAATGAAATGAGCTTTCTTGGTGATCATTTTCAAATTTACATGCTTCTAAGGTTTGATTTGGTCGTAGAACCAAATGTCTAATTGGATATGTATCTTCAGCAGTAATTTGTTTTATCTCTAACATATAAATCCTCCTCACTCTTTACCTTTAACCTTGCAACTTTTAACTTTGAAAATCAAGAAAAAAATATAGAAAAGGCATTCCTTAATCCCAAAAAAATCAAGACCTGAGATTGAAAGATTACTAGGTGAATTTTCGATTGTATGCATGTACCGAAAACTTTCATCATATATAAAAAAGTAAGCTAACTCATTTACAAATTCACAAAGGGGGAACAGAGATGAGAAAAATGCAAAATAGCTTGTTATTTATCTTACTACTATCTTGTATGATGGTAATTGCTGCATGTAGTGGGGGGACTGAGTCCGGAAACTCTAGTGAGGATAATAAAGACACACCTTCAACAGAACCTGAAGCAAATGAAGAAAGCCAGGATTTAAGTTTATTAACAGGTGGGACAGGTGGTACCTATTATCCACTTGGTGGGCAAATAGGTAAAATTATTACAGACAACACAAATGCAAAGATTACACCGCAAACATCAGGTGCATCTGCTGAAAACATGGAAACATTAAGAGCGGGTGAAGCAGAGCTTGCATTTTCTCAAACAGATATTGCTGCATATGCACTAGAAGGAACAGAGATGTTTGAAGGGGATCCAATTGAAAGTATCCAAGCGATCGGAACGCTCTATCCAGAAACAATTCAATTAGTTACAACAGAGAAGAGCGGAATTACGAGTGTAGAAGATTTGAAAGGGAAGGCAGTATCAGTTGGTGCCCCTGGATCTGGTGCTTACATTAATGCCATGCAAGTTCTTGAGATTCACGGACTAACGGATAAAGACATAAAACCTCAGAACCTCTCATTTGATGAATCTGCTGATGGTATCCAAGCAGGCACGATTGATGCTGCATTTATTACAGCTGGAACACCAACCGGTGCTGTAGAGGCGTTATCTGCACAGAATGATATTGTTATTGTCTCGCTTGAAGAAGATAAAGTCCAAGCTTTGATTGACAAATATCCTCATTATTCAAAAGATACAATAGCAAGTGGAACATACGGTATCGAATCAGATGTAAATACCGTTGCTGTAAAGGCTATGCTTGTTGTTACTAGCGACCTTGATGAAACACTAGTATATGAAATGACAAAGGCGATGTTTGAAAATAAGGATAACATAACACATGCAAAAGGGGAATTCATCACGCCTGAAGCAGCTCTTGAAGGATTAGGAGATTTAGAGCTTCACCCAGGAGCAGCAAAGTATTTTGAAGAGTTAGGTTTAAAATAAACAGAATACAAACATAGGGGGCTTCCCCTATGTTTGTATTGATAGGTATGGTGGTTATGAAACAACGAATCCTTCTCCTTGGTGTAATTGGATTACTTCTCATTATCTGCATTCTATTTATTCCTTATCAAAAAGTACTTTCATTTACCTACCAAGATCAAGATGATCTATTGGCTTATTTACCATTATCAGAATCGGATACATTCCAAATTCAATTTACCCATTCGATACATTTATCAGATGTTATCGATACGTACACATTGAAAGATCATCAGATTATTCAAACCAAACTATCTTATCAAGACTTTGCAGTTGGCATGCCCTCGAATGCTGAAGGAGAGGAGATATTTGAGGTCAAAGATGGACGTTATTATTTATCAAATATGAACCGAGACTTTCCATTTATCGACCTTAGAGTTGGACAAGTGAGAGCAAACCATAAAGTAGTATATGAAAATAAATCCTATCAACTAAGCAACTATATAAAGCCAGGTGAATGGGTGAGAATAAAGAGTAAAAACTTTTCTATTTGGCAGAAGCTGAAGGGAGTGAATATAAGTGGCTAAGGACACAGGTACTCTTTCTGCAGAAGAACAGCAGAGACTTCTTGAAAAGTATGATCCAGAAGCAGCTACCAGAAAGTTAACTGGAGTAGTTGGTTGGATTGTGTTTATTGGATTACTAGCGTTTTCACTATTTCAATTATACACAGCAATTTTTGGTGTCTTTACAGCACAAATACAACGAACAATTCATTTGGGATTTGCCCTTTCTTTAATTTTTCTATTATTTCCTGCTAACCGAAAAAGGAAAAAAACACATAAACTACAAATTGCTTGGTACGACGGTATATTAGCATTACTGAGTGTTGGAGTAGGGTTATATTGGACATTATTTTTTGAGAGATTGGTTATGAGTATCGGTAGACTAACAACAGTAGATTTTATTGTCGGTATACTAGCGATTTTACTCGTTTTAGAGGCAACAAGACGTGCAGTCGGATTACCAATTACAATCATAGCTGTTGTATTCCTGTTATACGGATATTTAGGAGCGTACATGCCTGGATTCCTTTCGCATAGAGGGCTTACATCTGAGCGACTTGTCCAAACAATGTTCTACACGACAGAAGGGATCTTGGGAACACCTCTTGCTGTTTCATCTACATTTATTTTCCTATTCTTATTGTTTGGTGCATTTCTAGTTAAAACAGGGGTTGGTCAATATTTTAATGATTTAGCCGTTTCGATAGCAGGAAAAAGTATTGGTGGTCCTGCAAAAGTGGCGATATTCTCAAGTGCTCTCCAAGGGACTATAAGTGGAAGTTCAGTAGCAAATGTTGTCACATCAGGATCATTTACAATTCCAATGATGAAAAAACTTGGTTACAAAAGGGAATTTGCAGGTGCAGTAGAAGCAGCTGCGTCCACTGGTGGTCAATTGATGCCACCAATTATGGGGGCTGCCGCATTTTTAATGGTCGAATTTATTGGAAATGGGATAACCTATTGGGATATAGCGAGGTCTGCAGCAATTCCAGCGCTGTTATATTTCACAGGAATTTGGATTATGACCCACTTTGAAGCAAAACGAATCGGCTTAAGAGGGTTAACAAAGGAAGAAATGCCTAACCGAAAAGAAGTGCTTAAAAAGCTCTATTTATTAGCACCAATTTTAACGGTAATCGTCTTACTGATGGCAGGTGTAATTGTTACACATGCTGCCCTTTACGCTATTTTAGTAGCGATCATTGTCGGTTTTCTCAATCGTGAAACACGGATGGGACCTAAACAATTTGTCCTAGCGCTAGTCGATGGAGCACGATCAGCTCTAGGTGTCGCAGCAGCAACCGCAGCGGCTGGGATTATTGTTGGGATTGTCACGAAAACTGGTTTAGGCTTAAAGCTTGCGAATGGATTAGTTGACTTAGCGGGGGGATATTTAATTCCGACGTTAATGCTGACAATGGTTGCAGCTATCATATTAGGGATGGGATCTCCAACAACAGCAAACTATGTCATTACATCAACAATTGCTGCACCAGCTATAATATTATTAGGAGTACCCGATTTATCAGCCCATCTATTCGTCTTTTATTTCGGAATTATTGCTGACATTACACCACCAGTTGCCTTAGCAGCATTTGCAGCGGCCGGAGTAGCCGGAGCAGAACCGATACGCACCGGTATAACCTCAGCTAAACTAGCGATAGCAGCATTTATCATTCCATATATATTTGTTCTCTCACCACAACTACTCATGATCGATACAACCTGGACCGAGCTCTTATGGGTCATTGCCACAGCTATATCAGGAATGGTTGTAATTGGAGCAGGTGTAATCGGATATTGGATCAGAAAATTAAATATCCTAGAGCGAGCCATTTCCTTAATAGGGGGATTACTCTTAATCTATCCTGAAGGGATATCAGATATAGTGGGAATAATAATCTTTTTCGGTATTTTTGTTAGCCAGTTATTTTTCAGGCAAAATCAACAAAAAACACTTGGTGGCTAATAGAATGAGATAAAACTGGTTAAATGGGGGCTAGTATTTTATAAAAGTAGCCCTCATCTGACATGTTGTAAGATATTTTCTGGGAAATAAGTCGAAAGATGCATATGGTTAGATATTGTTAGACCTACAATATTTATTAGATATATTGACTTTTGTTGACTATCTGAATATAATTAATCATGTAGCTTAGTAGAAACAATTATTACGATCCGATAGGTCAGTGGGAGAACACTATACCTTGACGGTGATCGTTCAGGTTCAATTACCCCCTCACTGTTAGTTCATACTATGGTCTGTTAGCTCAGTTGGTAGAGCATTTGCTCGACAAGCAAGGGGTCAGCGGTTCGAATCCGTTACAGACCATTACAAGGTTGAGTGCAATACTTGACCAGCAGAAGCCTTCTTAAATGGACACTTCACAGAATGAATGTGAAACCATTTGAGGAGGTTTTTTGTTATGTCACAAAGTATTGTTAGGATTTAAAAAGAGTTTTTAGCTGAAAAAACAATTAGAAATAAATACAGAACAAATCCATCCCAATCGGTTACGCTGCTATTAAAAAATACGGACCTAAAGTTGTATCTGCAATTTGGGGGAAAAGCTTCAGTTCTTTTTCTGCTCAATAGAACCAGAAGTGGGCTCTTTCAATCGTTTCAGCATAATACCAGGTAAAAGCAGCGATCGTACTATTCGTCCTTGCTGCTGATAGAAAAATTACTTTTTGTAGAAATCATACAAACTCTCTTTTATGAATTGTAGTTTTATTACATAATTCGCTTAATATTATAAGTTGATTAGTGAAAAAACAACCGGTTTTACCGTTTTATGTAAGAAATAGTAATTTTAGTAGTGGATATTTGTAGTTTTTTTTCAAAAAATACTTGTGAAAGCGGTATTAATGTAGTAATATTACTACATATTCAGGAGGTGAAGTGGTTGCCTAGCTTTCAAAATCGACTTAAAGAAAAAAAGGAAGCGTTGACAGCTTCTGAACTAAAAGTAGTAGAACAGTTAGAAAAGCATGAAAAACCATTCTTATTATCAATGAATGAGCTGTCTAGATTAAGTGATGTAAGTGAACCTAGCGTTGTTCGTTTGTATAGAAAACTTGGATATGGTGGTTATCAGGAGTTGAAGGTTGCACTAGCCCAAGAACATGCAAACACACATTCCATTATCGGACCTAGCCGAGGTGAGATCTTGGAAAAAGATCTTTCGGGTGCTGTTTTTGATAAAATTTCTGAGCAACTTTCAACAGCTATGACGATGACAAGAGAGAAGTTAAATATCGAGCAAATGGAAGCGGCAGTAAAACAGATTTCGAATGCTGAACGGTTATATTTCTTTGGTCAAGGTCTTTCTGGAACAATTGCAGAAGATGGTGCCCATAAATTTATGAGAATTGGTAAGACGACACTCTCTGTCAAAGACCCTCATTATCAAGCCATATATGCCAATCATATGAACAAAGATGATGTTGTAATAGCTATTTCGCATTCAGGTGAAACCGTAAACATTATTGAAGTAGTTGAAATGAGTAAGAAAAGTGGTGCATTAGTGATGATTATTACATCAAACCCGGATACAACTCTTGCACAGATGGCAGATATATTACTTCTTACCCAAGCCCAAGAAACAGAAAAGCGCTCTGATGCGATGATTAGTCGTATGGTCCAACTAGCCTTTATTGACACTTTGTACACAAGGGTTGTTGCAGTTGGAGGGGGTAGTGTGAAAGAAGCTGTTAATATTTCACGATTAGCTGTTACGAGAATGAAAAAGTAGTAATTAATCATAAGAACCCCTTAAAGGTGACTTTAAAATCAGTTGAATAAAAGCATTGTCATTATTTTGAAAACGTATACTTCTAGGAGGAATCATCACATGTTAACTGGGAATGCACTAATCATTGGATTTGTTGTGGCATTAATTCTCTTATTTATCCTTATTATTAAATTCAAATGGGATGCGTTTATCTCACTTTTAGTTATTGCAGTTGGAATTGGTGTTGTATCATCTATTCCAGTTAAAGAGGTACCTGGCATCATTGCAACCGGATTTGGTAATACATTAGCCGGTGTTGGTATTTTAATTGGACTTGGCATTATCTTTGGTCAATTCCTTGCTTCATCGGGTGCAATTAATAAAATTGCATCTGGAATGCTTCGTGTATTTGGTGTGAAAAAGTCGCCTTATGCAATGGCAGCAACATCCATTACTGTTTCGATACCAGTATTCTTTGATGCGGCATTTATCATTTTACACAAATTAATTCAAAATCTATCAATTAAAACAAAAATTTCACTTTCTACATTTGTAACGATTCTTGCAATTGGATTAATCACGGCACATAGCTTAATTATCCCAACACCAGGGCCATTAGTTGTTGCTGACCAAACTGGCTCAGACATTGGTGTGTTCTTCTTATACGGCCTACTTGTTGCAATACCTGGTGTACTTGTAGGGGGTGTCTTGTATGGAAAGTTCATTGGAAAGCGCATTACGAATGAAGGACGTCTTCATGCATCAGAAGTAACTAATTTAGAAAACAATCAAGATTCATCAGAAAGAAAAGAAATTTCTACTGCTCTTTCTTTTGGGATGCTAGCTTTACCGATCGTGTTGATTTTATCAAACACACTTGTAAATTTATTATTCAGAGATAATCCAGAGCATATTATTGCGACAATTTTCTCCGTTATTGGAGATAAGAATGTGGCACTTTTAATCAGTGTAATTGTTGCTATGTTCGCATTAAAACCTTTTATCAAAGAAGATACGCAAACAATTTTTTCAGATGCTTTTAATCAAAGTGGAATGGTTATTCTTATTACCGGAGCGGGTGGAGCATTCGGTAAAGTGGTTCAAGAAACTGGTATTGGCGATTTAATTATCGATATGATGCAAGGACTAAGCATGCCAACTTTATTACTTGCTTTCCTATTTTCACAAATTTTACGCGCATCGCTTGGGTCTGCAACTGTTGCCCTTGTAACAACATCGGCGATTATGGGGCCAATGGCGGTTGAACTTGGAGTATCTCCTGTCCTATTAGGACTAGCTATTTGTGCTGGTGGAATTGGCTTATCTTTACCGAATGATTCTGGTTTCTGGGTAGTAAGTAAATTTGGTCGTTTATCGATGACAGAAACGTTACGAGTTTGGTCTATTGGCGGATTTGTATCTGGGCTGACAGCGTTAGTATTTGTTTATATTCTAAGCATGTTCCAAGGGGTTTTACCAGGATTGTAATATACGAGATTAAAAGATTACAAAACGTTGAATAATGAGAATAATAGTTAGGAGCTGGAGTTAAAATGACAAAAAATATTGGATTTATTGGACTTGGAATTATGGGAGCACCAATGGTACGCAATCTTTTAAAAAACAATAAGAAGGTTACTGTGTTTGATCTTAATGAAAAAGCTGTTGAATCACTTGTAAATGAAGGGGCGCATTCGGCAACGTCTGGAAAGGAAGTTGCTAGTGGAAGTGATGTTGTCATCACGATGTTACCGAAAGGCGAGCATGTACGCCATGCAATCTTCGGTACAAATGGTGTCATGGAAGGCGCACGTGAGGGAATGGTGATTATTGACATGAGTTCGGTATCACCAGTTGATTCTAAAGAGATGGCAGAGCTTACAGCAAAACAAGGTGTTCATTTTTTAGATGCACCAGTTAGTGGTGGGGAACCAAAAGCGATTGATGGAACACTTGCGATTATGGTTGGTGGTCATGAAGATGTTTTTGAAAGTGTTAAAGAAATCCTTGGTGACATGGGGGAAGATATTGTTCTTGTCGGTGATTCAGGGTGTGGAACAACAGCAAAACTCGCTAATCAAATTATCGTAAACTTAAATATTGCTGCTGTCTCAGAGGCACTTGTACTTGCTTCAAAAGCTGGTATTAATGTTGAAAAAATGTATCAAGCAATCCGCGGTGGACTTGCCGGAAGTACTGTCATGGATGCGAAAATACCGATGATCCTTGATCGAAACTTTAAAGCAGGTGGACGTGTAGATATTAATTTAAAAGATTTAACAAATGTCATGAATACAGCTCATGAGCTAGCTGTTCCTCTTCCTTTATCTGCTCAGCTTTTGGAAATTTTCCATTCTTTAAAAGCAGACGGAAAAGAAGCATTAGATCATGCAAGTATTGTTCATCATTATGAGAAACTAGCAAATGTCGAAGTTACTAGAGAGGAGAAATAAAGAATGGCAACGATTAATGCAGCTGAAGTTTTAGCGAATCTTTGTGAACCAAACCGTGATGAGATCAAAGATAGACTAAAAGACGAGCGTAACGGTGTGAACCATAAAATCGTCGTGCTTGATGATGATCCTACAGGAGTACAAACCGTACATGGAGTTTCCGTTTATACTGATTGGACGAAAGAAATCATTGTACAAGGATTCCAAGAAGAAAATCAAATCTTTTTCTTGTTAACGAACTCACGCAGTTTTACAGCACAAGAAACAACTGTTGTGCATCAAGATATCGCGCGACGCGTGCATGAGGTCTCATTGCAAACCGGAATTCCATACGTACTCATTAGCCGTGGCGATTCAACATTGCGTGGTCATTATCCGTTAGAAACAGAAACTATGAAAAATAGTATTGAAGAAATATCTGATACTCAATTTGATGGAGAGGTTATCATTCCATTCTTTAAAGAAGGCGGACGTTTAACGTTCAATAACATCCACTATGTTCAGTATGGCGATGAACTTGTCCCTGCTGGTGAAACAGAATTTTCAAAAGACCGGACCTTTGGATTTACAGCTTCTCACTTAGGTGAATGGATTGAAGAAAAAACGAATGGGGCTTTTACCAAAGGTGAAACAACATATATTAGTCTTGAAGACCTTCGTTCACAAAACATAGATGGCATAAAAGGACAATTAATGGAAGTTACAAACTTCAAGAAAGTGGTTGTAAATGCAGTTGACTACGGCGATGTAGAAGTTTTTGTCACAGCTTTTCTTCAGGCGCTTAAAGAGGGCAAGACCTTTATTTGCCGTAGTGCAGCTGCCTTAACGAAAGTGATCGGAGACATTTCTGATAAACCTCTTTTAACAAGAAGAGAGCTTGTTTCAGAAGAGACAACAAATGGAGGTATTATAGCTGTTGGCTCACATGTACAAAAGACTACAGAACAATTGTATGCATTACTTGATAGCGGTCTAGTCACAGGGGTTGAGTTTAATGTCCACCTTGTGCTTGATGTTGATAAATTCAAGCGAGAAGTAGATCGTGTCCGTACGACTTGCGAAGAACTTATCAAGAATGGAAAATCAGTAGTCTTTTATACACGCAGAGAGAGATTAGATTTAGGTGAGAACCGAGCAGAAGAAGAATTAATGCTATCGGTTAAAATTTCTGACGCTGTAACAAGCATTGTTCATGACTTAAAGGTTCGTCCAAAATACATCGTTGCAAAAGGTGGAATCACATCATCAAGTATTGGAACTGTCGGATTAGAAGTCAAGCGTGCTGTAGTAGCGGGTCAAATTAAACCAGGAATTCCTGTCTGGAAAACAGGTGAAGAAAGCAAATTCCCTGGCTCAGCTTATATCATCTTTCCTGGTAATGTAGGAACAACTGAAACTTTAAAAGAAGTGATTGAAGTATTAGAGGGAAAATAAAATAGAGATGTATGTATAAATTAGATAGGTATATTTCTTAGGAACTTACTATTATTGCAGGTGAGAGGTTCGAATCCCTTTCGGATCATTAGTGTTAGAAGATTCAATTCCTTGGTATCAAAGGGATTGAATTTTTTTGTTTTTAGACTAATTGGCTTCAAACTTTTTCGATTTAGAAAGGGGAATTTTTTCATATTTAGTGCAAATTGTTTTTTAAAAAATCCTGCTCGAACCCTAATTCCAGTTTGTGTTTGTAATTCTGTATGCCATTATCATGAGATGCTTTTTCAAGCAAATCTGCAGTTTGCATACGAGTCTGGAATTATCGGAAGTAGATTTCTCGGTACTATTGGTTTAAGATCAAAAGTACAATTTATATTTATTATAGGAACCTGGAAAAGGAAGTGGAATTATTAAATGATAATTGAAGTTATTGCTGATACTCTTTGTGATGCTCTTATTGCTCAAGAAGCGGGTGCGGACAGGGTTGAACTAGTTACAGGATTGGTAGAGGGTGGGTTAACACCAAGCTATGGTGTAATTGAGAGAGTCTGCAAGAGTTTAAGTATTCCTGTGAATGTAATGATACGTCCGCATAGCCGTGGTTTTTGCTATTCTGAAGAAGAAATAGAAATCATGATCATGGACATTAAGGTTTGCAAAAAATTAGGGGCAGTTGGAGTCGTATTCGGAGTCCTATCTTCAGACAAACAAATTCATGCTATTAAACTTAAACAATTAGTCGATGCTTCCGAGAACTTAGATATTACGTTCCATCGAGCTTTTGACGAGGTAAATGATCAAACGGCGGCTTTAGAGGTCATTAAGCAACATCCGCAAATATCAAGAATTCTCACTTCAGGAGGAAAGGCAAGTGCAGCAGATGCTGTAGAAAGACTTAAGCTACTAAAAGATCTTACTGAAAATAGCCATTTGGAAATCATGGCCGGGGCAGGTCTTTCAATTGATAATATCAAGGTATTTTTAGAAAAGGTATCCATAAATGAAATACATTTTGGTACGGGTGTCCGCTTTCAATCCGGTTATGAACATTCAATTGATCCGATAAGAATACGAGAAATTAAAAAGGTTATTTTATAATTTTTGTCATTTAAATTGGCTTTAACTGATGTGCTGGGGGTTAAACAGGAGAATATTATCCTTCTCATTTCCTAAACAATCTTTCCGTGTTATAGAGGATGCAAATAAGGTACTATAAACACCAGCAAGGGCTTAATGAATATCGGACTAGAATCGTCACTTGTTACAGCTTTGCATTGAAAGGGTAGGGGTCGGGGGTTAGAATCCCTCTCGGATCATTAGAGTGAGAAGCTTCAATTCCTTGGTAGATAAGGGATTGAAGCTCTTTTTTTATTTATATATCGTTAATCCTTCTTTAATAATTTAAATTATTAAGTACAGTTTCAAAGTTGAATTAGATGATTACTCTCTAACAGATGTTCACTATATGTTTTTTCTACTTCAACGAAAAGTATTATAAACACGTCTAAGGATCCAAACGTTATAATTAAGGATTCATCGTTATTACTATTTGTGAAAAAATTAAGTGGAAAGAAGCATTACAATAATATTCACTGAAAGACATAATTATATAATATTTGTTTTATAAACCGCACAATCATATAATTGTGAGAAAAAGGATGCGTATCATGCCGATTAATTCTTTTGAAAACTATTCGATGAGCTGGAAGCCATCGATTGATAAACTTGAAAAGCCTATTTATCAAACACTCGCACGGATATTGGAACTGGATATTTTAAACGGAGTTTTATTACCTGGAACAAAACTTCCTCCACAGAGAGAACTGGCTGATTATCTGGATTTAAATTTAAGTACCATTTCAAAGGCTTTTAAAGTTTGTGAGTTAAAGGGCTTGTTAAGTGCATCTGTTGGAAGTGGCACATTTGTATCGTATGATGCGTTATCGAATGCGTATTTACTTGAAGATACAAAGCCGAAGCATTTAATTGAAATGGGAGCAACACTACCAGATAATGCTTCTTTCGAGCCTCTGCTACTCCAACTAAAAAGTATGCTGCAAGAGACAGATTATGAAAAATGGTTTGGTTATGGTCGGGCAGGTGAAAGCCTCTGGCAAAAGGATGCAGCTATAAAGCTAATCCGAAGGGGTGGGTTTGAAACAACCGTTGATCACATTTTATTTGCTAATGGGGGTCAAAATGCGATTGCTGCTACATTGGCAAGTCTTTGTAAGCCTGGAGATCGAATTGGTGTTGACCATCATACATACCCTGGCTTAAAAACTGTTGCAGCAATGCTTAGTGTGCAAATAGTACCCATAAAATCAGAGAACTATGAAATGAGTCCAATGGCCTTTGAATATGCGTGTAAAAATGAAAATATTAAAGGCATTTACTTGATCCCGGATTATCAAAATCCAACAGCCTCCTTTATGTCTGTTGAGAATAGGAAAATGATTGCAGCAATTGCCAAGAAGTATAATCAGTTCGTTATTGAAGATGCATCGTACCATCTTCTGAGCAAAAAACCACTTCCAGCTGTCGCATCATTTGCACCAGAACGGGTCATCTATATTGCAAGTTTATCGAAGTCATTAGCACCAGGGTTGCGACTTGCCTATGTAGCAGTGCCGAGTGAGTTTAAGGAGCCGATTTCAAAGGCACTTTATAATTTAAATATAACTGTTTCCCCACTATTAGCAGAACTGACAGCACGGACGATTGTATCAAATCAATTTGAAGTTTTAATTGAGGGTCATCGGAAACAAACAATTCGCAGAAATCAAGTCGTCAATCGATATTTGGCAGACTATACGTGCCTTGGTGTTGAGACAGGTATTTTTCGTTGGCTACTATTACCAGGCAAGATTACAGGTGCTGAATTTGAAGAGTTAGCTGCAAATCAGGGGGTACAAGTGTATGCGGCTGAACGTTTTGTAGTTGGAAATAGTTGTCCAGAAAGGGCTGTAAGGGTTTCTGTCTGTGCACCTAAAAGGATTGAAGAGCTTGAACAAGGATTGATTATCCTTAAACGTTTGTTAACCGACCTTACCTAATATTGTTCGCCATACAATTATAATATTGTATGGTTTTTTTGTGCGTGTTATGATGATTCAAATCTAGTTGGAGGTTTATTAGAAATTGAATTAATTTTCTAGAAAGGTAGATTAGATATGTTAGACAAAGATAATGTAAAAGAGTTAGACGTTCAATCTGTTAGGTTACAAACCTACATTAATTCTTCTGAACAACAAAAATCGTTATATAAGCGGACATTACTTGTTGTAAGTATTTCACAAATATTAGGTGGTGCAGGGTTAGCTGCAGGAGTTACTGTAGGTGCACTTCTTGCACAACAAATGCTCGGTACTGATGCGTTTGCTGGACTTCCTTCAGGTTTACTTACTCTAGGGTCGGCAGGTGCTGCTTTATTTGTTGGGAGACTTTCGCAAGCGTATGGACGTCGTACAGGTCTATCAGCTGGTTTTATGATTGGTGGACTTGGAGCAATAGGAATCATAATTGCAGCAATAATAAATAGTGTTTTTCTATTATTTACATCCCTACTTGTTTATGGTGCAGGGACAGCAACAAATTTACAAGCTCGTTATGCAGGTACAGATTTAGCAAGTAACAAACAGCGAGCGACTGCTATTAGTATTACAATGATTTTTACAACATTTGGTGCTGTTGCAGGACCAAATTTAGTGAATGTGATGGGGAATTTCGCTCTTTCTATTGGTGTTCCATCACTTGCTGGTCCTTTTATTTTAGCAGCAGTAGCATATATCTTAGCCGGTCTTGTCCTTTTCATAATGCTTCGTCCAGATCCATTAGTTATAGCTAGAATGATAGAAGCAACCAAACAGGAACGTATCGATAAAAGACATTTGGCAACAACCGAACATACAGAAAATAAAAGAGGTATAATCGTTGGTGCATCGATTATGGTTCTTACTCAAATTGTAATGGTAGCTATTATGACAATGACACCGGTTCATATGATGCATCATGGACATGGCTTGAGTGCAGTAGGTCTTGTTATTGGATTTCATATTGGTGCAATGTATCTCCCTTCACTAGTTACAGGTATCCTCGTTGATAAGTTGGGGCGTACTGCGATGGCTATTGCTTCTGGAACTACATTGCTTCTGGCGGGTTTAATATCAGCATTTGCACCAGGTGATTCTATGGTTTTGATGGTAATTGCTCTTTCATTACTTGGATTAGGATGGAATTTTGGTTTGATAAGTGGGACAGCACTTATTGTTGATTCAACTGAAACTGCCACACGGGCTAAAACTCAAGGTTCAGTGGATGTTTTAATTGCTTTGTCAGGAGCTGCTGGAGGAGCTATGTCGGGAATGATTGTGGCAGGTTCAAGTTTTCCAACATTATCACTTATTGGAGTTTTTTTATCCGTATTACTAATTCCAGTGGTGATATGGTCTCATGGAGGTAGAAAATAGGCCAGATTGTTTAGGATAACAGAATTTTTTGTGGAGTATTCTTTGAACTAAAAGGTTGCTTGAGTAACAAAGAGTCGATTCAATTCGGCTCTTTTTTCTTGTTCCTCTAAAGTGAGAAGCTTCAATTCGATAAGGGATTTTGGAGCTTCTTGTTTTTTATTAGGCTCTTTTCTAAAAGTTTGTTGCTATTAAGCCTAAAAAAATCGGTCATTGGATTTTATTTGTATAGGATAGAAGCCTTTTTAATAGAAATTGCTAAGTCATTCACGAAAAGAGCACGAAGACACACTTAAAACCGTAAAGAGGTGCTTATTACGGAAAAAAAACACTCTTTGCGAAAACAGCCTTTTGCTTAGACTTTTCATTTTTCCTTACATGAGAAGATTGCACATTAGTTAAAATTTTGACAGGTAGAGCGGAAAAAACAATATCATACCACAAAAAAATCCAATTTCCATATTATCATTCGCTACTCTCTCTTTCATTTTTCTCTATATAGAATAAGAAAGGAATTTTTAGAAGAAAGGGTAGTGGTTGAAAATGGCAAAATACCGAATAGTGCGTACTGATTTTTGGAAGAATCCGATTGTGTCAGAGGAGATGACTCCGGAGGATCGGTATTTTTACCTCTATCTTCTTACAAATCCACATACGACTCAGATTGGAATCTATCGAATTACGAAAAAACAAATGGCGTTTGATTTGGGTTATTCGATTGAGAGTGTTCATTCTTTAATGGAACGATTCATCCAGTTTCATAATTTGATTCGTTACAATCCTGAAACAAGAGAAATTGCCATCAAAAATTGGGGGAAAGATAACCTGCATAAAGGCGGGAAACCAGTTATGGATTGTATTAATTCTGAATTAAAAGAGGTCGAGGATATCTCTCTTATTTCATATGTTTCGGAGACCATTTCTAAAGATGAAATTCGTAGCCTTTATGATTCTTTTTGTAAACAAGATCTTGTGCAGGAAGTTAGCGTCCTAGTTGAAAATGATACATATCCACTTACCGAATATGATGAAGGTGACGATACGTTCATGTATCATGATACGATACGTGGACAAAAAGAAAAAGAAAAAGAAAAACAACAACAACAAAAAGCTCTTACTCTCAATATAGAGAATAATCCAGACATGGATAATCAATCATGTAATCAAAAAACAATCGATGTGAAAGAAATTGTAGAGCTTTGGGACAACAGTGGATTTTGGTTTTTAAACGATGCTAAACAGCAGCTTTTATCTTGTTTAGATAATTCTAGCTTTTTACACCCTAAAGATGTGATCTTAAAAGCCATGTCCATTGCCACTACCAATCACAAGCAAAAGCTGAACTATGTTATTGCTATTCTGATAAACTGGAAAAGTGATCCTTTACTGACAGTTGAAGAAAATGATTTTTATCATGAAAACCAAAAGACTGTTCCAAAGTATAGCCAATATAAATATGAAGGAGGCAATGGCATGTTAAGGCAGCTAATAGTAACAATTCCTTTACTAGCATTGACGATTAGTATTGGTTTGCTTCTAACGGGATGTAACGGAGTGGAGTCTCAATCCAATCATATAGCTGAAAAGGTAGGGAAGAAAGTAAAGATTACCTTTTGGGATGATAATGCGGGACCACAGCGTACACCCATTTGGAAAGAATTGATTAATAGGTTTGAAATAGAAAATCCAACAATTGATGTGGAGTATGTTGGTCTTCCTAAAGACTATGCAAAGTCAAAGTTTGATGCAGCGATTGCAGCTGAAGATATGCCCGATGTAGCCAGTGTCTATACAAGTTGGCTTCCTGAATTTTCACATCGAGATGCATTGTTGCCTCTGGATTCCTATTTTGAGAATTGGCGTGAAAAAGATAAAATAAACAAAGCGACGATTGAGTATAATAAGAGAATTGTAAATGATAAAAAGTTATATGGAATTCCTTATACGCAAAACCTTGATATCCTTTGGGTTCGTTCAGATTGGTTTAAAGAGGTCGATTTAGAGACTCCTGAAACATGGGACGAATTCTTCAATGCGGTCGAAATGCTGACCGACAAATCAAACGGGCGGTATGGATTTACAATACGAGGAGGAGCAGGTGGATCGTTCCAATTACAAAGAATGATGTATGCCTATTCAGGAATTGAGAACTACATCAAAGATGGGAAAAGCACGATTAATGATCAAAAGCATGTTGAATTCCTAAAAAGATACTTTGGATTGTACCAAAAGTACACACCTAAAAGTGATATTACGAATGATTATAAAGCAATGGTAGCTAATTTCGATACGGGGGTTGCTGCGATGATCCAGCATAATATTGGTTCTCATGCTGAGCATAGTGAAGAGTTAAATCTCGACCAATATCAAGCTATTTCTCTGCCAAAGTCAATCAACGGTCAATACGTGGCAGAAGCCGGAAATACAATCGGGATAAGTATTTTTAAAGAAACAAAACATCCTGATGAGGCATGGGAATTTGTTAGGTACCTAAATTCAAAAGAATCACAAAATTTATGGAATCAAACTGTAGGTCAAATTCCGACCCATTTAGATGTACTCAATGAAGACTGGATAAATGGATCCCCGCATATTCAGATTTCTGCACAAGTCTATGATGACCAAGAGACGATTCTTTATGAACCGTCATTCTATCTTCCTGAATACCGAACAATCCTCAATACTATTGTTGATCCAGGTATCCAAGAGGTTTTAAGTGGGAAGAATACCGTAGAGGATTTTCTTGATGAGTGGGCAATCGCGATTGAAACAGCTCAAAAGCAATACGAGGATACATTTCGTAACTAATCGTTCTTATCAAATTTTCATGAAATAACATACAGAGGTGTTACCAAATAGGTACTACCTCTTGCATGTTAACAACTTTGTTTCACAAGCCACCCTTTATATTGGTCCTTCCATTGTTCTGCGACTTGATCGTTATCTGCAAGTCTCAATCGTTCCACGGCTGTGATAGGCTCCTCTTGGACAAATGATTATAGCGCCACGATTGACGTAGCGCTCTACTAGTTAGGAAGATTTTCCTTATTTCTATCCTTAAATATAGTGGGGTATCTAATAAGTGAGTGATTCTAAATTCTTCTTTTCATATTAAGTGTAGCCACGATTCCTTTTAAAGCAAGGTGGGTCCAAATAACCTCAAAGCTTTAACCGCTTTATCCTCATTATTTTCAATTAAAAAGCTAGAAACCTGTGCTGGAATAAATAGTTGATCCCCTTTTTTAACAGTCTGACGGTTTTCCCCAGTATTTATCGTTGCGTTTCCAGAAAGGATGTATAATCCTGAAAACACTCCATCACCCTGAATCTCAACCTCATTGTCTACTTCGATGAGTGTCATTCTAAAGCAAGGTGTTTGTGTATATCCAATTAGTTCGATTTCTTTATTGCTCGCTGATGTTCTTAAAGTAGTAGGGGCTATTTTCCATTTCTCTAGTGTTTCTTCCCTTGTGAAAGTATCGTAATTGAAAACTTCAAACATTTTTTCAAATCCTAATCCTTGATGAACTAAGTAATCCTCTAGCTTCAATCCTGAAGGGGATGTTTTTTCTAAACGGATTGTGAAGTCAGTAGGTTCCTGAATCTCAACTAACAAGCAACCCGCTCCGATCGCATGGGGAGTCCCTGCCTCAATTAAAAAAGTTTCTCCAGATTGCACATAGAATTTGTGCATACAATCCAGCATACCTTGAATATTTTGTTCCCTAAATAATGCCTCCCATTGTTCCTTTGTTACACCCGGTTTAAAACCAAGGTATACATAAGGAGGTTCGCCATTGATTTCTCTTCCGCCAACAAAATGCCAGCATTCGGTTTTCCCATAAGCCGAATGAAATAATTTTTTAGCCTTCTCCTTGTCAGGGTGGGTCTGAATAATCAAACGCTCCGCCGAATCGATTAACTTGACGAGGACTCCCGTCTGATTTCCGAATTTCCCTACATGATTTTCACCTAAAAGTTCGACGGGATTTTTAGCAACAATTTCCTTCAAGGTAAGGTCCATATCAGGGAGGTCCAGTTTATTTAAACCATCCTCTTCACGATCTAACGTTCGGCTAGATACAATCGATATCATCCATTCTTCAGGAAAATGACTATCCTTTGGATCTTCACTGCCATGAATTTCATCTATCAGTTTTCCTCCTAAGTAGGTTCGCCATGACCGCGCAGGAGATAATTTAATCGGCTTTGAATCATCAATCTTTACGTTGCTATTATTCAAAGTATTCCTCCCAAATCATTTTTTTCTTCTATATTTGTTTCTACATTTTATTTTAAATGAATGCGCTTTCTGAAATAATCAAAGATTTTAAGATGAATGTGTATAATTTTACGATAAGTACACGGATGCGTCTATTTTAGACGTTGAAATCCACTTAGTGGGTTCAATAAAGAGCCTAAATGAAAATACAATAAAAAGTGAATGTACTAAAATATCTTAAAATTTTAACTAATCATCTTAAAATTCTTAATTACAAAAGAAACCGTTTACATTTAGAATTGAAACCAGAAGGGAGGAAACCAAATGAGTTATTCACAAGGATTTCCCGAAACGTCTCCAGACAGTAAAAAGGTGGTTCATAAAAAGAAAATAAAGAAAGAAAAATGGGTTCCCTATCTTTTTATTTTGCCATCATTCCTTATAATTGTAGGTTTTCTATTTTACCCGATTGCGACTGTATTCTACTATAGTCTTCAAAACTATGACGTATCTGCACCTTACTACAATGGCTTTGCGGGTTTTGATAATTTTGTCAAGATCTTTACACAAGACGAAATGTTTGTCCCAAGTTTAATCAATAGTTTGAAATGGGTTGTATCAGAAGTGGGCCTTCAATTAACGTTTGGTATGATTATGGCTTTATTACTGAATCAAACCTTTAAGTTTAGGGGGCTAGCACGAGCGCTTGCCTTTATTCCATGGGCCGTCTCAGGAGTCCTTGCTTCAGTCATGTGGTCAATGATGTTCAATGAACATATGGGAGTAATCAATGACTTACTAATGAAAATTGGACTAATTAATGAACCGATGGCATTCCTAGCAAGCACATCAACCGCTTTTGGAGCCGTGATAATCGCTGAATTATGGAGGGGGATTCCTTTCTTTGCGATTACTCTATTAGCTTCCTTGCAAAGTATTCCGAACGAATTATATGAAGCAGCTCGAGTGGATGGTGCGAGTAGATGGAAAACATTTATTTATGTCACTCTGCCACAATTAAAAAATACGATTGTCTTAACAACTTTACTAAGGGTTGTTTGGGAGTTTAATAACGTCGACCTAATTTTCAACTTAACAGGCGGTGGCCCTGCACATTCCACCACTACACTAACTATGTATATTGCTGATTTAGCTGTACATGGTAGTAATTTCGGTTATGGTTCAGCATTAACGGTTGTTTCATTTGGTATTCTATTAATCTTTGCGATCCTTTATTTGAAACTATCCCGTTATGAAAAGGAGTGATTTGACGGATGTTTTCGAAAAATAAAAAACTAGACAAACTCTTAACACTATATCTACCCTTAACGATGATGCTTAGTTTTACCATGTTCCCAATCTACTGGACAATTAATACAGCAATGAAACCGGAAGGGGATATTATCAAGCGTCCGTTGCAATACATACCATCTAATCCAACGGTTGAAAACTTTGTATTCGCCTGGACCAATATTGGATTTGCGACATTTTTTAAAAATAGTTTAATCGTTGGTTTTTTTACGGTTATCATTGTTCTTATTTGCTCAACATTATCTGGATACGCTCTTTCCAGATACCAATTCAAAGGGAAAAAAAGTTTTATGCTGATGCTATTGTGTACTCAGTTCATCCCTCGGGCGATGATGATCATTCCATTGTTTATCATCTTTAAGAATTTAGGATTAATTAGTCATCCACTTTCACTAATCATTACGTATACAGCAGTTGAGATTCCTTTTACTACGATTCTAATGGCCGGATTTATCTCAAATATACCAAAGGAATTGGAAGAAGCCGCTATGATTGATGGATGTTCAAAATTGCAATCCTTGCGACACGTGCTCTTTCCATTACTTCTTCCAGGGATTGTAGCAACAGGGGTATTTACGTTCATTTATACTTGGAACGAATTTTTACTAGCATTAATGCTGACCAATCAGCAATCCAGGTTCACACTTCCTGTCGGATTAGGTTCAATGATGGGAGAATTTAACGTCAACTATGGAGCATTGGCAGCTGGAAGTGTAATTGCTTTAATTCCTGCAGTTATCTTATTTGCCTACGCACAGAAGCACCTTGTCAATGGCATGGGTGGGGCTGTCAAAGGCTAATTTTATAAAAAACATATTCAGTAAAATTTTAAGGGGGGCAACATTATGTTTATGAATAAGAGGAAATGGACAAATTCTGTTTTAGCACTTTCAATGGTTTCAGGAATGCTACTTGCTGGATGCAGCGGTGGTGAAACAGCTTCGACGCCAAAAGAATCAGGCGGTAATTCAGATGATCCAGTAAAGATTACGTTTTGGGATGAGAATGCAAGTCCTGAGCGTACACCTCTATGGGAAGAAGTCATTAAACAGTTCGAAGACGCTAACCCAAGTATTGACGTTGAGTATGTTGGAATTCCAAATAAGTCGGCAAAATCTAAATACGATGCAGCCATTGCGGCAAATGATATTCCGGACGTCGGGTCTGTTCAAACAACATGGCTGCCAGAATTTGCAATTCGTGAAGCATTACTTCCTCTCGATGAGTATTTCGAGAGCTCTGAATTAAAGGATAAAATCAACTCAAACGCGATTGATTTTAATAAGAAAATCACACAAGATGGCAAACTTTATGGTATTCCATATGCCCAAAACTTAGATACAATCTGGATTCGTACAGATTGGTTTGAGGAAGAAGGAGTAAAAGAACCAGAAACATTTGATGAGTTCTTTGCAGCGATTGAAAAAATGACGGACAAGGAAAATAGTCGTTATGGATATACAATCCGCGGTGGTGCAGGCGGATCCTTCCAGCTACAACGTTTAATGTTTGCTTATAGCGGTTTAGATTACTTTGGTGAAGATGGCACTGTAAATATCAATAACCCTAAACATGTGGAATTCGTTGAAAAATATCTGTCCTTCTATGAAAAGTTCACTCCAAAGAGTGATATCACAAACGGTTATAAGGAAATGGTCGCAGGCTTTGATACTGGTGTTGTTGCAATGGTCCACCACAATGTTGGATCTTATGGTGAGCATAAGAAGTCATTAGAAGAAGGTACATTTAAGACCATTCCACTGCCTAAGACAGAGGATGGAAAATTTGTTGCTGAGGGTGGAAACGCTGTCAATGTGGCAATTTTTAAGGGATCTGAAAATCCTGATGCTGCTTGGAAATTTGTCGAGTTTGTTAACTCTGTAGAATCACAAAGCTTGTGGAATGAGTCTACTGGTCAAATCCCAACAAACTCTGAAGTATTGGATGATGAGTGGGTACAAAATGCTCAGCATATCAAGGTAGCATTTGAAGTTTATGAAAACCCTGAAACAAAACTTTATGAACCACCATTCTATCTACCAGATTATCGTTCTGTTCTTGATAATATAGTAGATCCTGGAATCCAACAGGTAATGAGCGGCGAAAAGACAGCCAAAGAATTCCTAGATGAATGGGCAAAAGCAATGGAAGATTCAAAAGTGAAATATGATGAGACCTTTAATAAATAGGCTCTTTTCTATAAGTTTGTTGCTCTAGTACTTATAAAAAATCGGCTTTTGGATTTTTATGATATAAATTGAAGTGTTCTCTAGAGGGATATCAGAGTCATTTAAAAAAAAGAGCACGAAGATATGCTGAATTCGTAAGATTTACTTATTACGAAAAACAACAATCTTTGCGAAAACAGCCAATAAATAACAGCTAAAGTAAAGTTCATTCAGTGGGGGCGTCGTCCCGACTGAATGAATCCTTGAAAAAATTACAGAATATCGGTATATTTTTGCAGTTAAATCCAATTATTAGGGGTTTTACTGTCAGTTCATATGGGAGAAAACAAATTGGGTTTTGGTTTACTAACATCCATCTCAATATAAGTGAAATGAAAATCCTAAACTTTCAAGAAAAGGGGAATGGACAATGGGAAATACAACTGAAAAAATCGCAACTGAAACTCCATTGGTAATGGCGGAGAAGGCATGTCAAGCTTTGATGCAAACCTTTCGTGCAGAGGAACTGCCACCAGTAAATGATTTCCATTACCATCAAGGAGTATTTCTATATGGAATGTATAGAGTCTACCAAGCAACAGGCAAAAAAGAATATTTTGAGTATATTAAAGCCTATTTCGATCATTTAATTGATGAGTATGGAAATGTGCGCTTTGCGAGGGATGAGCTTGACTCAACAATGGCAGGAATACTGTTGTTCCCATTATACGAAGAAACAAAAGATCCACGATATATGATTGCGGCTAAGCGGTTAAGAAGTGCTTTAGATACGCTTAACAGAACATCAGAAAATGGTTTCTGGCATAAAGAAAAATACCCAAATCAGATGTGGTTAGATGGTCTCTTTATGGGCGGACCGTTCATGCTTCTTTATAGCCAGCATTTCCATGAAGAAGAATTAATTCAAACAGTACTTTTGCAAGAAAAGCTAATGAGAAAACATATGATGGACGAGAAAACGGGTCTGCTTTACCATGCATGGGATGAGAAGCAGGTTCAACCATGGGCGAATCCTGAAACAGGCTGTTCACCAGAATTTTGGGGACGTTCTGTCGGCTGGTACGGCACAGCGTTGGTTGACTTATTAGAGATTTTAGGGGATAGAAAGCGAGGACAAGAGGATTTAATTAAATCGCTTCAAAGCTTTATTCCAGCAATTGTTAACTTCCAAAATGAGAAAACGGGATTATGGTATCAGATTGTGGATAAAGGGGATCTCGAAGACAATTGGTTAGAATCTTCTTGCTCTGCATTGTTCCTCTATTTCATTTCGAAAGGAATTCAACATGGCTATGTAGATGATTCCTATCGTTCAGTGGTAGATAAGGCATACAAAGGATTGTTAGAACACATGGTGGAAGAAAAGGAATCAACACTTACTTTAGGTGGAATTTGTATTGGAACTTCGGCTGGAGTTTATGATTACTATGTGGACCGCCCTACTTCTGAAAATGATTTACATGGAATGGGTGCATTTATTTTAGGGAGCATGGCATATTACGACCTTATTAAGGAATAACAAACAGGTTAACCTTTAACAATCAAGATTCCTAACTAATATAGAGACATGACCTTTTCTTATGCAGTCATTTTTGACATCAGGAAAGGTTTTTGTTTTTTTTTTTTTTTGAAATTAGGATTGTGAATATAAGAAACTTCACAATAAAGGAGATCATGTTGAAGTGAGGTGGTGGTATAAAATTCAACAAGATATCAGAAGATATTGAAAGTTAAATACATTTGGAATTTTAATTGGAATTTTGTTTACCGCTTACATAATATCGGTTATTGTTTAAGTAGGAAAGTTAATCTTCTATTTTGTTTCAGGTTAAAGAACAACCTTCCAGCTGCCTCGTCTTATGTTTTTCGGCCGATAGGCGGGCGCCTTACGCTTTTCTTATATAGGAGAACATAAAAGATGGTTATGAAAATAAAGAACTTTATTCGAAAGTATTTTTTGTACTCTATTAAATCAACAATTAACACGCTCTATTTACCTATCATTATTATTTTTATATCCGTTTCAGGGTGGGTGTCTTCTATGCTTGCAACCGCACAAATTGAAGAAAATGCATATAAAAATGTAAATGATACGATTTTCCAATCAATAAATTACTTAGACTATATGCTTTCAGATGTTTTTCAGCAACTAGTTTCTGTATCTAATGACCCAAGGATTATAAACTTAATTGGAACCGAAGAGTCAGAAATTAAACCAGAGTATTACGTGGAGATTGATAAGAGTTTGCAGCTTGTTTATTCCCGATATAATGTCATACTTGAATCCGTCCTGATTGATCTTAATCAAGGAGAATTTTTGCTTTATCATAGTGATTATGCTTCTATCCCTTCGATACCATATGAGCATTATTTTAACCAATATAAGGGAAACAAAGAGGGGTTTTATTGGAGAAATATACACCAAGATCAAATTTTTAATACAAATGACCAAGTTATGTCAGTGTTTAGATTAATAGAGACTACAGATAAAGGGATCGTACTATTTAATCTACGAGATGATTTTTTTGAACAAGTGTTAAACAAATCATTAATAGGGGAAAATGGTTATCTGACTCTTATCAGCCCGAACGGAAAATATGAATCCAAAGACGTTAAAAAGGAATATAGACTAGATAATGAAACGCTTTATTCCCTACAGAATATTAAAAAAGAGAGTGGACAATTCTCTTATGAAAGCGCGGCTGGAGAAGATATGATCGTGATTTATGATACTATCCAGGCGAATAACTGGAAACTGGCCGCAGTAGTCCCTGAAAACGAAATTTTAAACAAAGTAAATTATATAAAACACTCCACCGTTTTTTTCATTTTAATGATGATTGTTAGTGCAGTATTTCTAACCTACTTCGTTGGAAAGTATATTTCAAAACCTTTTAAAAAAATGGCTGAACATATGCGTACAATTAATAATAAAAGTCTGGATTTTTATGATGAAACATCTGGTCCAGAAGAAATGAAAATTCTTCATACTGGCTTTAAAGAGTTGCTTTTCCGAATTCAAACATTGATGGACCAGATCCGATTAGAACAAGAAGAGAAACGGCAATTAGAATTTGCAATTATGCATGCACAAATAAATCCTCATTTTCTTTATAATACGCTTTATTCAATAAAAGGGTTATGTGATATGGGACTTAATAAGGACGCAAGTCAAATGATAAGTGCTCTCTCAAGCTTTTTTCGTATCGGGATTAGTAAGGGGAAAGAAATAATTTCAATTAAGGAAGAGATAGAACATATTGAACATTATTTATTCATTCAGGAAATGCGTTATGGGGACGACTTCTCTTACGAAGTGAATGTTGACCAAGAAATTTTGTCCTATAATATTATTAAACTTTCATTACAGCCGCTTATTGAAAACGCCATTTACCATGGGGTAAAGCAGAAAAGAGGGCAAGGAAAGATTACAATACGAGGTTATCAGACGGAGGAAACAATTCACTTAGGGATTATCGATAACGGGAATGGAATCGAAAAAGAAAAATTAGTAGAAATTTTAAGAGAAATGAAAGCTTCCTTTCAAGATGAAAAGAACTTTATTGGGATTGGCTTAAAAAGTGTAAATGAGCGAATAAAGATTCACTTTGGAAAAGAATATGGTTTAACGATATCAAGTGAACCTGGTCATGGCACAGAGGTGAGCATTATTATTCCCAAAACAAAAGGGGAGATCAGTGAGAATGTATAAATTGATTGTTGTTGAAGATGATCGTATTATTCGTCGAGGTATTTGTCAGTCAACCCAATGGGACGAGCATGGTTTTATCGTTGCTGGGGAAGCAGGAGATGGTGAGGTGGCACTCGGTTTCATTGAAAAGGAGCAACCGCATGTCGTTATCTCTGATATTAATATGCCATTTATGGATGGCTTAGAAATGGGGAAAAGGATAAAGGAAATTAGTCCGAAAACGAGAATTATTTTTCTTACAGGATTTGAAGAATTCAAATATGCTCAACAAGCTGTAAAACTCAAAGCATTTGATTATTTATTAAAGCCAGTGGACTCGGAGCAACTGCTTAACAAAGCAAAAGAAGCAGCAGCAGATTGGGAACAGGAAACAAAAAAGGAAATGAGAATCATAGAATCCTTGCCTTATCTTCAGCAAAAATTCTTTCAAGAGCTGATGAAGGAAGGAGATCAGCGGATGGATGTGGAGAAGGAGCTAGTTAAGCTAGGGGTAGAGTTAGAGGGACCAGACTTTGCTGCTGTCCTTGTTCATTTTCCTCTCGGTCTAAATGATGAATGTAAAGGTAAGATGACAGAGATTAGTTCTTCCCTTTTTTTACGGGGAAACTATAGTGTAATGACTATCGATTCTAATGAAAGTGCAATCCTGTTATCTCTAAAAGGTGAATGTGATAGAAGGAAAGCGCAGCTAGCTCAAGAATTATTTGATTCCTTTAACGACCTAGAACAGTCTGTTACAATCACGCTTGGTAGAACGTATCCAAATTTATTTGAACTTGGAAAATCATTGCTTGAGTCCCGATTAGCGATGGAATTGAGACATATTATGGGAACAGGGAGGGTATTTTCCTTTGAAGATACAGTATCTAATAACGAAGAAACAGAAGATCGCTTTAAAGAGCTAGAGTCAGAATTAGAAAGTCAAATTAAGTTAGGAATACCTGCAAAGGTGAGTGAAACTCTTAATCAATTAAATATAGCGATTATTGAGAAGAAGTCAGTGCCATTGACTGATTTAAAAATCTTCGCACTTAAGTTTAGTACGATGCTTTTTTTCGAAGTTGAAAAGTGGAAAAAAGAGGAGATAAAAAGTTTTCATTCATCGGATGTTTATAAAGATATCATGAAAATGGAAACCCTTTCAGAGATGATAGGGATTCTAAACCAACTCATTCTACAATGGTGTGATGAAATGTATAAAAAAGAAGATAGAAATCATTTCAGCCATGTTGATTCAGCGATTAAGTATATCAAAGATCATTTCCATGATAGCACCTTAACACTCAAAAAGGTTGCTGAGTTTATCCATGTTAGTACTCCGTATTTAAGCAATCTATTTAAACTTGAAAAAGGATTTAATTTTGGAGATTACTTGTTTGAGATAAGGATGAAAAGAGCAATGGAAGAATTGCGTGAAGCTGATATTAAAACGTATGAAGTATGTGAAAAAGTTGGCTATAACAATCCTCAATATTTTAGTATTTGTTTTAAAAAATTTACTGGCTATACCCCTGCCGAATATAAAAAGCAATTTAGATAAGGACAAACTTGAGAACAAATTTAAAATGAACATCAGCTAGGATATTAATAGCTATTGGTGTATTACTAACCAGTAAATTAATTCGACTGATGTTTTTTATTAGGGAAATTTATTTTTGTTGCCGAAGACCACTAAATAGCAATATTTAAAATTTAACCTAAAAAACTCTCCCCCTTAGCCATTAAAAAGGGTTTCACTTTTCATTATTATTTAATAATGTACAAAATCTATAGATAATAGTTTAAGATGTTTGCTAAATGAAATTGTAATCCCTTCATGAATTTATATACAACATATAAATTCCTATATCGTACTGTTCATTTCTAAAAGAAACCACGAGTCTATCATCAAGAAAAATGCTTTTCTGAAACTGAAGACATATAAAAGCATAAACAATTATCATAAAAATTTCGAATTTAAAATGTAAGCGGTTTTCTTTAAAGTGAAGTGAATTGATGTACGGAAGAGATGATGTTATTTATTTTAGATGTTTTACACGTCAGTGCGAAGATTTTTTAGAAAATAGTAAGCAGAGAGGAATAGGTGTGTTTACGCAAAAAGCAATTAGTGCAATTTAGGGGGAGGGTAGGGGTTCGAATTCCTCTTGGGTCATCGAAGTGAGAAGCTTCAATTCCTTGGATGTAACAAAGGGACGGGAACTCCTGATACACAAAGACATTATATAACCCTTGGTGATTTGTTTCTAAATTTTGGCCATGAAGAGGTTGAAGAATATACAAGGAAGCTTGATTTAGAAAAAGCGATGTTATCGGTTGACTATTCTTTGAATCAAACCAGCTTTAAAAGAGAAATATTCTCCAGTAATCCAGATCAAGTAACAGTGATTCGTGTTACATCAAGTAAAAAAGGATTTATTTCATTTACTGCTAGACTTTCAAGAGAACAGAATCGATATATTGAGAGTTTATCTTCAAAAAGAAATAATAGTCTAGTCATGAAAGGGAATTGTGGTGGGGGTGGATCTGATTTTTCTGTTGTGTTATCTGCCTTTGCAGAGGGAGGAACGGTGGATACTATTGGAGAGCACCTAATTGTATGCGAGGCTGATACAGTCTTATTATTTTTATTTTAGCAGCTGAATCGACCTTTCGTCATGCTGATCCAGAAGGAGAATGCTTTAAAAAGATTGATCAAGCAACGATTAAATCTTATGAACAATTGAAGGAACGCCATATAGAGGATTATTCGGCCTATTATAAACGAATGGAAATTTGTTTGAATGATGAATTAAATCGAGAATTACACCAATTGGCAATAGATGAAAGGCTCAACCGGGTCAAAAATGGGTTAGAAGATCATAAGCTGATAGAGTTATATTTTCAGTTTGGTCGTTAATTACTTATTTCCAGTTGTAGGACTGGTACACTCCCGGCAAACTTACAGGGAATTTGGAACGACCAAATGAGGCCACCTTGGGATAGTAAATATACGACTAATATTAATGTGCAAATGAACTATTGGCCTGCTGAGGTTTGTAATCTATCAGAATGTCATGAACCATTATTTGATTTAATCGAACGAATGCGTGCAAATGGCAGACATACAGCAAAGGTCATGTATGGATGCAGAGGCTTTGTAGCACATCATAATACCGATATTTGGGGGGATACGGCTCCACAGGATATTCACCCTCCATCAACCTACTGGCAAACGGGTGCGGCATGGCTTTGCCTTCATATATGGGAACATTATCAATTTACATTTGACAAAGATTTTCTTGATAAAAATTATGAGACCATGAAAGAGTCAGCAGAATTCTTTTTAGACTTTTTAGTAGAAACGGAAGATGGATATCTGGTTACAACAAGTCCATCTGTTTCACCAGAAAACACCTATATTCTTCCTAATGGTCAAAAAGGGACATTGTGTATTGGACCATCAATGGACAGCCAGATCCTGAACGAACTATTTCTTGCATGCATTGAGGCAAGTGAAATCCTAGGGAAGGACGTACTTTTTAGAGAACAATTGGCTGAGGTTTTAAAGCGTTTACCAGAAACGAAAATAGGTAAATATGGGCAAATCCAAGAATGGATGGAGGATTATGAGGAGGCAGAACCAGGGCACCGGCATATTTCGCATTTATTTGCTCTTCATCCAGGGAAGCAAATTACAGTTACAGAAACCCCGGAGCTTGCTAAGGCAGCCAGAACAACTTTAGAAAGAAGGCTTGCAAATGGAGGGGGGCATACAGGAGGGAGTCGTGCCTGGATTATCAATATGTGGGCAAGGCTTTGGGACGGGGAACTTGCTTATTCAAATATTGTAGAAATGCTTAAGCATTCGACCCTTCCGAACCTATTAGATAACCATCCACCTTTTCAAATCGACGGGAATTTTGGTGGTACTGCTGGAATTGCTGAAATGCTCTTACAAAGCCATACTGGATCACTACAGTTTCTACCTGCAATTCCTGAAAAGTGGAATAAAGGGTTTGTTAAGGGTATTAAGGCACGAGGTGGATTTGAAGTTGATTTATATTGGGAGAATGGCACAATAAAAACGGCGGTAGTTTACTCTTTATGTGGAAATGAATGCAAAATCAAAATAGACTGTATCGGACCTTATCAGTTAACTGATAAAAATAATGAAAAAGTAAATGAGTTATATCAAGCTGATGAAATGATTTGTTTTTCTACGAAAAGAGATGGTGTTTATACTCTTCGTATAAAAGACTAGGTTTTTGATAGATTTCCTTCGCTGTAAAACGCAAGTGCATATTAATTAAACCAAATATAGATACATCTAAATTTTTAAAAGCAAAATCTATACTTTATAGGTTAATTGAATAATGATTAAATGGTTGTAAATGCTTACAATTATCGTGTGAAATTGTTGTATTTCCTACCTATAATGAAAAGATGATGCTAAATATCTTTTTTAGAGAGAAGTGCCACGTAAATACGGTAATAATTGGTGAGTAAAGAAGGCTGAGATTGAGATAGCTGCCTTCCTCTTTTTAATCTTTTTATGAACCTTTGATCAATATATTAAAAATTTCGGGAAATGAAAATACAGAAATATTTTAAATGGAAATGGGGATCAGGAAAAGAAAAGAAAGGTTACTAGATACTAGGATATTTCATTAGCTTTCTAGCGTCAGCCAGAATCCCTTTAAAATTTAGAAGTGGAAATAAAGAACTGACTAGATTATTTTTCCATTATAATAGCTTTTAATTAAAAACCAATTATAATGAAGATGGAGGGTGTGCAGTTTTAATCGGTATCATTAATCCTATCATGACAATATTGATAGTTACAGGATTAATTCGCCTATATTTTCTACTTGTTTTTATACCTGGTTTGGTCCATTTAATAACTACCAGCAAAACGGCTTTAATTAGGATGAGTTGTGCGTTAGTCGTATTTCGTAGAGTGGAAGATAGGCAACAAGCGACTCGGAATATAACAAGTGGCTATAATCTGGTTTTGAAATGCTACTCCTAAAATGAAAGCGTTATATTTTTGTGGAGTTATTACATTATTGTCATATGCCTTTTATGATTGGAGGAAACATTCGGTGGCATATAAAGTATTCTTAGTAGATGATGATCGATATGTTCGCAAAGGATTAATTAATCTCATAGATTGGGAAGGCAGTGGCTTTGAAGTTTGTGCAGAAGCAGATAATGGAGAAGATGCTTTAGAATATATCCAGAAGTATAATCCAGATTTAGTTATTACTGATATAAAGATGCCAGTGTTAGACGGCCTTGAATTGATAAAACATATTGTAGAATCTAAAAAGTCAGCCCCTAACTTTATTATCATTACTGGATATAGTGATTTTAAATATGCTCAAAGAGCTGTAAAGTATAATGTGCATGATTTCATATTGAAACCAGTAGATAAAGATGAGATTGAAGTTACACTAAAAAAGGTGGCTGAGAAGCATTCGAAAAAGTTACAGTTAGATAGAAATAGAGAGAATATTCTTGTTGCTAATGCTTTCAATGATTTAATAAGTGGAGAGCTTGAAGAAAAATATCGCCATGACTGTATGAACAAGTTGAATATCAACCAAACAACAGGAATGGCATACATCATAATTGAGATAAATAATATTTCTATAAATACAACCAAAACACGTGAGATAATAAGTAGTACAATTCATAGTGAAGATATGAATTCTACTGCTTTGTTTCGTGAGCATGGCAATAATCGAATCGGAATATTAGTCAAAAGTGAGGAAATTCAACAATCAAATGGGGATATCTTTCATTTTTTGGATAAATTGAAGTCTCAGTTAACGCATAGTTTGAAAACTGATGTTTCAATTTATGTCGGAAGGATAGTAAATGATGCAAATGATATAAAAGAAACTTATGAAACTGCAATAAAGAATTTACAATTTAAATATTTGGAAAATTCAGATGAACTTATTGTTTATGGGAAAACAAAAAAGACCTCAGTTAATTACATTGAGCTTGATCAAGTTCTATATCAAACGTTGATGGAGCAAATAGAAGAAAATCAAATCTCTAAGATTAAATACACAACAGATAGTATGTTCGAGCAGTTTCAGGAAAAAGCATTCGCAAAAGATGCGGTAAGGACGTCTATTAATCGGGTTGTTCATGAGGTTGTCAAAACGATTCAGGCTATGGATGGGGATGAAAAAAATGTAACCTCACTTCAAAAAATGTTAAATTGGGATAACCAACCTCGTACTTTGCAGGTGATCAAGGAAATATTCTTGGACTTTATATTAGAAGCAGCCACACTTTTAAATAAAATGTATAAAGAATATGGAACAGTAAACATACGTAGAATTAAAAAATATGTTGATAATCACTACAGAGATGATCTTACTTTGAAGAGTATAGCCAATAAATTTTTTATGAATCCAGTCTACATGGGGCAGTTGTTTAAAAAAACATATGGTATGTATTATAAAGATTACCTTCTACAAGTCCGCATACGTGAAGCGAAGAAATACCTAAGGCAGACCGATATGAAAATTTATCAGGTAGCTAAAAATGTTGGTTTTGCTAATTCAGATTATTTTGTCACTCAATTTGAAAAAACCACTGGTATGACACCAACTCAATATCGAAAAAAGTTATAGGGGAAAATGTATGAGATGGAGACAAAATGAGGATATCCAAATTTAATAATACGAGTTTAAGAAACAAACTGTTAATCATTTATATTTGTTCGGTGTTTATTCCGATCACATTAACCCATATCGTGTTTTATCATGTTACGACCAACAATGTTAGAACACAGAAAATGAATGACATATCCCTATCAGTGAAACAAATATCAAATAATTTCCAAACAGCTATCGATGATGCTGTAGGAATTTCGTCTATGCTATACACGGACTATGAGTTGTACAACCTCCTAGAAACCAAGTATGACTCATCTATAGATTTTATTCATGCCTATTATGATTATTATGGAGATATTAGTAAAGAAGTGTCACTATATCCATCTGTTCATTCGATTAAATTATATACAGATAATGATACAGCTATTTATGCAGGTGGTATCAATAAAATTGACAAAAATGTTAAAGATTCTGAGTGGTATAAGGATTCAGAATTAATTAGAAGATCCTATCCAGTTTTGACTCGTAGAATTGGGGATTCAGGAAATTATGATACATTTAGTTTAATAAGAGAAATGGATTATTTTTTAACTAAGAATTCCACACAGAAAATACTAGAAATAAACCTGGAATTAGGATTAATGTATAGTATTTTTCACGACGTTACTTTTCCAGGGGATATTTATTTATTGAATGAGGAGGGTACGGTTGAATATACCACAAATCCAAAGATAAACTGGTCAGAGCGGAAATATCCATACAGTTCGATCGAATTGCCTAAAGATACAATTGTATTTAAGGAATCATATAATCTTCCCTATTTAAATAATTGGAAGGTTGTAGGTGTTACTCAAGAACGTGTATTACTTGAAGATATTAAAGGATCTCGAAATTTTATCATTTATTTAGCACTAATTAATTTAATTTTCCCATCACTTTTAATAATTTATATTACAAGCTCCCTTCATTTACGAATTTTACGAATATTAAGGCATATGAGGAAAGTGGAAGATCAAAACTTTGATCTAATAGAGGGTGTTAACTACCAGGACGAGATAGGCGAACTTACTTATGCATTTAACAGAATGGCATCTAAAATAAAGAGACTTATAAATGAAGTATATGTGGCAGATATCCAAAAAAAGGACTTGGAATTACAACGAAAACAGGCACAGTTAAGTGCGTTACAAAGTCAAATTAATCCACATTTCTTGTTTAATGTCTTAGAAACGATTCGTATGAGAAGCATTCTAAAAAAAGAAAATGAAACAGCCAAAATCATCGAAAATATAGCGAAAATGCTTAGAAAATCATTTATTTGGGGAAAAGATTGGGTTACTGTAGAAGAAGAAATCTATTTAATTCAATGTTTTTTAGAAATTCAACATTACCGATTTGATGATAAAATGCAGTATCAAATAGATGTAGATCCAGATGCCTCAAAATGTCTGATACCAAATATGTCACTAATTCCGTTTGTTGAAAATGCTAGTATCCATGGCATTGAACCAATAAAGGGAAAAGGAATGATAAACATATCAATCAAGCGTAATGGTGATACATTACTATGTGAGATAAATGATAATGGCCAGGGGATGGATGAAAGTGTATATGAACGGGTAATGCGATCATTAGAAGAAGTTGAAAATATTGGTGAACATGTGGGAATGAAAAATGTGTACTATCGGTTAAAGCTACATTATTCTGATCAATTTGAATTTCAAGTATTAAGCACAAAGGGAGTAGGAACAACACTAAAAATTATTTTACCATTTATAGAATGCAAAAATTAGTTTAATGTCTTTAACTATGAACCAATGTATGTCGATCCTCTATCGATATGCATTGGTTTTGTTTATTTTTGGGGTACTAAAGTTTACAAAGTAAAAACTATACTTTGTTAGGTTACTTAAAATTAGCATGTAAGGTACAATGAAAGTGCTTTCAACATTGGATTAAAGCCGTTTCTAAATTTTAAGGGGGAGTCAATTTGTTGAAAAGAAAGTCTAAATTTTTGTTTATTGGTTTAATGTTCATGTTGCTTTTTGCTACAGCTTGTTCGAACAAAGAAAAAGTTGGACAAGAAAACGGAGAAGAAGTTTTTACTTACACATTCTTTAATGCATCTTCAACAGGTAAGGATGTTAATACCAGTGAAACAAAGATCGGAAAAATGTTCGAAGAAGAGACAGGGGTTAACTTCGACATTGAACATATTGTAGGCGATAGTAATCAAAAGATAGGTACAATGATCGCTAGTGGTGAATATCCAGAGTTACTGAATGCTCAAAATGCAACAAATGATGTTATTGATGCAGGTGGATTTGTACCGCTTAATGATCTTATTGAGGAACATGCACCAAACCTTAGAAAATTGTATGACCCAATTTGGGAAAAAATGAAAAAAGAGGATGGGAATATATATATTCTTCCATCAGGCGTGTCGAATGGATATATAAAGCCGCCAAATATTGGACAAAGTGCATTTTTTATTAAACGCGAAGCATTAAAAGAGCAAGGTTATCCACATCCTAAAACAATAGATGAATTTTTTGAAATTGTTGAAAAATATTCAAAAGCTCACCCGGAAACAAATGGGGCAGATACCATTCCGTATACATTACTACAATATGATTGGCATGTTGGACAGTTGTTTGATCCTCCAGCCTTCTTATCAGGTGAACAAGAAGGAATCATTGTTGATGATGAAACACTTGAAGTTTCTGTTTATCATAATAAAGATATGACCAAGAGATGGTTGGAAGTATTAAATGGAATAAATGATAAAGGACTATTTGATCGAGAATCTTTTACACAAAACTATGATGAATATTTAGCAAAAATCTCATCAGGACGTGTTGTTGGTTGGTTTGGTCCACGTTGGGAATCAGGTACAGCTTTAGATACACTTGAGCAAGATGATGATCCTTATAATGATTATATGGGATTCCCTATCGTATTTGAGGAAGGAATCAAAGATCAATACTTGAATCCAGTATCCTTTGTAACATCTCCTGGGACGGGGCTAACGACAGGTACTTCTGAAGAAGATCAAATTAGAATTATTAAATTTTTAGATCACATGGCTAAAATTGATTCTCAAAAATTAATTACGTGGGGTATAGAAGGCGAAACGTATGAAGTAAATGAGGATGGTCGTTATATTCGAACACAGGAACAAATTGATTTAGTTAATAAAGAAGAGTTTCGAGATGAATTTGGATTGTCAGCACTAGGATGGTACTGGCCAATCATGGGTGGTACATTTGATGACGGTAATTCTGTCGATCCAGCTGTTCAACCTGAAGTTGCCCAGCTTGCTTATGATGAAGTGGACAAAGAGTTCCTAGATGCATATGAAATTGAAACATTTACTGATATATTCACTGAACCAGAACCAGCACCATGGTTTCCATTTTGGGATGCAACGATAGAGACCGGTTCTGAAGCACAGCTGTATGACCAGCAGTCCCGAGATTTAATTAAACGTTCATACCCTGATATCATACTTGCAGATCCAGCTGATTTTGATGCAGAGTGGAGCAAATTTAAACAAGAATTCGAAAAGCTTCCTTATGAAGCTTATGAAAATGTCATTGAGGAATCTGTTAAAAAAGAAGCCGAACTTATGAAGTAAGTAAAAAATAAACCTTAATTAGAAGGCTGAATTATCTTTTAGAGGGTTCAGCCTTCTTCCATTTTTAGTGTTCATTTATTGAATAGAATAGGAGGTAATAAAATGCAAGCTCAAACAAGAGTTACATCTCCAAATGTTCAACTAAATCAGGAAAAGGGAATGAAAGCATTCCTTAAAAAGTGTCGTAGTCAAAAAGCATTATTATTGATGACTGTGCCTTTTGTGATTTGGGTATTTATTTTTAAATATTTTCCTGTTTGGGGATGGACGATGGCATTTCAGGATTTTAAACCAGCTCGTTCCTTTACAGAACAAGAATGGGTAGGCTTTAAACATTTCATCTTTCTATTTACAGATGATCGTTTCTTGGGAGTTCTTATAAACACGCTTGCTCAAAGTATTATCAATTTAGTGTTAGGGTTTGTTACTTCGATTGGCTTAGCTCTCGTAATAAACGAATTAACAAATCTTAAATTTAAAAAAGTCGTTCAAACAATTAGCTATTTACCACACTTCCTTTCTTGGGTTGTGGCAGCTGCACTTGTTTCTTCTGTTTTGTCTATTGATGGCATCATTAACGAAATATTGATGGGACTTAATATTATTGATAAGGAGATTCTTTGGTTAGGAATCGGTGAGTATTTCTGGGGTATTTTAGGCGCATCAGAAGTTTGGAAAAATGTAGGCTGGAATACAATTATTTATTTAGCGGCAATATCGATGATAGACCAAGAACAATATGAAGCAGCAAAAATTGATGGTGCTTCTCGTTTACAAAGAATTAGATATGTTACGATTCCAGGAATGAAGCAAGTTATTGTGATCCTTTTAATTATGAATATAGGCTATATTATTGAGGCAGGGTTTGAACCTCAATATTTATTAGGAAATGGACAGAACGTAGAATACTCGGAAAATATTGATGTATTTGTGATCAATTATGGTATTTCGATGTTTAACTTTTCATTGGCCACAGCAGCAGGAGTGTTTAAAACGGTTATTAGCTTAATATTCTTGATGGCGGCTAATTCATTCTCAAAAAAAATGGGCCAAGGCGGCTTATACTAGGAGGGTTAGTATGAAAATAGTTAAAAGAAGAAAGAATTTCATGAGAACAAGAGAAGATGTAGTCTTTGATACATGTAACATTATTTTCATGATTTTTCTAAGTGTTATCATGCTATACCCATTTTTAAACCAAATTGCCCTTTCTTTAAACGCTGCAACGGATTCTGTAAAAGGTGGAATCTATTTATGGCCAAGAGAATTTACTTGGCGAAACTATGAGTATGTATTTAGTCAAGCGTCGGTCATTCAGGCAATTTTTGTTTCTGTTGCAAGAACAGTTATTGGTACAGGGATTGGATTATTTTGTACTGCAATGGTGGCATATGCGATTGCTCAAGAGAAATTTGTTTTTAAAAAGTCGGTAACAATCATTTTCATTATGACGATGTATTTTAGTGGTGGGTTAATTCCAACATTTCTATTAATGAGAGATTTACATTTAATCGGAACATTTTGGGTGTATATTATACCAGGATTAATTAGTGCTTTTAATCTTATTATCATGCGGTCATTTATAGAAGGCCTACCAAAAAGTCTTTTTGAACAAGCGCGAATTGATGGTGCAGGAGACTTTAGAGTTTTCTTGCAAATTGTGTTGCCTCTGTCTTTACCGGTATTAGCTACGGTAGCATTATTTGTTGCTGTAGGTCAATGGAACCAATGGTTTGACGTATTTTTGTATAACTCAAGCAATGAAAATCTAACGACATTGCAATATGAGTTAATGAAAATTCTTCAAAATACGGCAACTTCAAATGGTGATTGGAATACTGCCCAAGCAAATGGAGAACATGCTGCTAATACTGTTACGCCTAAGTCAATCCAAGCAACTATGACGATCGTTGCGAGTCTACCAATTATCTGTGTCTATCCGTTTTTACAAAAATACTTTGTTAAGGGTATGACATTAGGAGCAGTTAAATAAATTACTTATCTGGTGATTATTACTTGATATTGTAATTAGTAGAATAATAGGTTTTTTTAAATAGAAGGAGTGAGACTGATGATTACACATGAAAATCAAATTGAAGTCCCATCTTTATATAAAGTATACAAAGATCATTTTGTTGTTGGCGCAGCTGTGAATCCTTTGACTCTAAATTCTCAAAAAGAGTTGATTATTAAGCATTTTAATAGTCTTACCGCAGAAAATGAAATGAAGTTTGAAAGCTTACAACCAGAAGAGGGTATTTTTACTTTCAATGAAGCGGATCATCTACTATCGTTTGCCAACGTTTACGAAAAAAAAGTAAGGGGTCATACTCTCGTTTGGCACAATCAAACACCTGAATGGGTCTTTACGAATAAAAATGGAAGCACAGTCGATAGATACACCCTTTTAGAACGTATGAAAACACATATTTCTACGGTAATGGACAGATACAAAGGGCAAATCTATAGTTGGGACGTTGTGAATGAAGCAGTTGCTGATACTGGAGCTAGTTTGTTAAGAGATTCAAAATGGAAAGACATTGTCGGGGAAGATTTTATCGATAAAGCTTTTGAATATGCCCATTTAGCAGACCCCAGTGCAGCGTTGTTCTATAACGATTATAATGAGTCAAATCCAGAAAAGCGAGAAAAAATCTATTCAATGACGAAGGGGTTAGTTGAAAGAGGAGTGCCAATTCATGGAGTTGGTTTGCAGGCACATTGGAATTTAGTTAGTCCGACGTTGGATCATATTAGAACAGCGATAGAGAGATATGCTTCATTAGGCTTACAAATTCATATAACGGAAATGGATGTTTCTGTTTTTGGTGTTGATGATAAACGAACAGATGTAAAAGTCCCTACTGCAGAAATGATAGCTAAGCAAACCAAACGCTACAATAGCTTTTTCGAATTGTTAAGAGAGTATTCGGATGTAATTACATCGGTTACCTTCTGGGGAGCTGCAGATGATTACACTTGGCTTGATGATTTCCCTATTCGCGGAAGGAAAAATTGGCCATTTTTATTTAATCAGAATCACCAGCCTAAGCAATCTTTCTGGGATGTTGTTCATATATAGAAAAAAGGTAATACAGATTAGTATAAGGGGATGAATTATAGTGTGTGAAGAAAATAGTTCAAATGCAACTTTACCCACTCAACCAGAAGATTGTACATTTAAGTATCCAATTATTTGGACTGATATACCTGATCCAGATGTTATCAGGGTAGAAGACGTCTACTATATGTCAAGTACAACCATGTTTTATAACCCTGGGATCCCAATTATGAAATCCTATGATCTCTTACACTGGGAAATTGTAAATTATGTTTATGATTTCCTTGCTGATAATGAAGAACAAACGCTTAGTAACGGAAAAAATGAATACGGAAAGGGTTCTTGGGCTAGTAGTCTACGATACCATAATGGCATCTTTTATGTGACCTTTGGTTCCTTAGCAACAGGTAAAACATATATCTATCAAACAAATGATATCGAAAATGGTCCATGGACACATTCAATTCTAGATAACTACTATCATGATATGTCTTTATTATTCGATGATGATGGGCATGTGTACATGGTTTATGATAGTCATGATATTAAAGTGATCGAACTGACAGCAGATGCTACAGCTATTAAAGAAGGCGGACTGAATAAAGTAATTATCCCTCATGCAAGTCTAGTTGCAAGTACAAAAGAGAACCTTGGATTACCGGCGGAGGGAGCACACATCCAAAAAATAAATGGGCAATACTATGTTTTTACAATTACGTGGCCAAAGAATGGAGAACGTACTCAATTAGTACACCGAGCGGACAGGATCGATGGAGAATATGAAGGTCGTGTTGCCTTCGGTGATAGTGGAATTGCCCAAGGGGGAATAATTGATACCGTAAATGGTGACTGGTATAGCATGTTGTTTCAAGATCGTGGTGCAGTAGGGCGAATACCTTATCTTATCCCTGTTACATGGGAAAACGGCTGGCCTATATTTGGGGAAAATGGCACTGTTTCGGAAAGAATGTTCATTTCAAATAGAGCAGTCAATGCAAAAAGTTACTTGGTAGATTCTGATGAATTCGATTTTAATGTACCTTCTCCAATAGATGTAAAAGGTAGACTAGATACGAGAGATCGTAATAAGGATCTTAAATTAGTGTGGCAGTGGAATCATAATCCTGATCAACATTATTGGTCGCTTGCAGATCGTCCTGGATTTCTGCGACTTACCACAGGAAGAACAAGTAAAACGATTGAAGAAGCTAGAAATAGCCTCACCCAAAGAACATTTGGACCAGAATGCTCAGCCAGTGTAGCGCTTGAAATCAACGACATGAAAGATGGAGATATTGCCGGTTTATCAGCATTTCAGAAAGACTATGGGTTTGTTGGTATAAGAAAGTCAGGAGATACTAACTTTATTGTTATGGTAAATAATGGTTCTGGGGATTGTGAAGAAATAGAAAGCATTCCCGTCAATCAAGATAGAGTGTATTTCAAGATTTATTTAGATTATCGAAATCAAAAAGATAGAGCTTATTTTTACTATAGTCTTGATGGGGTTAAGTGGAATTCTATAGGTAACACCCTTCAACTGAAGTATAAATTAGATCATTTTGTTGGATATCGTTTTGCTCTATTTAACTATGCAACCATAACTCCTGGTGGTTTTGTAGATTTTGATTATTTTAGATTTGATGAGTAGCTTTACTTACTACTTATTATATAAAAAAGGAGATGTGTAGTATTGAAATATGTTAATCCGATTATATCTGGTTTTTATCCAGATCCAAGTATCGTGAAAGTAGGAGAAGATGATTTTTACTTAGTAACAAGCTCTTTTGAATACTTTCCTGCGATACCGATTTTTCATAGTAAGGATCTTCTTAATTGGGATCAAATAGGTAGTGTGTTAACCAGAGATAGTCAAGTTAACCTAAGAAATAGTAGAAGTTCAGGAGGTTTGTATGCACCTACCTTACGATATCATAATGATACTTTCTATATGATATCCACTGATGTATCAGGTAATGGAAATTTTTATGTTACTGCGACTGATCCAAAAGGTCCTTGGTCAGATCCAATTAAAATTCTTTATGGAAATATTGATCCTTCTTTAATGTTTGATGATGATGGAAAAGTCTACATAACTGTTCAAAATGGTGCAGGTTACGATTCTCATATTATTCAATATGAAATAGATATTCATACTGGTGAGGCTTTAACCTCTCCGGTTGTCATATCGAATGGTGATGGAGGACAATGGACTGAAGCCCCACATCTATATAAAATAAGAGGGGTCTATTATCTACTATGTGCATGCGGTGGTACAGGAGAAGATCATAGATCAATCATTTCTAAAAGTAGTCAACCTTACGGACCTTTTGAATTGTTAGACCAGCCAATCTTAACACATAATCAAATTGAGGATCACCCTATTCAAAACATAGGCCATGCCGATTTTGTCGAAGATCTTAATGGGAACTGGTGGGCTGTTTTTCTAGGAACACGACCGGTTAACCAAAAATATACAGTTTTGGGAAGAGAGACGTTTTTAGCACCTATAATTTGGACCGAAGACGGATGGCCAATGATTGATAATAATGAGGGTATTGTTGCTGGTGTTATGGAAACAACGAATCTGCCTGGAGAATCAAATATTGAGGAAAGGTTTATAGATAAAGATGATTTTGAACAGGATGAACTAGATCTGACATGGTTTCATCTTAGAGCTAAATGTGAGAAAAACTACTCCTTATCTGATCGCAAAGGTTGGTTGAGTTTGTATGGTGGACCTGACAATTTAAGTGATGAAAAAGGCTCGCCTACATTTATTTGTAAACCACAGAAACACATTAAGATGGAATATAATGCGTTGCTGGAGTTTGATCCTAAAAATGATGGTGAAGAAGCCGGCTTATCAGTTAGGTTAAACGAAAAAGCACATTATGAGATAGCTATTAAACAAATAAATGGAGAGAAAGTAGTTGTCGCATTAAAAACGATTCAAGGACATACAGAAGAAATCACACGTAGTCTCATTCATAATAAAAGACTTAAATTAAACATAAAGTCAGATAATCTAGATTATCATTTTAGATTTGCAGAAGAAGGAGAAGAATGGAAGTGTCTTGGAAAATCCCAGTTGGCTTTCTTATCTAAAGAGGAAAATGGAGGATTCGGAGGTGTGTTTACCGGGGTATGTCTTGGTCTATATGCAACTGGAAATGGAAAAGAGAGTAGTACAACTGCATTCTTTGATTATGTTCAATATAAAGGGGACAACGAAATAAATATTTTAAAAGATAGTAAACATGTAAAAAAGGAATAAATTCGCAAAAAACATTGTTTGTATAATGAATAATGTTTGGTTGGTAGAAGAAAAAAATTGAACACAGCAATACTTTATAACAGAACGTACAGAAATGTTTTGCGAGAATATGGATATTCTACTGAAGTCATTAATGAAAAAGCATAAGATAGATAGAATAAACTTTTTTCAGAACAACACTCTGATACACAAATCTATTATCAAGCTGTTTTTGTTGCAATTAAGCGATGGTGTATTATCCTTTAACGGTTATATGTTCTTCATTTAAGAATAAACAGTAAAGCCGAAATTTACTCCCCAATCGTACATAAGGCGTCTTGCCCCTGTGTACGATTTTTTTATTTATATCAATGTTTTAGCAGCACCTTTATTCTGTTTTGGTCTTTTTTCCATGTCAGCTGCTTCAAACGATTTAGGAGAACGCGTCTTTTGGAAGATATTTTGGCCGCATGACCCAGCAGCATGATGGATTAATAGATATACGGTGCGCATATAATCAAGGAAATGGGTACAGCTCAATGAAAATGTTGGTTGGAAGCCATCTTGTACACTAAGGTATATCTAACCCAGGCTGTTCCTCCCCGTGTAAAAGCAAAAACGGGTGCAGGCAAACTAGCCTAAGAATGAGAAGCTTCAATTCCTTTGTAGGTAAGGGATTGGAGCTTTTGTGATTTTACAACGATTGTGTTTACGCGATACATTGTCTTGTCATTTGTCCGGAATAAGACTAAGAAAATACAAAAACTAATCAAAAGTCAACTTTAGCAATGGATCAGTTGCTTTTATAAAAATATTAAGGATTTTTGTTAATATCACTCTGCGAAGTTAGAGTAATGAGCAATTATTATTTTGGTCAAATCGTTCGGTATTCTAGTACATTGACTACTAATTTGATTAAATTAACAGATATTTCTACAAAATTCATTGACCAATCGAAATATATTACCTATAATCAAAATAGGAAATAAACAAACAAATAGGATAATAAATGAACAATTTAAAGAAATAAATGAACAAAAAAGTGTGAATGAAAAAAGGGAAATTAAGTTTATAAAAAAAGATTAAAAACGAGAATGGAAAATTGAAAACGTTTTTATCCCTTTTTAAATTTTTTACAAGGTTGATGGATGATACTAACTTTATTCATTTGGAGGGAAAAGTAATGGGACAGAAAGTAGTAGCTTTTATCGAAAAAAATGAAGTAATAAATTATATTGATATGTTAATGGATAACCTTTCACAAATTACAGATAATACGGGCGAATTTTTATTGAATTTCGATGGTTTAGTGGTTGATGATAAGAGTTGGAATGTATGGAACTGGCCGCAAGGTGTGGGGTTATATGGAATCTTTAAATATTGGAAACTAACAAATAGCCAGAAGGCGTTAAATATTATAACTGATTGGTTTGAAGCTAGATTCGAAGAAGGTGTCCCACCTAAAAATGTAAATACAATGGCACCACTTTTAACATTAGCATTTTTATATGAAGAAACGAAGGATCAGACATTTGTACCTTACCTAGAGGATTGGGCAGAGTGGGTCATGTATGATATGCCACGCACGAAGGAAGATGGTCTACAACATATGACATACGGACCTGAAAATAAAAATCAGCTTTGGGATGACACATTGATGATGACCGTATTACCTTTGGCAAAAATAGGGAGACTTTTCAATAAACCTGAATATATCGCAGAAGCAAAAAAGCAATTTTTAATTCACATTAAATATTTAAGTGATCGAAAAACAGGATTATGGTTCCATGGTTGGACATTTGAAGAAAATCATAATTATGCAGAAGCATTATGGGGAAGAGGAAACTGCTGGATTACAATAGCTATTCCTGAAATTATTGAAATTTTAGGCTTAAAAGAAGGAGATTACTTAAGAGACTTCTTAATTGATACATTAAATAGACAGATTGAAGCGTTGACTAATTTTCAAGATGAAAGCGGTTTATGGCATACATTAATCAATGACAAAACATCTTACCTAGAAGCATCAGCAACAGCAGGTTTTGCTTATGGCATCTTAAAATCAGTTCATAAAGGTTATATTAGTCAAGAATACAAGGAAGTAGCTTACAAAGCGATTCAAGGAATTACTAAAGAAATTAACGATGATGGTGCCCTGCAAAAAGTGTCAGTAGGAACAGGTATGGGTGATAGCTTACATTTTTATAAAGAAATCAAAATTACGACAATGCCATACGGACAATCACTAGCAGTCCTTTGCTTATCTGAATTTTTACACGATTATAACTAAAATTATTCCTTTTTTAAAAAAATTTCACTAGAATAATAGAATTGGTTATTATGCTATCTGAAGTAAGCTCAGGAGGGAAATATAATGAAGAAGATCATACCTATCATACTGGTAGGCATGTTGTCTGTAATATTATTTACAGGCTACAGCAAAAATGAGAACGATTCCATAGTTTTGAGATTTGCTTATGCTAGTAATAGTCAACCAGTAAAAGATGCAATGGCTAAGTTTGGGGAAATACTATCGAAAAAAACAAATGGTGAAGTTACTGTGGAATATTTTCCAGATAGTCAATTAGGTGGAGAACGGGAGTTAATCGAATTAACGCAAACAGGTGCAGTGGATATAACAAAAGTAAGTGGGTCAGCACTAGAAAGCTTTTCAGACAAGTATTCGATTTTTGGTCTTCCTTACTTATTTGAAGATGAAACACATTTTTATAATGTTATGGACAGTGATATTGTAAAACCAATTTATAATTCAACAGAAAAATTAGGTTTTGTAGGATTAACCTACTATGATTCAGGACAAAGAAGTTTTTATATGACGGAAAAGCCTATTGAAAAACCGAGTGATTTAAAAGGTAAAAAAATTAGGGTCATGCAAAGTCAAACTGCAATAAAAATGGTTGAATTATTAGGTGGTTCAGCAACACCTATGGATAGTGGTGAAGTGTATACTTCTTTGCAACAAGGTATCCTGGATGGTGCGGAAAATAATGAGTTTGCTATAACAGAAGCTGGACATGGTGAGGTAGCAAAATATTATTCATATGATGAACACACAAGAGTTCCTGACATCATGGTTATGAATAATGAAACGTTAGAAAGCTTAACAGAAGCACAAAGACAAGCTGTATATGAGGCTGCGACAGAATCTACAGAATATGAAAAAGTAGTTTGGAAGGAAGCAGTTGATCAAGCAAAAGAAAGATCTGAAAATGAATTTGATGTCGTTTTTAATGAAGTTGATAAAAAACCATTCCAAGAAGCTGTACAGCCTCTACATGATGAGTTTGCTAATAAAGATGGTTTCAAACAATTATATGAAGATATTAGAAATATGAAAGAAAATAAATGATAGAGGTTGATATGATGAGTAATTTAAAGAAAAGTGTCGATAGAGTGATTGAATTTCTTACTTGTACTTTATTCATTATTATGGTAGCGGTTTCAAGTTGGCAAGTGTTAAGCCGCTTTATCTTAAAAAGTCCAAGTACATTTACAGAAGAGCTATTAAGATATAGTTTAATTTGGCTTGCAATGTTAGCAGCTGCTTATGTTGTCGGGAAAAATCAGCATATTGCCATTACTTTCTTAAGAGACCGAATGATTGAAAATTCTAAAATCAAGCTGGATGTTGTCATTCAATCGATTTTTGTATTATTCTCTGCGGTTATTATGGTCTATGGTGGTGCAAAGGCTGTTTTTCTAACAATGGCACAAATATCTCCAGCATTACATTTACCGATGGGTTTTGTTTATTTGGCATTACCGTTGTCTGGATTATTTATTCTTTTTTATAGCACGATCAACATACTAGAGTTATTGAACAAGAAGAAGAAAATAACTATTATTAATGCGGAAAAAAAAGCAAGTTAAATCGTTCATTAAAGCGTGATAAATAAATCAAAGCAGGTGTATCCTATGGTGTTACAGGCTAGTTTAATTTTAATTATCGTATTTGCACTACTAATGGTAATAGGAATACCTATTGCTATTAGTATAGCAACAGCATCTTTGGCAACAGTATTAATCGTTTTACCTTTTGATGTATCTGTATTCACATCAGCGCAAAAGATGGTAACAAGTTTAGATAGCTTTTCACTATTAGCCGTGCCATTTTTCATATTATCTGGAATTATTATGAACAATGGTGGAATCGCTATCAAACTCGTGAATTTAGCAAAGTTATTAGGTGGAAGAATTCCAGGTTCATTGGCCCATACGAATATTATTGGAAATATGTTTTTTGGATCTATTTCTGGTTCAGCAATTGCTGCATCAACAGCTATTGGCGGAACGTTGATTCCACTACAAGAAAAAGAGGGGTATAGTAAAACATTTTCTACAGCAGTAAATATTGCTTCTGCGCCAACAGGGATGTTAATACCGCCAAGCTCAGCATTTATTATTTTCTCATTAATAAGTGGAGGAACTTCTATTGCCGCTTTATTTATGGGAGGATATGTTGTTGGAATATTATGGGGATTAGCAGTAATGGCTGTTGCATATATTATTGCTAAAAAGGAAAAATATCCAATCACATCGATGGTTTCATTTAAAGAAGCAAAAAAAATCATAATTGAAGCTATTCCTAGTTTATTATTGATTGTCATTATCATCGGAGGAATTCTTTCTGGTGTCTTTACAGCAATCGAAGCATCGGCAGTATGTGTGGTCTATTCATTATTTTTAGCTCTTGTCTTTTATAGATCAATATCTCTTAAACAATTACCAAGTGTATTGGTTCAAGCAGTTGAAATGACCGGAGTTATTATGTTTTTAATAGCTGCTTCATCAGGTATGGCCTTTGTTATGGCATTAACGGGAATACCAGAGGCTTTAAGTAATCTTATTTTGGGCATTTCAGACAATAAATTCATTATCCTTGCATGTATTATGATTATTTTATTAATGATTGGCACATTTATGGATATCGCACCAGCAATCTTAATCTTTACACCAATCTTTTTACCGATCGCTACAAGTCTTGGAATTGATCCAGTACATTTTGGAATATTTTTCGTCTTTAATTTATGTATTGGAACAATAACACCTCCGGTTGGCACAGGGCTATTCGTAGGAGCGAGCATAGGTAAGGTGAAGATAGAAAAAGTATTAAAACCGTTAATTCCGTTCTATGTTGCGATCATTATTATTTTATTTTTAGTCACTTATATTCCCGAAATAAGCTTATTCTTACCTAATTTATTAGGCTTGTAATAGTTCCGTTCTTGTTACCCCTCGTGTTGAAATTGAGGGGTAGATTTATTTTGCACTTTCTTAATTTCACGTGATGATGGGTTTGTCAGTAGCAACAATTTTGAGTGAAACTAGTTTCTATACTAGTAAGAATAGTACAGCCATTGATGAAGCAGAAATGGTCAAATCCAACAGTTGTTCACACTGAAACAAAAAAAGCCTTATCCAGGGAGTTGTAAAACCATTAAGTGAATTAAATGATCCAACTTTTTCTCAATAAGGTATGGGAAGATGAATGCCGTTCCCCCTGATTTCACTTCTATTTAAAAAAGTATTACCCCTCATTTGCCTTGGACAAAAATGTACTATTGTCGTAAATACATGAAGATATTAATCTAGTAAGAAAGAGATTCTATCATTTTATCTTTTGATAACTTTTTGAATAATGAATACGCTATAGAAGTGAAACGATCTGTAATATGAGCAAAGTTAAAGTTCCGGATAGTAGCTTTGGTATTCATCCTTTTTGTTTAGGAATTTTGAAATGGAAGAATTCAGGGATATGATCCCAAAATCTGAAATGCTTAAAGAATGTGACTAACCTTTCTACTTGCTATACAGGGGATGACAGTTTCTTGTCTATCAATCTGTTTAAAAAATCAAATGGAACAAGGAATTTGTTCCTTCAATAAAGGGAGAGAATATAATGGAAAAGTATGTATTAGTCGGAACTGGTGGAAGAGCTGAATTTTTCTACGGAGCAATTGTTAGAGATTTTAAGGAAACTTGCAATCTTGTTGCTTTCTGTGATTTGAATCAAACTAGAATGGATTATGCTAATTGTTTACTAGAAGAAAGATACAATCATCCTAAAATTAACACATACTTATCCACTGATTTTGAGAATATGATTAAGGAAGAAAAACCGGATAAGGTAGTTGTTACTTCTGTCGACCGTACACACCATACGTACATTATTAAAGCATTGGAATTAGGCTGTGATGTTGTTACTGAAAAGCCAATGACAGTGGACGTTGAAAAATGCCAAGCTATTATTGATGCAATTAACAAAACCGGAAAAGAAGTTCGTGTTGCTTTCAACTATCGATATGCACCACATAATACTAAGATTCGGGAGCTAATTATGAATGATGTGATTGGCCAAGTAAATTCCGTTAATTTTGAGTGGGCTTTAGATACGCAACACGGTGCAGACTATTTCCGTAGATGGCACCGCGATAAGCGCAATAGTGGTGGCTTACTTGTTCACAAATCAACGCACCACTTTGACTTAGTTAACTTTTGGCTAGATACAAAGCCAGAAACGGTTTATGCATCTGGAGGACTTCGTTTCTATGGGAGAGAAAATGCAGAATCTAGAGGCGTTACCCAATTTTATCAACGTGCACATGGAAGTGAGTATGCGAAGGATGATCCATTCGCAATTGACTTGGAAGGTAATGAGCACTTAAAGGCTATGTATTTGGATGCGGAAAAAGAAGATGGTTACCAACGTGACCAAAGTGTTTTCGGAGACGGAATTAGCATCGAAGATACACTTGGTGTTATGGTAACATACAAAAACAAAGCAATCTTAAACTATTCTCTAAACGCTTATTTACCATGGGAAGGCTACATTGTTTCGATTAACGGTACAAAAGGAAGAATTGAAGTTCGGATTCGGGAGCAGTCTTACATTAATTCGGGTGGTAGCAAGGATGACGAAGGAAAAGTAAAAGAGAAATCTATCATTGTTATGCCAATGTTTGGTCAGCCTTATGAAGTTGAAGTTGTCGAAGGAAAAGGTGGACATGGTGGGGGAGATCCTATTCTTTTACGAGATATTTTCGGGACACCAGTTGAAGACGAATTCAAACGTGCAGCAACACATGTTGATGGTGCGATGTCTATTTTGACTGGAATTGCAGGAAACATCTCTCTTAATACAGGTCAAGCAGTAAAAGTAGACGAACTAATTAAGTTTTAAGATGATATAGAGAATAGGCACGGAGACAGTCACCATGGACGAATGGGATAATAAGAACGGATCAGTTCTCGAATGACACAATTAAAAAAGGGGTTGTCTTGGGGTGCGATGTTTGCAATGTCAATCATAACACTGATTCCTGTATTTGTTGTTCTCTTTTTATTCGAGAGACATGTAGTTGAGGGTTTAGTACAAGTGGATTAAAGGGTTAGTCTATTAGCTAACCGATTAGGATTTTTCAATAAATTTATGGTGATTTTCGGAAAATGTATGAGCTGAATAGGATTCATGGGAGTTGTAAATAGTGTTCAGGAATGGATCAAGATGGCCCATTCTAAAATTGGCAATGAGGGATATTGATCTCTCTATCTAATAATAGGAAATAGGGAAAAATAGTTTAGATTCATTTAAAAGTTGCCTATTTAGGTCGAATTTCTAAGGGTTACAAGAATGAAGGAATAGAGAGGTAATCATTATGAATAATGGAAAATACTTTATATTCAACAAGGAAACATGTCTGGATTATCAAGGTCCTGAATTAATAAGTGTTAATCATTTCCTAAAAGTCTTGACTAGAGATAAGAACAAAGTGTTGCAAGGAAATAGTAGCCATAGAAAAACCAAAATACTTTTCATTTTGGATGAAAAGAATCATGACAACCTAAAAGCGGAACAGTACTATATTAAGTTCTCCGACGATTTGTCTGAAATAAGAGTGATTTCTATAGATGAATTAGGAATCATCTATGGAATGCTTCATGTAAGTGAAAAGTTTCTAGGTGTAGACAAGTTTTGGTTTTGGAATGACTGTGAACCTTCGACAAAATCATTGATTAAAATTAACCCCGTCCACTATCTTTCAGATGTAGCCAAAGTTAGGTTTAGAGGTTGGTTCATCAATGATGAGGTTCTCATTTCAAATTGGAAATATAAGAATTCTAACACCATTGTATGGGAGATGGTATTTGAGGCATTATTGAGATGTCATGGGAATATGGTGATACCTGGAACGGATATTGAAAATCCCGTCTATAAAAATATTGCTAGTGAGATGGGACTATGGATTACACATCACCATGCAGAACCGCTTGGTGCTCAAATGTTTAATAGAGTTTTCCCTAATGAAAATCCTTTATATGTAGAAAACGAAGTCTTATTTAAAAAGCTATGGAACGATGCGATTATCGAACAGAAAAATGATAAGGTAATATGGAATATCGGTTTTAGAGGACAGGGCGATCGTCCATTTTGGGTAGATGATCCGACGTTTGATACGGATGAGAAAAGGGGAGCACTCATATCCAAAATTATGAGGGACCAATATGAAATGATTGCCGAATTTCAGAACGATCCTATTTGCTGTGTCAATTTATACGGTGAAATAACTGAATTGTACAAAAAGGGATTATTAGAATTGCCTGAAGGGGTAATCAAAATTTGGGCGGATAGTGGATATGGGAAAATGGTGACGCGAAGACAAGGGAGTCACAACCCTAGAATCCCTTCAATTCCTTCCAAACAAGATATAGGCCCGCATGGGATCTACTATCATGTAACATTTTATGATCTGCAAGCTTCAAATCATTTAACGATGCTTCCTAATTCAACAGCCTTCGTAAATGATGAGCTAAATCAGGCTTTTGACCATGATATGAGTGAATTCTTGATTGTAAACTGTGGAAATATTAGACCACATTTATATTTTTTAGATTTTGTTAGTCAACTATGGAATAAAGGGAAAATGAATTCTGATGAATTTTTAAATGGGTACGTTTCCAACTACTATCCTTCATATACGGGAGAAATGAGTCAGTATATGAATGCTTACTTTGATGCTATTATTCAGTATGGAAACTTTAACGATGAACGTGCGGGTGAACAATTCTATCATTTTACAATCCGATATCTTGTTAATCAATGGATCATTTCTCAAGGGAAAGAGGGTACGAAACAATTAAATTGGGCAACAGAAAAGACTGACTTAAAAGAACAATTTGACTGGTTTAAAAATAAGGTTGAAGGAAAACTATCCAACTGGGAATCATTACTGGAGAATGTTAAGGTTTTGGTAGGAGAAGCGAGTACGATCGAACAAAAAAGAATACATGATCAGTTACTCATTCAAGTGCAGATTCATAAGAATGGTTGCAAGGCTCTTTACTCCCTTACAAAAGCATTTGAAACGTATCGAACAAAGGAGTATCTAGATGCATTTCTGCTTGTTAATGAAGCTATTCAACAGATAAAGGAAACAATGGATATTATGAAAAAGCCAACCTATGATAAGTGGAATGGTTTTTATGATAACGATTGTCTAACGAATAGTTCATTAACTTTTTATACGTTAGAAACTGTAAGTAGATATATTAGAATATTTGGGGATGGACCAACATTTTATAAGTGGGAAAAAAGGTATCTAACCGATACCAGAGAAAGTTCGGTAATGCTACTGACAAATAAAACAAAACAACTGATGGATGATGAATTAGTTAATAAAATGGAAGAGAGGCATGATAATACTGAATAAAAGATTTCTTTTGGAAAACAACAAAAGGTTTTTCTCTGTTGTGACCCCTAAAAGTTAGTTATATATTAAGCTGTTAATTGGCTTGTGTGAATTCGGTATTGAACCGGACTCATGCCTGCCAATTTTTGCTTTATACGCTCCTTTCTAGACATTGACTGACGTATACCCACCTTAAAGAGAAAGTACAATATTCACGTAAACCTTAAGGCTGTTCAAAAGATTATGCAGAAATATGATTTACAATGCCAAGTGAAGATGAACGAAAAAAACATATTAGTCGTGAGAGCAATATAGTTGTGAAAAACCTCCTTCAGTGAAAGTTCACTGCAACTAAACAAAATGAAAAGTGGGTTACAGACATTACCTATTTACCGTCACGTACAACTATGATGTATCTATCAACAATCATAGATCTATATAATAACGAGCACGTATCCTATTCTATACAAGTTGTTCTTTTGTTACGGTTAACTCCTACATTATAAGTAGATATGTCATTCACCTTTCTTTCTTCAAAAGTCGATATCTAAGAATAAATACAATGATCAACATAAAAGGAATACCAAATTCGAAGAGGGGAAAAATGGAGTTTAGAACTATTTTACCTTGTTTTAAATGATCTACTATATTTTCCGTTGCAAAGATTGATGTAGAGAAAACAAGTAATCCTATCGGAAATATGAACTTATGGTGACTGGTTCCTTTAAACAAATCAGTTGAACCTATGACAGCTGCATAGGTAAATATGGCTACTTTATAAAAGTCCCCTATGATTAGGATTATCATTTCAACCCCTTGTAGTCCATTTATAAATCCACCGATATCTATCTTTTCAACTATATTCAAAAAGGGAAACACTGAATTTTCTAATCCGTGTACACCCAATACGGTAATTTCTAAAAGAATCGTAAAAGTCAATATAACACCACTTAATAGTAAACCAGCAATACCAAATTTCATTCCGCTCTTCCGATCATTTAAATATGGAAAAATAAGCGTAAAACAGATCAATTCTCCATAAGGGAAAAAGACTCGATCAGGAATGGCAGAAGTTAAGACTGGTTTCCAGCCATTTTCTAAAAAAGGTAGCAAATTTTCTACTTGAATAACATTTGAAGAAATAGTTACAATAAAGGTTATTAATAGTAAAAGAAAAAAGATTCCAAAAAAGAGCTCTGCTGTTCTTGCCAAAACTTCTATGCCTTTATACAATGCATAACATACAAGGTACATCATAATACCACTAAGAAAAGCCATTGGGGTATCAGTATAATGAAGCATGATTAGCTCACTTGCTTCACGTAAATCCCTTGATCCACCATATATAAAAAAAAGAATATAGAATATGCCAACAACAAAGCCAATATGTTTCCCTAATATTTCCTTTAGGTAACTAGTCATTAAATAGTTTGGAAATTGATGGTATAAATAATAGTACATTATCAATAAAACAATTCCGCCAACCAATCCTACCAATTCCGCTAACCAAGCATCCTGTTTTGCCTCTATTCCTGCTGGAACAATAAGAGCCGTTCCTAATTCAAATAATACTAGGATACAAAATAATTGTTGAGGACTTATTTTAGATTTCTCCACAATACCAAATCGACCTCCAATAAAAGATTAAGTAATCTTGAAAATTTAATTATTAACAAATAGTAGCAAACTATTTTATTTTTCGTATCCATTTTTTAACTATAGCTACATTTATTAACAAGAACGGGATAAAAAACTGAAAAAGAGGAAAGATTGTCTTTAGAACCATTTTCCCCTGGTTTAAATGATCAACTAAATTATCAGCTATCAGAATCGAGGTCATTATAATTAAAATACCAATTGGTATTATAAAAATACGGTGACTTTTCACATTAAATAAATCAGTTAAGCTAATTACTGCCGCATAAGAAAAAATGGTAACCTTAAAAAAAACGCCAATTATTAATACAATCATCTCGATTCCACTTAAACCTTGGATGAATTCTCCGATCTCTACTCTTTCTACTAGATCTAATAATGGAAACAGTACAATTTTTAATCTGTCAGTACCCAATGCAGTTATTTCGACGATAACAGTTAAGGTTAATATTATCCCGCTAACAATAAGGGCCATTAACCCATACTTTTTTCCATCTTTCTGATTATTCAGGTACGGAAAAATGACTGTAAAACAAATAAGCTCACCGTAAGGGAACATCACACGAGAAGGAAATGCAGTTGAAAATATCGTCTTCCATCCGTTTTCCAACACAGGAAGCAGGTTATCAATCCTGATGACATTTTTTGATATAACAGTTAGGACAAATGTAAAAAGTATCATAAATAAAATAAATCCAATATATAATTCTCCGGTTCTTGCTAATACTTCAATGCCTTTAAACAATGCATAGCATACAAGACCCATTAAAATTCCACTAATCAATAAAATGGGTGTTTCATTATATTTAAACAAGATAAGTTCAGTTACATCACGTAAATCTCTTGATGCCCCATATATAAAAAAGAGAACATATAAAAATCCAATTACAAATCCAACATGTTTTCCTAGAATCTTTTTCAAATAGCTCGTTAATACGAGGTTAGGATATTTAGAATATAAACTAAAGAGTATTAATAAAATTATAATCCCACCAGTCATTCCTAACACTTCAGCCAACCAAGCATCCTGTTCTGCTTCCACCCCTAACGGAACAATAAGGGCCGTTCCAAGCTCAAATAAGACAATTAAACTAAATAATTGAAATGAGCTTATTCTAGACTTTTCCATTTACATTTGCCCCTTATAAAACAGATTTACTTTGATTATCATCGTCAAAACCTATTCTTTATAAACAATGTGAACACACCAATTACTCATTTGGCTTAAAAGCTCTCTTTTATGAATAATGGGGCTTATCTACGTGAAGAATAATTTAAAAAACGCCCAGAGGTGTATTATGAGTTTCTTTAGGAAATCAAGAAGTGAAAAAGTAGGAGATTTGAAATACTCAAAACCTCAAACGGATGAACTATTTAACTATGAAAAGATAAAGGTAGATCTTAGTGAAAATATACGAATTATTAAAGATTCACTAGGCAATAGTGATGATATTATCACTCGAGAATTTCAAATTGGAGAAAAAGGAAAAATAAAATCAGCAATCTTCTATATAGAAGGTTTAACTGATGCAACTTCCATCCAGGATTTTATTCTCGAATCATTAATGATCCATTTAAAAAACATTCCTCTAGACCAAGAAGGGACAATAGATAAATACCCTTTCAAGACTTTGAAAGATTCAATTTTAACTGTAGGGGATTTAAAAGAGCTGTCAGATTTAGACACTTTATTCTCTTCTCTATTAGAAGGTAAAGTTGTCCTGTTGTTAAACGGTTTTACACATGGATTTGCTATTGGAATGGCAGGTGGAAAAGATCGTGGAGTGTCTGAAGCAACTAGTGAGAGTACAATACGGGGACCAAAGGAAGCATATTCAGAAAGTTTACGTACAAACACTGCATTACTTCGCCGCAAGATCAACAATAAAAACCTTTGGTTCGAGACGAGAAAGATTGGAACTATTTCAAAAACAAATGTTTGTATAGCATACATAAATGGGATTGTCAATGAGAAATTAGTTAAGGAAGTTAGAAAGAGACTTGATCGGATAGACATTGACAGTATTCTTGCTACAGGATATATAGAGGAATTAATTCAAGATGAAACCTATACACCCTTTCCAACTATCTTCAATACAGAGCGTCCTGATGTTACTGCAGCCGGTTTATTTGAAGGTCGCATCGCAATTTTTGTAGACGGGGCACCTAATACTTTGTTAGTGCCAGCACTTTTTATTCAATTTTTTCAAACACCTGAAGATTATTACCAACGCTCAGGTATTACCTCACTGCTTCGATTACTTCGCTTTCTTGGCTTTTTCATCGCATTATTCGGACCATCACTATATATTGCAATTACGACATTCCATCAGGAAATACTACCTACTCAGCTGCTTATTAGTTTGGCTGCCCAGCGTGAAGGTGTCCCATTTCCTGCTTTTATTGAGGCACTCATTATGGAGGTTACATTTGAAATATTACGAGAAGCTGGAGTACGTATGCCAAAAGCTATTGGACAAGCAGTTTCGATTGTTGGAACTCTTGTCATTGGAACTGCTGCGGTTGATGCGGGCATTGTTTCCGCTGCAATGGTTATTGTCGTGGCTATTACTGCTATATCAAGCTTTATCGTTGGCTCCTTCAATTTAGCTATTTCCGTAAGAATGTTACGTTTTTTATTTATGCCACTCGCTGCTTCTTTAGGGTTGTTTGGGATTATTGTAGGATTAATTGCCCTCAGTATTCATTTATGTAGCTTACGTTCGTTCGGTGTACCATATATGGCTCCTTTTGCACCTTTTATCTTAAAAGATCAAAAAGATGCCATACTTCGGTTTCCACATTGGGGAATGTCCTCTCGTCCTAGCTTAATTAGCCAGAAAAATGTGAGTCGAGATGACACACCTTCACCTAAACCAGATGATCAAAAGAAAAAGTAGTTTTTTAAAAAGTAGGATATGGAAGGAGAATTCTTCAAATGAAAAGAAAAATAGGTTTATTTATTATTTTCATCTTTTTCCTTACCTCATTAACAGGTTGTTGGAATCGAAGGGAATTAAATGAAATCGCTATTATGGTTGGAATGGGAGTAGATAAATCAGATAATCAATATACTGTTACAGCACAAGTGGTTAGCCCGGGTGCAGTCGCTTCCAAAGAAAGGGGGGGGAAAGGATCACCAGTTATTACATTGCATGAAAAAGGAGATACCCTTTTTAAGGCTATAAGAAAAATAACAACCATTTCTCCAAGGAAAATTTATGGAGCTCACCTTCAAATTCTTGTAATTGGTGAAGAGCAAGCTAAAGAGGGTATCGGTGAGATGCTTGATTTTTTTTTAAGAGATCATGAAATGGGGACCGATTTTTTCGTTGTGATAGCAAGAGATTCGACAGCAGAAAATATATTAAAAGTTCTAACACCATTAGAGGTTCTTCCTGCAAACAAACTATATTCGTCTCTTGAGACTTCTGCTCAAGAATGGGCACCAACAATAACAGTGACATTAGATAAACTCATTGGAGAAATCGCAAGTGATGGGATTCATCCTAAACTAACTGGAATTGTAATCGAAGGGAAAAACCATGAAGGAGAACTGAAAGAAAACGTCGAACAAATTCATCCTAATGTCGAATTACAATTTAACAATATTGCCGTTTTTAAGGAAGATAAGTTAGTTGGTTGGTTGAATGAAGATGAAAGCAAAGGACTAAATTATATCCTTGGAAATGTTCAAAGTACTCTTGGTGAACTTGCTTGTCCAGATGAAAAAGGTACAATTGGGATAGAATTAATTCGGACAAAAGCAAAACTAAAAGGAAATGTTGAGAAAGGAACCCCTAAAGGAACGGTTGAAATAAAAGCCAAAGGTAACATAGGCGATGTTGGATGCAAAAAGCTTGATATAACAAACCCAAAAACTATCGATGAGTTAGAAAAAAGATCAGAACAAGATATTACAAAGTTAATTAATATGGCCATTTCTAAAGCCCAAGATTTTGAAGTCGACATTTTTGGTTTTGGTGAAGCCATTCACCGTTCAAATCCTGAATATTGGAAAAATGAAAAGAATGATTGGGATAAAAAATTTATTTCCATGCCAGTTGATGTTAAAGTAAAGCTTGAAATTAAAGGGATGGGGACAATAGGTAATTCTCCGATGAAAAAGTAATTAGGGGGTAGAATATTACTTCTGCAAAAAAAGTATAAAAATAACATTAAACTTCAAGTGAATATATAGCAGAAATAGCTTAAAAGGTGAAAATCCCTCATTTATTTCCACTTTGTCATTTACAATTGTGAAAACTAAATCGTTTTTAACATAGAATGAAATAAAGGGTAAGTTGAATTTTAAAAACTCCTCCTTTGCTAAGTGAAAAGCTCTCTTTATATGCCTATTGTTCTTTGTTCCGTCCACTTTTACTAGCTGTACTTGTGTATTATGCAAAGGTTCTAAGTCTTAATGCTAAAATAAAGGATTTTGAAGCATAAGGATTGATTATGAAATAAGGGAAATCCAAATAATTGTTATTTCACATTCATTTTGTTTTATCCTTAGGCTCTTTTCTAAAAGTTTGTTGCTCTATAGTACTATGTAAATTCAAGCAATCTCCAGTGGGATATCAGAGTAATTTAGCGAAAAGAGCAAGAAGATATACGTACAACTTGTACATTATTACGTTGTACGGAAAACAACAATCTTTGCGAAAACAGCCTTTCCTTAAAAAGGAACGAACCTAATGATTCATTCTTAGATCAACAAGGGTTCAATAATAACGAGGAAAGTAAAACCCTTGTTTTTTTCCTTTAAATTAAGTACACTACGTTTAAATTCTATTTTTTTTCGGGGGCTAGTGGAAGCTGGCTGAGATTGCAACTATTCCGTTGCTGACCGTGATAACCTGTTGGATAATGCCAGCGTAGGGAATGTGATTAGGTAAACTATGAGCACTTTGCGCCTTGCAAAGTGCCTTTTTTGGTTTCATTTTTAAATGCTTAAATCTGCTTTATTTCACTTCAACTTACAAGAAAGATAAAAGGTATCTGCAATATGTGGATAACTACATAATGAATTTTTTGTGGGGAAAATCACATACATTCAACTAAGAAATTTTACAAAAGAGAGGATAAATCTAAATTGAGTCAAGAAATCGTCAATCGTGTTCTTCAATTTATTGAGAATGATGACCCATCTGAAGATGAATTTAACGATCATGCTTTACAATTATTCCGTTATCAATACAAACATAACATTCCATATCAAATGTACTGCCGTCAAAAAGGGAAAACACCTCGAATGGTTAAGAAATGGAAGGATATCCCTGCTGTCCCGATTAATGCATTTAAGGGACTTACCTTAAGCTGTGAAGATCCAGAAAAAGCAGAAGATGTGTTCATGACTAGTGGGACTACAAAGGGTATAAGAGGGAAGCATTATCATCCCGTACTAGAAGTTTACAACCAGTCCATGTTGAAAAATTTTAAAGCTCGCTTTATGAATGGACATGACCGAATGAAAATGGGAATTCTCTTTCCAAATGAAGAGGAAATGCCAAACTCATCTTTGTCACATTATTTAGCATTGGCTTTTCAAGAATGTGGAACAAGTGCTAGCCACTATTTTGTAAATGAGGAGGGCTTACAAATTGAGCCATTGCTGCGAGAACTTGAACAAGCTATACATTCTAATGAGCCGTTTGCCCTTCTTGGAGCATCATTTAGCTTTGTTCATTTGTTTGAAGAGCTAAAAGCGCGTGGAAGGTCATTTACCTTACCAGCAGGAAGTAGAATATTAGACACAGGTGGCTTTAAAAATAAATCGAAGGAACTAGATTTAGAAACGTTTTACTCACAATTATCAATGTTATTAGGTGTTGATACATCTCTTTGTATCAATATGTATGGCATGACAGAGCTTAGTACGCAATTTTATGATAATGGCAATACTGTTGTTCCATCAGTTAAGTCAGGTCCTCATTGGATTCGAACGAGAGTGGTCAATCCATTAACAGGAGAAGAAGTGGCTAAAGGGGAAAAAGGAGTGTTAGTTCATTGTGATATAGCAAACTTTAATTCTGTGACAACGATTTTAACAGAAGATCTCGGAATGGAAAAAGAAGAAGGTTTTCTGTTATTAGGTAGAGTTCAAGGAGCAGAAGCGAAAGGATGCTCGATTGCTGTTGATGAGTTCCTCCGTGCATCAAAGGGGTTTTCTTAATGAAGGAAATAGCTGGCTATCTTCCTTCTTTTCAAAAAGAAGAGCTTGAATATAAAACATTAACATTTGAGGGGAAATCAGAGAAGGTAGAAGTTCAAGTTCCGGTATTATCTGACAGGCAAACAGACACAGTTGTAGCAATGGTGAAAAAGGCTAGTGCCACTTTACTTAAGACACTAACCGTAACTGAAATCGTTCAAATTATAGATCGAGTTATTGAACAGCTTCTTGATCGAAGAAATCCCTACCGTCAAAAAGCGGAAAAACTATTACCAATCGTGACAGGTTATGATGAAGAACTAATAAGAATCGGACTTACCCATTACTTGAAAACATTTCGCAAGCAAAATTTGCAACGTTTTCTAGTTGAGGATTTTGGAAATCCATTGATCCTGGATGACTTTCAGCCAAGGGTTAAAAGAGGATATTCTAAAGCAGTTGGAGCTGATTTGACGGTGCAAATTTGGGCAGGAAATGTACCTGCTCTACCGCTTTGGAGCTTCATATCGAGTCTTTTAGTAAAATCGGGTACGATCGGAAAGCTACCTAGTGCTGAACCTTTATTTGCCGGCTGGTTTGCAAAAATGTTGGTAGAAGTAGAACCAAGACTTACAAATTGTTTTGCCGTTATCTGGTGGCAGGGTGGAGATGTAGAAAAGGAACGACAGCTGTTTCAACAAGCAGATATCGTTTTAGCATATGGTGGAAACAAATCACTAGAATCGATTAAAAGTCGTGTACCTATTACAACTCGCTTCCTTCCCTTTGGCCATAAAATAAGTTTCGGAATGGTTTCAAAGGTAAGTCTTGACTCACGAAAGGCATCGAAAACGGTACGTGATTCAGCATATGATGTGATTCGATATGATCAGCAAGGCTGTTATTCCCCACATATGTTTTACGTACAAAAGGGCGGGAATGTATCGCCAAGAGAGTTTGCTAGATATTTAGCCCATGAACTAGAGGGCTTTAAGAAAAGATATCCTCGTAGATCTCTCTCTATCGAAGAAGGAGCAAGTCTTGCAGAATGGAGACAAAATGAAGAGTTTAGCATGATTACAAATCTAGAAAAAGAAGTATTAGGGGGAGAAAGTGGTTCGTGGACCGTTGTTTTTGGAGGTAGTGAAGCAGAACTAACACCAAGTTGTTTAAATAGGGTGATTAAAGTCGTTGAAGTGGACGAGTTACATGATGTCATACCGATGATTGAAACCCATCGATCATATCTTCAGACAGTAGGCATTGCTGCAACTCCTTATGAGTTATTTTCCATTACTGAATTATTAGGAAGAGCAGGTGTAACACGTATAACGGGTCTCGGAAATATGACATCTCCCGAAGCAGGATGGCATCATGATGGACGCTTTAATTTACTTGATTTAGTGAACATGGTTGATCTAGAACATAGTGCAGAAGAGTATGCAGAAAGTTTGGCTTTATATGTAGATTAGGAGATGACAGCATGAGTTTTTTAGTCATTGACAACGTAACATATAGTTACGAAGGGGAAAAAACAATTATCGAAGATACGTCATGGGAGATTAAACAAGGGGAGTTTCACAGTTTATTAGGTAGAAGCGGATGCGGTAAAACAACCCTATTAAAACTAGCATCGGGACTATTACAGCCCAATCAAGGAGCGGTCTACTTAGGGAAAGAGAAAGTAGTGAAGCCATCCTCTGAGATTGGCTATGTTTTTCAGTCGCCAACTTTATTGGAATGGAAAACAGTGGTTGAAAATGTCCTCCTGCCTATCAAGCTGAAAAGAAGACCAACGACAGAAGAATGTGAACGAGCAAAAAAATTATTAAATATGATGAAGCTAGATGGTTACGATCATCACTACCCTTCAGAACTTTCTGGAGGACAGCAAAGTAGAGTAGCAATTGCACGTGCACTTATAAAAAATCCTTCCATGCTCTATTTGGACGAGCCTTTTGCAGCATTAGACGCCCTTACAAGAGAAGATCTACAGGATGACCTTTTAACCCTTTGCCAGCATCATAAGATGACCGTATTATTTATTACTCATGATATATCTGAGGCCGTTTATTTATCCGATCGCGTTGCTGTGATGAGTGCTGGGGCAATCACTTATGATTTAAAAGTGACGGGCACAAAATCACGTAGCGCAGCTGACAGATATAGTTCGGCATTTAACGAAGATTGCTTGAGGGTAAGAAATGCAATGAATGGAGGAAGAGTATGAGAAAGCATCAACTTTATTCATTTCTTCTTTTCATTGTTTTGATAGTATGTTGGGAGATAATAGCAAGCTCAATGTCAGAGCTTATTTTGCCAGCACCTTCAGTTGTTGTAGTTGTGCTATGGGAAGGAATGGTCACGGGTTATTTATTACCACATATTTACCGTACTATCTTAGAAGTCTTGTTAGGACTTTTTTTTGGAAGTCTTTTAGGATTACTAACCGGTATTCTAATGGGTGAAAATCAATTTATACGTCGCCTTCTTCTTCCCTATGTGATTGCTAGTCAAGCTGTTCCAAAGCTTGCTTTAGCACCTTTATTCATTTTATGGTTCGGGTTTGGAATGACGTCTAAAGTTGTGATTACAGCACTTATATGCTTTTTTCCCTTGTTGGAAAATACAATGACGTCGATTCAACAGACAGATTTGAATAAGAAAGAGTTATTTCGCGTGTTGAATGCTACAAAATGGCAAACATTAATCCATCTTAAACTCCCTGCGGGCTTGCCTGGCATTTTTGCTGGATTTCGAGTGGCTGTTGTCTTAGCAATTGTTGGAGCTGTTGTTGGTGAGTTTATTGGAGGCAGTGAAGGCTTAGGCGCAATGATTATCGCATCTCAAGGAATGATGGATACACCACTGATGTTTGCCATCCTTATTTTACTGACTTCCTTAGGAATGATTCTTTATGAGGTCGTTCATTTATTAGAAAAATGGCTTTTAAAGCCAATGATGAAGGAGACAAAAAGATGAAAGCAATCATGAATATCCTGGTCGTCGTTCTTTTATCCATTTTAACAGCATGTAATAATGGTTCAACTGAACCAGCACAAGAAGAACCAAAGGCAAATGAAGAGGCATTAGAAGAAATTCGTGTGGCGAGCTGGAGTCAACCAATCACAGAGCAAACTAATTTACTTGTAGAAGAAGAGAAGAAATTCTTCGAGGAACAAGGGTTAAACATGACATTTATTCCTGGTGCTGGTGGAGGAGATGCCATAAAAAACATCATTTCTGGACAAGCTGATATTGCTTTTACAGACCCAGGCTCCCTTTTCTTTGCCTTAGACAAAGGAGAGAAATTAAGAGTTATTTACAATATCTATCCTCAAAATGTTTTTAACATTGTTTCATTAAAGGAGGAAAATATTACAAAGCCAGAAGATTTAAAGGGAAAAACAATTGGCGTGTATAGTCTTTCAAGTGGAACTAGACAAAATTTATTAGTGTTGTTACATGAGGCTGGCTTAACAGAAGCTGATGTGAAAATTGTTGAAACTGGATTATTAAATTTTGCTCCATTAATGCAAGGACAGGTCGATGCGACAGCTGCTACTGACACGGGATTATATACGGGTAAACAAAAAGGACTTGGAGAAGTGAATGTTATAGAGGTCAAAGACTTCTTAAACTTTCCAAGTGATGTCTTTGTTGTAACCGAGGAAACATACCAGAAGAAAAAACAGCTTTTACAAAGTTTTTTAGTCGGCTATAAAAACAGTGCTGAATGGATGATAAACAATCCAGAGGAAGCAGCAACTTTAGCAGTAAAATATGCAATAGACGGGAAAGAGGAAACGAATAATATAGAGATTATTACTATTCGAAATGCCTCAAGCATCTCGGCGACAACAGATGAAAGAGGACTTGGTTCATTTGATATAGAAGTGCTTCAGGAGTCGGCAGATACTTATAAGCGATTAGGTATGGTTGAAAACTCACTTAACATGGAGGAAATTGTAACGGAAGAACTCATTCAAAAAAAAATAACAGGAGATAGATGATGAAATTCCAAAAAAAAGTTGTACTTGTTACTGGATCAAGCCGTGGGATTGGGGAGTCACTTGCACAAGGTTTTGCTAGGGAAGGGGCTACTGTTGTAGTCAACTATCTGCAAAATCAAGCAGCTGCTGAAAAGGTTGTTTCAACGTGCATTGAACTTGGTGGTGATTCATGGGCGATTCAAGCAGACGTTACCAAAGAGCAAGCCGTGAATGAGATGGTGGATGAAATCCTACTTGAAACAGGCAAGATTGATGTTGTTGTGAACAATGCATTTAAACCATATTTCTTTAATCCTGACCAACGCAAATTAGCTTGGCAATTAACCTGGGAAGATTACCAGGAACAACTAGATGGAACATTACGTTCTACCTATTATGTATGTCAAGCAGTGCTTCCTACAATGAAAAAACAAGCACAAGGAAGCATTATTAATATGGTAAGTAATTTAGTCGAACGTCCTATTATCCCCTATCTAGACTATACAACGGCTAAATCTGCTTTAGTTGGTTATAGTAAAAATTTAGCTGCTGAGCTAGGAGCTTTTGGAATTCGAGTGAATTGTGTCGCACCAGGACTTGTCTATCCAACCGATGCTAGCCGGGATACAAAAGAGGACGTAAAAGAAATGATTATTTCTCAAACACCTTTAAGAAGACTTGCTTCCCCAAGTGATATCGAAGGGCCAGTTTTATTTTTAGCTTCTGAGTGGAGCAAATTTATGACAGGACAGACACTGTTTGTGGACGGTGGACTTGTGATGAAGTGAAAAGGGTAAAGAAAGGACTAAATAAAAATGGACACAGTACAAATCGAAAATACGTTAAAAAAGGTTAGAAAGTTAAATCCACTTGTACATAACATTACAAATGTCGTTGTAACAAATTTTACGGCGAATGGACTTTTAGCATTAGGAGCCTCACCTGTAATGGCTTATGCAAAAGAAGAAGTGGCAGATATGGCAAAGATTGCAGGTGCCCTTGTTGTGAACATCGGAACACTGTCACATGATGAAATCGAGGCAATGATTATTGCAGGAAAGTCAGCAAATGAACATGGTGTACCTATTATTTTTGATCCAGTTGGTGCAGGTGCTACTCCGTACCGAACTGAAACATCACGACGAATCGTAAAGGAATTATCCATTTCCATCTTAAGAGGAAATGCAGCTGAGGTATCGAATGTGATTGGAGAAAAATGGGCGATCAAAGGAGTAGATGCTGGTGAAGGGACTGGCAATACAGTTGAATTAGCCCAAATCGCAGCAAAAAAGCTTCATACGACTGTAGTGATTACTGGAAAAGATGATGTAATAACAGATGGAGAAACGACTTATGTTGTTCACAATGGCCATCCGATCTTAACGAAAGTAACAGGAGCTGGTTGTTTATTAAGTTCGGTCATTGGCGCCTTTTCAGCTGTTGAAAAGGATTTGCTGCTCGCATCAGTATCGGCTCTTGCAACATATGGTGTTACGGCAGAACTATCAGCAAAACAAACAGCAGAAGAGGGGCCGGGAAGCTTTCAAATTCAATTGCTAAATAAATTAGCCAGCATTTCATCTGAAGAAATACGCAAATATGCAAATGTAGAAAAATTGTAATAGGTGAGTGAGGGAGGCTGGAAAAAATGACAATAGGCAAGGCATTAACAATTGCAGGTTCAGATAGTGGCGGTGGTGCAGGCATTCAAGCAGATTTAAAAACCTTTCAAGAGTTAAATGTGTTTGGTATGTCAGCGATCACAGCAGTGACAGCACAAAATACACTTGGTGTTCATGGTGTGTACCCTTTATCTGTTGAGGCAGTCGTTAAGCAAATCGAGGCAATTGGTATAGATATAGGTACAAGCGCAGTCAAAACGGGCATGTTGTTTAGCAGTGAGATCATTCATGCTGTTTCTGCATGTATCGATAGGTTTAAGTGGGAAAATATTGTTATCGACCCCGTTATGATTGCAAAAGGAGGAGCTTCCTTACTAAAAGATGAAGCGATCGTTGCGATGAAAGAACAGCTCATACCTTTAGCTATGGTTATAACACCGAATATACCTGAAGCAGAAGTGTTAGCAGAAATGAGTATCGATACAATAGATGATCGTTTAGAAGCAGCAAAACGAATACATCAGCTAGGAGCTAAACATGTTGTCATGAAAGGTGGCCATGGCAAACAAACTGAGTTAGTTGACATTTTATATGATGGACTCGAGTTTACTTATTTTAAAGGGAAACGTATAGAAACGAAAAATACACATGGCACCGGGTGTACCTTTGCCGCTGCAGTGACAGCAGAGTTAGCAAAAGGAAAATCAGTTAAGCAGGCGGTTGTAACAGCGAAACTCTTTATTCAAGCAGCGATTGAAGACGATCTAGAAATCGGCAGTGGTCATGGACCAACTAATCATTGGGCTTATCAAAATAGACTAAGAGGGGGGAAATAGTTTGTCAAGGATCTCTAAAGAACAGATGAGAAAGTTGTTGAACGTCTATTTCATCATGGGAAGTAATAATTGCCAAAAGGACCCAACATATGTCCTTGAACAAGCGATTAAAGGAGGAATTACCCTCTTTCAGTTTCGGGAAAAAGGGTCAGGTGCCTATACTGGAGATGAAAAATATCAGTTTGCCAAACAACTACAAGCCATTTGTAATGAAAACAATATTCCATTTATTGTGAACGATGATGTTGAATTAGCACTTTCACTTGATGCAGACGGGATACATATCGGGCAAGATGATGACTCAGCCGAAGCGGTCAGACAGAAAATAGGAGACAAAATTCTCGGTGTCTCTACTCACTCCCTTGCAGAAGTGGAAAAAGCAATAGCTGAAGGTGCGGATTACGTCGGAATTGGACCGATCTACTCAACTACAACGAAGGAAGATGCAAAAGCCGCTCAAGGAACAACTCTTATCCAAGAAGTTCGTTGCCATGACATTGACATACCAATTGTCGGGATCGGTGGAATTACAGCAGGAAACGCTCCACCTGTCATAACAAGTGGGGGAGACGGTGTCGCAGTCATTACAGCAATAAGTCTAGCAAAAGATCCAGTGGAAAAGGTTAGTGAACTAAAAAAGATTTGAGATCGACGGGGACAGTCCCCTGGAAATAAGAGAAAATTCCTAGTTCTATCTAAATAGTAGGAGAATAGAATTTAGTTATAAATAGTCTTATTTTCCTGATTGTGAATGTAAATCTATCTTTTACATTCTATTATTCTAAAATTTACATTCTACCTTTAATGTGAGAGTTGTACTTACATAAAGGAGTGAAAAGTAGAATGATAAAACAATTAAAAAGAACGGGAATACTTTGTTTGGTGTTTGGATTTGCCCTACATACAGGTTTACCTGGTGCTCTTGCATCTGATCAGTCAAACTCACCAACACCAGATACTAAGCTATTAAATGTTGCCCATCGTGGTGCATCAGGCCATGCACCAGAGCACACAATGGAATCTTATCTGTTGGGCGAGAAAATGAAAGGGAATTATATCGAAATTGACCTTCAAATGACAAAGGATGGACACCTTATCGCAATGCATGATGAAAAAGTCGATCGTACAACAAACGGAACTGGATTAGTCAAAAACATGACACTCGAAGAAATTAAGAAGTTAGACGCAGGATCATGGTTTAATGAAACCTATCCTCAATCTGCAAAAGAAGAATACGAGGGGCTCCAAGTGCCAACAGTAGAAGAAGTGTTTGAAACGTTTGGTCGAGGTGCTGACTACTATATTGAAACAAAATCACCGTCTGTTTATCCAGGTATGGAGGAGAAACTACTTGAATTGCTAGAAAAATATAAACTAACAGGTGTTAATGGCCGTTCAAGTCATGTGATCATCCAGTCCTTCAGTTCAGAAAGTTTAATAAAGATAAATAAACTCAACTCAAACATTCCATTAGTACAGCTTCTATCGTACTCGAGCCCAGCATCCATTACTGATTTGCAAGTAGCTACTATAAAAGAATATGCTGTGGGTGTGGGTCCGAATTTTAAACGAATCGACCAGGAATATGTAGAAAAGGTTAGAGAGAGCGGTCTTCAAATTCATCCTTATACAATAAATTCGAAGGATGATATGAAAAAGGCCTTACAGTGGGGAGTAAACGGTATATTTACGAATTTCCCAGACCTCTTTCATGATGTTTTAAAGGAATTTACTAGTAAGAAATAAGAGGGAAAAACTAGTAGATTTATTTTCTACTAGTTTTTTTCTTATCCTATATTTTGGAGATTTATCTTCGATTGGACAAAAGCGACAAATCTACCTTTCGATTCACTTGTTAAGATATATGTATAGGTTAGAAGAACAAGCAACTTTTCCAATGTTGCTTGTTTTTTTCACTTAAAAAGCATAGAGAAAAGAATGGTGTGCAGAATGATGTTCCCTATCTGATTTTATAAGATATCGTCATTAAAAACCAATAAATTAGACAAAAATAAAGATAAACAAACATATTACAAAAACAAAAACATATAATATCAAATAAAAACGGATGATTATTCTGTGGAAAAGTAGTATACTCAAAAAAAAGGAAGCTACTCCTAAATAAATGGGGGAATGAAAATGAAAGTATCTTTATTTATTACATGTCTAGCAGATGTCTTTTACTCAAACGTTGGAAGACACACTGTCGAGTTGCTAGAAAAACTAGGCTGTGAAGTTGATTTTCCAGAACAACAAACATGCTGTGGTCAGCCTGCATATAATAGTGGTTATCATAAGGAAACAAAAGAAGTAGCGAAACATATGATTCGGACCTTTGAGAAGTCGGATTATGTAGTAGGTCCTTCTGGCTCATGTGTGGCTATGCTTCACGAATATAGTCATTTGTTTGAAAATGAACCAAAATGGAAGGAAAAAGCAGAGGTTTTAGCAAGTAAATCATATGAATTGACCCAATTTATAGTTGATGTATTAAAGGTAGAAAACGTGAATGCTAGTTTGCCAGCATGTGCAACTCTCCATAAATCATGTCATATGACACGTTTACTTGGTGTAAAGGATGCACCTGGAAAACTTTTAGATCATGTAGAGGGCTTGGAAGTTAGACCACTTACAAATAGTCATGATTGTTGTGGGTTCGGAGGGACGTTTTCTGTGAAAATGGTGCCAATTTCAGAGCAAATGGTCGATGAAAAAGTGCAGCATATTGAAGAAACTGGAGCAGAAATTCTAATTGGTGCTGATTGCGGTTGCTTAATGAATATCGGAGGACGTATAAATCGAAAAGGGAAACAAATCAAGGTTATGCATATTGCTGAAGTATTGAATAGTGAGGTGAAGTAATTATGGCAATGAAAATTGGCGAGGATAAGTTTTTTGAACGTGTAGATAAAGGTGTTCAAAATACATTTATGAGAAATGCTGTTGCTTCTGCTCAAGAGAGAATGCAAGGAAAGAGACAGACGGCTACTGAAGAACTTGGTAACTGGGAAGAATGGCGAATGCTTGGTGAGGAAATTAGAACGCACACGCTTGAAAATCTTGATTATTATTTAGAACAGCTTAGTGACAATGTCACAAAGCGCGGTGGCCATGTCTTTTTTGCTTCAACAAAGGAAGAAGCAAATGAGTATATTACCAATATAGCAAAAGAAAAACAAGCAAAAAAGGTAGTGAAATCGAAGTCAATGGTAACGGAAGAAATTAATTTAAATGGTGCATTAGAAGAGGCTGGTTGTGAGGTCATTGAAACGGATTTAGGGGAATACATACTTCAGCTTGATGACCATGATCCACCCTCACATATTGTTGTGCCAGCACTTCATAAAAATAAAGAACAAATTCGTGATACGTTTAAAGAAAAGCGCGGCTATGATAAGTCAGAAATACCCGAAGAGCTTGCCCTTTTTGCAAGAGAGCAACTACGTCAAGAATTTCTTAGTGCAGATCTAGGAATAACAGGCTGTAATTTTGCAGTTGCAGAATCTGGATCGATTAGTCTTGTCACGAATGAAGGTAATGCTGGACTTATAACCGCTTTACCTAAAACGCAAATTACCGTGATGGGCATGGAACGCATTGTCCCTACATGGGAAGAGCTTGATATCATGGTAAGTTTACTTTGTAGAAGTTCTGTTGGACAAAAGCTTACAAGCTATATAACAGGTTTAACAGGTCCTAAAGCTGATGGAGAAGTTGATGGACCAGAGGAATTTCACCTTGTCATTGTTGATAATGGTCGGTCAAAAATTCTAGGTACAGAGTTTCAAAGTGCCCTAAATTGTATCCGTTGTGCAGCGTGTGTCAATGTATGTCCTGTTTACCGACATATTGGTGGCCATTCATACGGTTCTATCTATGCAGGACCAATTGGTGCCGTGTTAACACCATTATTAGGAGGATATGAGGACTATAAAGAGCTTCCATATGCATCCTCTTTATGTGCGGCATGTACAGATGTGTGTCCAGTGAAAATACCACTTCATGAATTATTAATTAAACATAGAAGAAAAATTGTAGAGGATGAGAAGAAATCACCATTTGCAGAAAAGCTTGCGATGAAGGGCTATCAATTAGCTGCTAGTTCACCAAGTATTTATAAGGCAGGAACGAAATCCGCGTCAACGGTTATGGCACCATTTACACAGGCAAATAGTATTCAAAAAGGACCTGGGCCAATGAAGCCATGGACAGATGTTCGTGATTTTCCAGCACCTAATAAAGAAAGATTCAGAGATTGGTATAAAAAAAGAGACAAAGGAGGGGAATAGAAATGGCAGAAGGACAAATCCATAATCGTGACTCTTTTTTAAGTACGGTTGCAGAAAAACTAGGCAGACCAAGAAGAACAGCGGTATCAAAACCAGTGTGGACAAGGGCTCCTCAGTATGATGTGTTAAAAGATGCTACACAAGATGAATTAGTTGAAGTATTAAAGAAACATTGTGAAGTCATTCATACCCAATTCATTGAAACTAATTCAAAGGATCTTACGCAAAAAATCCGTGAAGTTTTCGATCAATATGAGGTTGGTAGTGTTGTCACGTGGAACGATGTGCGGCATAAACAGTTTGGTTTAGAAGAAGGGTTATTGAAGGATCTACCTAATGAGAATATTGATGTGCATATCTGGGATCCCGCTCTTAAAGGGAAGAATATCGAATTAGCAGAAAAAGCAGATGTGGGTATAACTTTTAGTGATATGACGCTTGCAGAATCGGGAACGGTTGTTTTGTTTAGTAGTGAAAATAAAGGGAGATCTGTAAGCTTATTACCGAAAACCTACATTGCCATTGTTCCCAAGAGTACACTCGTTCCAAGAATGACGCAAGCTACCTCATATATAAACAAACAAATACAAGAAGGAAAAAACATATCTTCTTGTATTGACTTTATTACAGGTCCAAGTAATAGTGCTGACATTGAATTGAACTTAGTTGTAGGCGTTCATGGACCAATTAAAGCAACGTATATTTTTGTTAATGATAAATAATATCAAAAATAAACAAAAAACATATTCAAAAATAAACAAACATGATATATAATTAAAAGCAGATAATCAAACAAAAACAGATGTAAACAATAAGGGAGGAAAACAAAATGGTACAAAGTTTATGGAATAAGGGAAAAGCAGCTACATTAACTCAAGGAGTAGAAGAACTAGTATATCGCTCTAACTTAATTGGTACAGATCGTTCTGTATGTAACTGGGGCGGCGGGAATACTTCAATGAAAACAATTGAAAAGGATTTTCGTGGCCGTGATGTAGAGGTTATGTACGTAAAAGGTAGCGGATCAGATTTAGCAACAATGAAAACTGAAAATTTTACTGGTTTAAAAATGGATGATATTCGCCCGTTAATCGAGCGTGATGAAATGCCAGATGAAGAAATGGTTGCGTATCTTGCACATTGTATGATCGATAGCAAGCATCCTCGTGCATCTATTGAAACACTATTGCATGCATTCCTACCATTTAAACATGTTGACCATACACATCCAGATGCAATCATCAGCGTTTGTTGTGCGGATAATGGACGACAAATTGCTGAAGAAATTTACGGGGATCGTTTTGTGTGGGTTCCATATGTTCGCCCAGGTTTTACTTTATCAAAAATGATTGCTGAAGGTGTTAAAAATAATCCAAATGCAGAGTTAGTTTTAATGGAAAAGCACGGTTTAGTTGTTTGGGGAGAAACTGCATTAGAAAGCTATGAAAAGACAATTTCAGTCATTAACGAAGCAGAACAATATATTCAAGCTAAAGTAGTAGAAGAAACTGTATTTGGTGGACAAAAATTCGAAGAACTATCAGTAGAAGAACGCAAAAATGTACTAGCTCAAGTTATGCCTGTGATTCGTGGTGCAGTTAGTGATGAAAAGAAAATGCTTTTAACATATGACGATGCTGAAGATGTTCTACAATTCGTAAACAGCATTAATGCTCCAGAGCTATCACAGGTTGGTGCAGCATGTCCTGATCATTTAGTTCATACAAAAATGACGCCTTTATACATTGATTGGAATCCACAAACGGAGGATGTTACTAGCTTAGTAGAAAAAGTAAAAGCTGGAATAGAAAGCTTTAAAGAAGAATATATTGCATATTTTAATCGAAATAAAAATGAAGGGGACCAAATTTCTGAAACAGCACCACGTGTTATATTAATTCCTGGTGTAGGAATGGTTAACTCTGGTAAAAATGTAGCAATGGCAAACGTTAGTGGCGCTTTATACCATCGTGCAATTGCCGTAATGAAAGGCTCTACTACTCTAGGAAGCTTCGTTTCATTAAATGAAAACGAGTCTTACAATGTGGAGTACTGGCCATTAGAGCTTTACAAATTATCATTGGCTCCTGCTGAAACAGAGTTTTCAAGAAAGGTAGCATTTGTAACAGGTGGTGCAGGTGGAATCGGGAGTGAAACTTGCCGTCAATTTGTTTCACAGGGTGCACATGTTGTCATCGCTGATCTTAATCTTGAAGGAGCCGAAAAGGTAGCAGCAGAAATTAACGAGCAGTATGGTGAACATCGTGCCGTTGCCGTTAAAATGGATGTAACAAATGAAGAAGCCGTAGAAGCAGCACTTGCACAAACAGCTTTAACATTTGGTGGCGTAGATGTGATCGTAAACAATGCGGGTCTTGCTACATCAAGTCCATTTGATGAAACATCTTTAAAAGAATGGAACCTTAATATGAATGTACTTGGAACTGGCTATTTCTTAGTTGCACGTGAAGCATTCAAACAAATGAAAACTCAAGGAACTGGTGGTAATATGGTGTTCATTGGTTCGAAAAACTCTGTTTATGCTGGTAAAAATGCAGCGGCATACAGCTCTGTTAAAGCAATGGAGACCCACCTTGCAAGATGTATTGCAGCAGAAGGTGGAGAGTTTGGGATTCGTGTAAACTCAGTGCTTCCAGATGCGGTTTTACAAGGATCAGCAATTTGGGGATCTAGCTGGAGAGAAGACCGCGCTGCAGCTTACGGTATCGAACCTGATCAATTAGAAGAGCACTATCGCAAGCGTACAACATTATTAGTCAATATCTATCCAAAAGATATTGCACAATCTATTCTATTCTTTGCTTCATCTAAATCAGACAGAACCACTGGTTGTATGTTAACAGTTGATGGTGGAGTTCCGGCAGCATTTACAAGATAAGATCATATTAAATGTCAAGGTGTAATAGGATTTGTTTATCTATTGCACCTTGTTTTATAATAAGCCTCTTTTCTAAAGTTTGTTGTTCTAGTACGAATGAAAATCGCCTTTTGGATTTTTATGATCTAAATTGAAATTATGTCCATAGAAATAGCAGAGTAATTTAGCGAAAAGAGTAAGAAGATATACTTAAAACGTGTAGATTAGTCCTTTGTACTTAAAAATAACAATCTTTGCGATAACAGCCTATAAAATAAAATTTATTTTTAATAATTAGATCAATATGGGGCTTTGCTTTAATAATTCACTATGCAATAATTATAGTTTAGAGCTTACAAGCGTATAAGGGAAAGACTTTTATCAGACTTTTTGCAGGTATGCTCAAAACTCATATATATAAATTTTTTTATGGTGAGTGACTGGGAGGATGATATCAGATGCTTGTAGCAGAAAGACATCGAGAAATTGTTAAAGTTGTAAACGAAAAATTAAGTGTAAGAGTAACAGAATTAAGTAAGATCTTTAAAGTTACCGAAGAAACAATAAGACGTGATCTGGAGAAATTAGAAAAAGAGAATTTGCTGCTACGAAGTCATGGTGGTGCTGTACGTATAAAAGAAGAACAATCAGAAGTTTCTTATGCAGAGAGAGAAATAACAAACTCAATGGAAAAGAAGGCTATTGCCATAGAGGCTGTAAAGTTAATTCAACCGGGAGATCAAATTGTATTAGATGCAAGTACAACTGCGTGGTATATGGCAAAAGAAATGCCGGATATACCATTAACAATTCTCACGAACTCAATAAAAGTTGCGGTAGAACTCAGCAAAAAGGAACAGGTAAATGTGATTTCAACAGGTGGTATGCTCCAACCAAAATCTCTTTCATTCGTAGGTCCTTTAGCGGAAAGGTCCCTAAGCATGTATCACGTAAATAAAGCGTTTATTTCCTGTAAGGGAGTACATGTTGGTAGTGGATTAAGTGACTCAAATGAATGGCAGGCGTTGTTAAAACGACGAATTATGTCGATAGCTGACCAAACAATTTTAATGGTCGATTCGACTAAATTTGGTGTGAGAACTTTTGCTCAAATAACGGATATTCAACAAATATCTTGTATAATTGCTGATTCAAAAGTTAAAGAAACGTACCGGAGAGAATTTGAAGAAAAAGGTATAAAAATTAAGACCGTCGAGGTTAAAGATTAAAACGGGGTAGCTAATGACTATTTCGTTTTTTTCTTTAAGGTTTTTTAAAAGCACACAGAATGACAAAATGAGGGATCATCATGAAATCTGACATTTTACAAGAATTATTGCGTTTGACAGATGAAGAAAAGTTGATGCTACAACAAAAGAATGAAGTGAATAGGGAGCTATATACGAGTAAGGAACATTTTATTGTTGAAAGTGAGAAGTTTCTTAGTAACAATAGAGTGATTATGGTACGCAAGCATGCTAGATTCGTGCATTTTCCTAAGCACAAGCATGATTATATAGAAGTCAATTATGTCTTCAATGGAACACTTAACCAAACGGTTGGAAATGAGAAGCTTACATTAAAAAAAGGAGATTTTCTCTTCTTAAATCAACATATTGAGCATGAGCTTGAATCATGTGGTCAAGAGGATATTATTATTAATTTTATTATAAAACCCGAATTTTTCTCCTTTATTTTTTCTTACTTAACGACCGAGAATTTAATAACCAATTTCCTTATCAATAGTCTATTTGATCAAACTCAAAATGGACAATATCTCTACTTTGCTGTATCAGAGATTCGAAGTATTCAAGAGTTAATAGGGAAAATAATCATCGAATTCATGAATCCATCGATTATGTCTGAATCAACGATTAAATTATATATGGGCTTGTTGATGGTTGAGTTAATCAAGCATTCAGATAAGGTTCGATATAAAGAAGATTCTCATAAACATCAATTAATAGTCGAATCATTAAAATATATCGAAAGGAACTTTCAGAATGGCTCATTATATGAACTGGCCGAAATCTTAAATCAACCACATTATCGGGTTAGCAAGGAAATAAAAAAGGCAACAAAATTCACGTATAAAGAATTGCTTCAGGAAAAAAGATTAAATGTTGCAAAGGAATTATTAGAAAATACCTCATTATCTATTTCAGCTATTATTGAGCAGGTGGGATATGAAAATATCAGTTACTTTTATCGTGTATTTAAGAGCAAATACGGATATACTCCAAAGCAATTTAGAGAACAACTAAGAAAGTGATTAGCTATATAACCTAAGACACAAATAGGGTATATAGTTTTTTTATTATAAAGCGGATGGCAAATAAGGACAGTAAAAATATTAAATTAAGATATAGGAACTTACATAAAACTGTTTTATTATATAATATAGCAAACGCTTTCAATAGAGAGGTGAAATTTATGAGTAAATATAGCTTAGCGGTAGATATAGGGGCTTCTAGTGGAAGATTAATTCTCGGGCATCAAGAGAAAGGTAAGCTAATATTAAACGAAATTCATCGATTTGAAAACAAAATTGTTCAAAAGGGTGAGCAATTCTGTTGGGATGTAGAGAAGCTATTCAACGAAATAAAGACAGGAATAAACAAATGTCTAGATCTAGATATTAAGCCTGAAAGTATCGGAATTGATACATGGGCCGTTGACTTTGTCTTACTTGATGAAAATAACGAGCCTTTAACAGATGCTGTTGCATACCGCGATCCAAGAACTGACGGAATGCTAGAAGAGGTTTTTAACATCATTCCAAAGGATAAGCTCTATTTTGAAACGGGTATTCAATTTCAAAAATTCAATACCATATATCAGTTATATGCATTAAAACAAAAGTCTCCTGAGATTCTTGAGAGGGCAAAATCATTTCTCATGATTCCTGATTATTTTAACTTTTTATTAACAGGTAAAAAAGCAAACGAATACACAAACGCAACATCAACACAGTTAGTGAACGCATTTACAAAAAAATGGGATCATGACATATTAGATCAATTAGGGATCAATAAAGATATGTTTCACGAAATTCTACCTCCAAAAACGATTCTAGGAACATTATCAGAAGAACTAGTATCAGAGTTTGGTTTTGATATGAAGGTTGTTTTACCTGCAACACATGATACTGGTTCTGCTGTTATATCTGTTCCTGAACTAGATGATACAATTTACATTAGTTCTGGTACATGGTCATTAATTGGAGTGGAGAACCGTTTCCCGATTTGCGTTCCGAAAGCGCTTGAGTACAATTTTACAAATGAAGGCGGTATTGATTATCGTTTCCGTTTTCTTAAAAATATTATGGGTCTTTGGATGATCCAAGAAGTAAAACGCAATTATCTCGACAAATATTCCTTCGCAGAATTAGTTGAACTTGCTCGAGAAGAAGAAAATTTTCAATCAATTGTAAATGTGGATGATGATCGTTTTTTAAAGCCTGAAAACATGGTTGAAGAAATTCAACGTTATTGTCAAGAATCAAATCAACAAATCCCGCTAACACCAGGACAAATCGCGAAATGTGTTTATGATAGCTTGGTAGATAGCTATAAACATGGCATCCAAGAAATTGAGGAAATCTTCGAAAAGAGATTTTCTAAGATAAATGTCATTGGAGGGGGCTGCCAAAATGAAATGCTAAATCAAATGATTGCGAATGTAACAAATAAAGAGGTATGTGCCGGACCAATAGAAGCAACAGCAATTGGGAACATTGTGGCACAATTATTGGCCCTTAGAGAAATAGAAGACTTCCAGCAAGCGAGAGCGATGATAAAAGATTCTTTCGAAGTAAAAAAATATAATCCACAGTTAGTGAGAGGATGATGAATATGTCAATCAAAGAAAGCTATCAATTAGCTAAAAAGGAATACGAGAAGTGGGGCATTAATGTCGAGGAAGTACTTGAACAGTTGAAACAGGTACCAATTTCAATCCATTGCTGGCAGGGTGATGATATTGGAGGGTTTGAAGTAAATAAAGCTGAGTTGTCTGGAGGAATTGATGTAACCGGGAATTATCCTGGTAAAGCAAAAACACCTGAAGAATTAAGAAGTGATCTAGAAAAAGCACTAACGTTAATCCCTGGTAAACACCGAGTAAACTTACATGCTATTTATGCTGAAACAAACGGTGAAACAGTCGAAAGAGACCAGCTCGAACCTAAGCACTTTGAAAATTGGGTGAATTGGGCAAAAGAGAATGGATTAGGTCTGGACTTTAATCCAACATTGTTTTCACATGAAAAGTCAGCGGATGGTCTAACATTATCACATCCTAATCAGGAAATTAGAGAATACTGGATCAATCACTGTATTGCGAGTCGTAAAATTGCCGAGTACTTCGGAAAAGAACTCGGAACACCGACCTTAACAAATATCTGGATACCGGACGGTTATAAAGATGTACCGAGTGACCGTTTAACACCAAGAGTACGTTTAAAAGAGTCTTTAGATAAAATCTTCGAAGAGCAAATTGATGAGAGATATAATATTGATGCGGTTGAAAGTAAATTATTTGGTATCGGATCAGAATCATATGTTGTTGGTTCACACGAATTCTATTTAGGATATGCTCTAAAAAATAACAAGCTATGTCTATTAGATACTGGACATTACCATCCAACAGAAATGGTTTCGAATAAAATATCTGCAATGCTTCTATATAGTGAGAAGTTAGCATTACATGTTTCAAGACCAGTACGTTGGGATAGCGATCACGTAGTCACACTTGATGATGAGCTAAAAGAAATTGCTCTTGAAATTGTTCGTAATGATGCATTAGACAAAGTTATGATCGGTCTTGATTTCTTTGACGCAAGTATTAACCGTGTTGCGGCTTGGACAATCGGTACTCGTAACATGATTAAAGCTTTACTCAATGCAATGCTTGTGCCAAATGACCACTTAAAACAATTACAAGAAGAAGGAAACTTCACAGATAGATTAGCTCTCATCGAAGAATTTAAAACGTATCCATTTGGGGCTATTTGGGATTATTACTGTGAGCAAATGGGTGTTCCGGTGAAGGAAACTTGGTTAGAAGATGTGAAAAAGTATGAGAAGGATGTACTTTCGCAAAGATCATAGAAGGAAAGGAAGGAGACTAATCTTGAGGTTAGTTTCCTTTTATTATTTGACGTCTAAATTTTATAAATAAATTTACTAAAGAACAATCTCTAATTGTATAATTTATAGAGGTAGTCTTTTTTGATTAATTTGTAGTTGTTGGACTATTTTCATAGGAGTGTTAGATAAAACTTTTTATTTAAGAGGTGTCAAAATGAACCATCAACAATTAGATCATTTTCTACGCAAACATGATACGATCGAAAAAATTCAATTTGTATCTAATGAAAACATTAACGACTATGACGGACAAGAATTACAGATGAAGAATGGAGATTCAATACCGAGATTACAGGAAAACTATTTTTTTAATAGGGGCCCAATTTTTATTAGTAAACATCACCGTTTTGCTGAAATGCCGCTGCATATGCATACATTTATTGAAATGAATTATGTGTATTCTGGAGAATGTCATCAAATACTAAACGGGAAGGGAGTCAAACTGACCAAAGGACAAATTTGTTTGTTGGATAAGGATGTTCCACACAGTCTTCCTGCACTAGGGGAAAATGATATTTTGATCAACATTCTCATGAAAAAAGAAACGTTTTCGTTGGCGTTTTTGGGGCAACTTAGTAACAAGGGGATCGTATCTAGATTTCTAGCAGATGCTGTTTCTGAAAATCAACGTCATGATCGCTATATATTATTCCACTCTCATGATAATGAAAACTTACAATATATTATTCGAAATATGCTATGTGAATATTTTGACCCTAACGATTACTCGCTGGAAATGGTGAACTATTACATGCCGATTCTTTTTACTGAGCTTATGCGCGTTTACCAGTTAGACAAAAACTTTGTGCTCTCGAGAACTTCACGGAAAACAAATATTATTGAAATCCTGCAGTATATTGAACAAAACTATAAAAATTGTACATTAACCTCTTTGGCAGAAACGTTTAGCTTTAACGCGAATTACCTCGGGAATATGTTAAAAGAAAGGACTGGAAAAACATTTCTCGACCTCGTGCAAACACAGCGAATGATTCAGGCGGCAACATTATTGAAGAATACAGATAAAAGTATTGATGATATTTCCTATCAGATTGGTTACGATAGTCTAAGTTTTTTTTATCGTAAGTTTAATGAACATTATGGTGAAACTCCAAGTCGTTTTCGTAAAAATAAAAAATAACCTCGAGCTGTAAAGTTCACGAGGTTATTTTGCTTATAGACCATATTTACGAATTAAATAAGTAGGAGTACAGCTCCAAGCATGACAATAACTATTAATTAAATAGCTACCATATGGCGAAAAGCTTTTGTTCTCTGGATCATATAACTCCCAAAATGTGTCAGCTCCGTCATTGATCATTTCTCCCCAATATCCTTTAAGTTGAGCAATTGCTTGATCTCTTTCACCAACTAAAATAAGGGCTTCCACAAGATAATGATACATATATGGTGTAGTAAGTCCAACTTCAGGTTTCTTTGATAACAAGTGATTAATAAGCTGACGGTTATCATCAGGTTCCAATACTTCAGCATGGACCATCCAAATTTGGGTTGCCCAAGAAATCTGACGCTCTGAACCACTCACAAAAAATCCGCTTTCTTGATCCCAAAGATGTGAGAGTGCTGCGTCTATAGCCTCTTGCAATTGTTTTTCTAATAATGGTAATTTATTGCTCTTGAGAACTTCTGCCATCTTAATAGTTCTTCTCAATGTGTGAATTAAAATAGCTTGTGAAGGGGCTTGTTTATTAAGGTTTTCATGCCAATCTATAAATGACCACCATGTCTCATCGTCCGTGACAATTCCATTCTCATCCAAATGCTCCATTGCTAGCTCAACTTGTCTATAGGCAAGTGGCCATAGCTCTGTTAGCGACTCAAGGTCTTCAGTTGCCTCAAAATAATCAAACAATGTTGTTGTAAATAATAATGAATAGTCAAATAAATAGGTATCATCAGCAATAAGTGAAGGGGCAATAAATAAATTCGCTGCAATTCTACCCATTTCATCTGGTACACCTGCAAATAAATACAAGCATCGTTTTACTAAATCGTTCGTTTGGAAGGTTTCATAATTAGCGAGAGCCTGTAAACGTAAATCACCTAGCCATAAACGACGGTCACGCTTTGGACCATCCTCAAATACCTCTTGCATACAATCCTGTAATGTTTTAATACTTACTTGGTCAATTTTATTTAAAATTGGATCGATATGATTAAGTTCTTTTACTTGAGAGGCATCAGCAGTAGTAACTGTCTGACATTGAACTTGATCAAAAGCTACTCGGTATTTTTGTGATGTATCTAAAACCTCAACCTTCAAATAGCGAAAACTGTAACGACGTGGTAATTCGATTAGACCAGGCATAACATCAATATGTAGCGTTTCTTCCTGAAGCCAGGATGAGCTAATCCAACCATTATATTTAGAGAATGGTTCAGCCATTTCGACAGGCATTTCCCCAAACGTAAATTTGAGATGTAGTGGTGCATCAGGTGGGCTTCCAACCGGTATGACCTTCATTGATAGAAAACCTACTAAATGTGTCCCAAAATCAAGGATAAATTGATCACCTTTTCCGTAATCATGTTCAGCGAGTTTATCTGTGGAATCAAGGACTTCTGTTCCCCAACCATGTATTTTAGTTGAGTCTCCATCGATTTTCACTAAGCTATGTGGTCTTACAGTCTCTTTTATCAATTGAGGTATTAATTGTTCAGCTGTTGAGATAAATTCTTCGTTTCTAACGATCATTTGATTTTCAATTTTTTGAATAGAAGCCATCTCTAAATCCTCCTGTCAAATAATTACGTTTATTTCTTTATAGTACTATTAAAGCGCATTCATAATACCTGAACAATGGTGGTTTTACAGGTATAATTCCTCTTATTACAGGTTTAGCTATAAATGAACTTATGTCACAATTGCCATGGTACTTTGTCGATAATACCATGCTTATTATTTAAATTTGTAAAGTATAATCCTGAGCAAGTGGGACATAGAAGATGAGGAGGATTACAATGAGTCTTATTATTCAGGATGTAAAAATTGAATATAGTAACAATCCGTTAGGGATTGATACATTAGCACCAAGGTTTGATTGGATATTGAATTCTTCAGAACGCTCACAGGTTCAGACAGCCTATCAAATTCTCGTTTCTACAAATGAAGGGAATTTAGCAAATGATGATGCAAATATGTGGGATAGCGGTGTAGTCGACTCAGATCAATCGATTCAAATCGTATATAAAGGGAAAGAATTACAATCGATGGAAAAGTATTTTTGGAAAGTAAGAGTATGGGATAAAAATAAAGTTGCTTCATCTTGGAGTCAAACGGCATACTGGTCAATGGGTTTGTTAGATAAGCGTGAATGGAAGGGTCAATGGATAGGAGCCTCAAAAGAAACACTAGAGCAGAAAAAATGGACGAATTCCGAATTAATGCCAAGCACTTATTTTCGAAAGGAATTTTCTATTAGGAAATCAATTGAATCTGCAACAATGTATATATCAGCATTAGGACTTTATGAACTGCAACTTAATAATCAAAAGGTTGGAGACTCCTACTTTGCTCCTGGTTGGACGGATTATAACAAAAGGGTTCAATACCAAACCTATGATGTTACGGATCTTTTAAAGGATGGAGACAATGCGATTGGTACAATTGTTGGTACAGGTTGGTATTCTGGACATGTAGGAATGTTAGGAACATGTGTTTATGGGGAGCAGCCTTATGTATTAGCATATATGAATATTACGTATAAGGATGGATTTGTTGAACAGTTAATAACAGACCACACATGGAAGGCGACCACAGGTCCAATATTATATTCAGATATTATAAATGGTGAGTATTATGATGCACGTTTAGAAATGCATGATTGGTCTTCCCCAGGATTTAATGATTCTGAATGGCAACAACCATTAATAAAAGAAGGCTATAATGGAGAAATTGTTTCCCAACTTGACCCACCAGTTCGGGTGACGAAACATATGACACCAATTGATATTTCAAAATCACCTTCTCGATCAACTATTTTTGATATGGGCCAAAACATGATTGGTTGGGCAAAATTAACGATTAGTGGTGAAATAGGAACGAAAGTCACGTTAAGGTATGCAGAAATGCTAGAAAGAGATGGAAGCCTGTATACTGAAAACCTCAGAAGGGCAAATCCAGTAGACTACTATATTCTAAGTGGTGACGGTGTTGAAGAATATGAGCCACATTTCACTTATCATGGATTTAGATATGTAGAAGTAATTTGTGAAAATCCAGAGACTATTAGTTCAATAAGCATTGAAGGGAAAGTAGTCCATTCTGATACACCAGAAACAGGTTATTTTGAAACATCAAATGAAATGGTCAACCAGTTATATAGAAACATAACATGGGGGCAACGTGGGAATTTCTTAAGTATACCAACAGATTGCCCACAAAGGGATGAGCGTTTAGGCTGGACTGGTGACGCACAAATTTTCATTAGAACAGCAAGCTTTAATATGGACGTTTCTACGTTCTTCACAAAATATGTTAATGATATGGTAGATGCACAGCTTGATAGTGGTGCCTTTACTGATGTTGTTCCAGATGGTGGCTGGATTGATTTTAAAAGTAGAAAGTATGATAATGGAGAAACGATCTTAAGAGATGTGTCTCATCCACTTGAAAATTGGTTAACAGATGGAAATCCAGGATGGGGCGATGCAGGTGTCGTTATTCCTTGGACGATGTATCAAGTGTATGGTGACAAAATCGTTCTTGTGAAACACTATAATGCAATGTCTAAATGGATTGCCTATCTGGAAACTAACAGTACAGACTTTCTTCGTCCTAATGACACAGTATACGGTGATTGGTTATCAATTGGTGCTGATACACCTAAAGAAGTGTTATCCACAGCGTATTTTGCCTACAGTGTAAAGCTAATGGCAAAGATTGCACATGCTCTAGATAAGAAAGAGGATGAAAGGAAGTACAACAATCTGTTTGAGAATATTAAGTTTGCCTTTAATAATGCTTATATTACACCTGATGGAAAAATTAAGGGAGACACACAAACAGTCTATGTATTAGCATTAAATATGGGGTTAGTTTTAGATGATCAGAAGCAACTAGTTGCTAGCCATTTAGTTGATAATATTAAGAAAAATGATGGTCATTTATCAACAGGGTTTTTAGGAGTGGGCTATCTGTTACCTGTATTATCCGAGAACGGATATATAGATATTGCGTATGATTTGTTAAACAAAGATACATTCCCATCATGGCTATATTCAGTAAAACATGGTGCGACCACAATTTGGGAACGTTGGGATGGCTGGACAGATCATAAGGGGTTCCAGAGTGCACAAATGAATTCGTTTAACCATTATTCGTTAGGCTCCGTTGGAGAATGGATGTACAGATACGTAGCTGGAATAGATGTTGATTCTGACATTCCTGGTTATAAGAAAATAAATATCCAGCCAAGACCTGGCGGTGGTCTAGCCTATGCAAAAGGGGAATACCTTTCCGTACATGGGAAAATTAAGTCTGAGTGGAAAATTGAAAATAATAAGTTTACATTAAAAGTATGTATTCCTGTAAATACAAAAGCAACAATTTTTATGCCTGGTGAGGAACAGAACCTAGATTGTACCGATGTTCAATTAATAGAGACCGCAAATGATGTAACAATTTATCAAGTTGGCTCAGGCGAATATGAATTTATATCTATTTTACGATAGGTTTAAATTTCTATTGGATATAGACCAAATAAAAATTTCTTTCTTTACTATTCCATTTAGTCCATAACATAAAAGAAAAAGCAGTTTTTAACTAGTATCTTTAGGTTGGGCTGTTTTCGTGGTCTTTTCGTTAAATTACTCTGATATCCCTCTGGAGATAGCTTCAATTTAGAGAATAAAAATCCAATAGCCGATTTTTATTCGTACTAGAGCAACAAACTTTTAGAAAAGAGCCTTAGGTTAAAAACTGCTTTTACGATATTTTTGAGGAGGAATCCCTAGCTTTTTTACGAAAAGAGATCGAAAATAATCAGTATTAGAATACCCAACTAAATGACTAATTTCCTTAATCGTGTGATCCGTTGAACGAAGTAAATCACAGCTTCGTTCTATCCTTTTATGTTGTAAATACTCTGTGAACGTTTGGCCCGTGTACTTTTTGAATAAGCGTAAGAAGTGGCGTTCACTTACAATCATTAATTTAGCCATATGCGTTAATGTCAATGATTCGTTCAAATGTTCATTAATGTAAGAGATTATTTCATTAATTGGATAAACAGCAACTTTCGAATTTGTTGCATTAATACGCTGCTCTATACGATATAAATTCACAAGCAGCTCTCTTAGTTTAGATTGTATTACGACTAAGTAACCAGGTTGTTTTTGTTGAAACTCATAATACATTAAGCGAATTAGGTTTAGGAAACTTTCGTGTTGATCTGCTAGATACAAGTGATTGATTGAATTGGTAGATAAAAGCTTTGTACACCAATCTAAAAATGCTGGTTCTGTATGATTGGTTTCTGAAATTAAATTTCGAATCACTTTTGGATCAAAAAGAACATTATAGACCGTAAGCTTTTCTTTTGATTTAGATGATGAAGGACGGAATACATGAGGGACTTCAGTTGGGATGATAAACAGATCACCTTTCTTAACAGAAAGAACATTTTCGTTAAAATAATGAAACCCCATTCCTTCCTCAACAATCGTAATTTCAATGAAGTCATGATAATGATGTGGATTTTCAAAGTCTTCTTGCCATCTGTTTAAATAAATTAATAGATTTTCAGAGAAATAAGTACTACCAATAAATTTGCTTTTTCGTTTCTCCAATACATTTTCCTCCATCTGCTCCTATATATTAAGTGATAGATTTGTTCATTTTTTCTGTTTCATTTTTTCTTTTTGTTTTATATCATATAATAAATAACTATTTTTAGATAGTTGGTTTTTCGATTGTATATTTTTGTTTATGTAAAAGTATGAACCTAATAAAAAATGGCTGTTTTCGCAAAGATTGTTGTTTTTCGTAATAAGTAAATCGTTACGAATTCAGCATATCTTCGTGCTCTTTTCGTTAAATTACTCTGATATACCTCTAGAGATCACTTCAATTTAGATCATAAAAATCCAAAAGCCGATTTTTATACGTACTAAAGCAACAAACTTTTAGAAAAGAGCCTAAAAAATAAACAGTATGAAAAATAGGTTAGGTATTTTTCTTTAATTTATTATATTATATGTAACATTAGGAAAGAGGCAGGTTTTATAATGAAAAATAATCTTCGCAAGTTTGTTTTGAACTTTCGTTTTAGGAAAGTTAGAAGTCGCTTTCTTACTGTTATGATCGCGTTATCTGTCCCTCCAATCTTTATCGTTGGATTCGTTTCTTATAATACTTCTAAAGATACTTTAATAGAAAATCATGTCCAAGCGAATGAAAATCATTTGAAAGCGACGAGTGAGAAGGCTGATTTGTTGTTACGTAATGTTATTAATATGGAAAGATATATTTTATCAAATAGAGATTTACGTCAACAATTAATTGAAAGCGAATTCATTTCGAATGTGGAACAGGAGGCTTTAAAATTAAGCACCTCTAGTCAGCTACAACAAATCATGTCTGAGTATTTGATCGAACAAAAATACATTGATTCAGTCTGTTTATTTGATAATTACTTTCGATCTGTATGTTATGGACGTTCTGATAATGCTGGTCGTTATGAAAGAGAGAATAAGCGCTCAGAAATTATTGAAAGTGAATGGTATCAAAAAAGTGTTGAGGCACAAGGGAAAGAAGTTTTCTTTCACGATAATGTTTTAGAAGACTTAAATTGGAATAAAACCTTTTCATCAGTGAAGTTATTACGAAATCCAATTTCTAATAATTATGAAACACTCGGTTTTTTGATCGTGAATATTAATAAATCGATGTTCTCAGATATGATGAACGCAACAAATAATAATGAATATTTAATTTTAGACTCCTCAACAAAGGAGGCTAAAACTGTGTATGCTTCGGATCCTTCCTATTATGAAAAGCTATCTAGTAAAGATTTATCGGTGATTTTTGAAAAGAAACAAGCGGATGATTATGTGGTTAGCCGGTATACAAATAAGACTACTGGCTGGACGTTTGCCTATTCTATCGAGAAACAGGAATTGTTAAAACAGCCGCACCAAATTAGAGCAGTTACGATATTTATTGGAGTTTTAATTGCGATTAGTGCGGTGATCCTTTCAGTGATTTTGTCAGATACGATTACTCGTCCTCTGCTCCGAATTAAAAGAATGATGGTTAATTGGGCTAAAGGGTCTAGTGAATTTAATGAATCATTCCATGAAGATGAAGTAGGTGAAATCGGTGAAACTTTTAAGCGAATGACAGCAGATAATAAAGATTTAAGTGAACGTTTAGTTCGTTCTCAATTAAAAGAAAGAGAGACTGAGCTAAGAGTTTTACAAGCCCAAATTAATCCTCATTTCCTATATAACACACTGGATTCAATTTATTGGATGGCGATGATTCATAATCACGAAGATATTGGAAAAATGGTTGTCTCTTTATCAGAAAGCTTTAAAATTATTTTAAATAAAGGTAAAGAGATCATTCCTCTTCATAAGGAACTTAAACATATTGAGCATTATATGACGATACAAAATATTAGATATGGTGAGCGGTTCACCTATATTCAAGAAATCGCTCCTGAACTATTGGATCAAGAAATATTAAAGCTTTTACTCCAGCCTCTTGTAGAAAATGCAATCTATCATGGGCTAGAGCCAAAAGTTGGTGAGGGCACGATACGTGTAACAGGTAGCAGAGAGCAAGAATTCATTCTCTTTACAGTAGAAGATGATGGAGTTGGAATCGAAGATATGTCAATGATTGAGAAGGGATATGGTTTAGGGAATGTGCGCGAACGATTAACTATTTATTATGGATCAACTAGTTCACTTACGATTATAAGCGAGGTAAATAAAGGGACTAAAATTGGTATTCGCTTCAATCCTAACGAAGGGAGATGGATGAGAGATGTTTAAAGTCGCTATTTTTGATGATGAATTTATTGTCATTGAAGGTTTAAAAAAAATGATAGATTGGTCTAAGTATGGGATGGAGCTAGTAGGAACGGCAAAGGACGGAAATACAGCTTTATCTCTTTTCCGTTTAGAGCGTCCAGATATTATTTTTACTGATATAAGAATGCCGGGTATAGATGGACTCCAGTTAATTAGCAAGGTCTTAGCAGAAGCTCCAGAGACAAAATGCATTGTATTTAGTGGATTTAATGAATTTGAATATGTAAGAAAAGCAATAAAATTAGGTGTGATTGATTATTTAGAGAAACCGATTACGATTCCGATGATTGAAGAAGCCTTAGAAAAGATCATTCTTCGAATCAAGAAAGAAAAGGAAGTATCAGAGTTACGCACTAGATGGGATGAAAGTCAACAAGATTTGTTACAAAAGGCTACATTAGATTTATTGCTAGAGGGGAAAGAAGCTGAATCTAAATGGAAAGAATGTTTTGGAATAACTGTTGATAACCATGTAATTGGTACAACTGTTATTGCTTATTCAGGTGATAGATCACCGTTACAAGATAGTGATTCTTTTCGTGTTATACCTATTTGGAATGGAACAACCGAAATACTTGTGTTATTCCATTATGATGATAATGCTGAAAGGTTATCAGAGCAATTGATAGCTTGGACTGAACTGGGAAAAGTTACGATTGGATCTGGTCAAACCTATTCGAACCTTACAGATGTAACGAAAAGTTATCGAGAAGCAATGCATGCTTTGAGGTACGGGCAATTTTTAGAGAGTAAAGGGTGGACACGATTTGAAGAGGTAGGGAAAAACAATAAAATCCCTGAGGACCTATCCGCACAAGAGGAAGCTGTATTGTATTATATGCGAACAGGCAATAAGGATGGATTACTTGGACAACTTGATAAGTACATCCATTGGCTTGATTCAAAAAAATTAGATCCTGATATGACAGAAAGTGAAATTCTAAAGCTGGTATACCTTGGAATGGAGGTCGTAAAAGAAACAGGCGAGGAAAATAAGCAAACTGGATACTATCCTCAAAAGGAAATCCGTGAATTAGACACCAGAGAAAAAATGACGACTTGGTTATATAGCCAAATGGAAATGATGATGGAATTAATTAATATCTCTAAAAAGTCAAATAAACATAAAGCTGTTGAAAAAGCTAAGGAATACATGGAAAAGAATTATTATCAAGATATAACACTCCAAGAAGTTGCGGATCTAGTGGGCATGAATCCAAACTATTTTAGTTTATTGTTCAAAGAAGAAATGGGGCTTACCTATATTAAATATTTAACCAAATGCAGAATGGAAAAAGCTAAGGTAATGCTTAAAGAAGGTCAAAAAATATCAGAAGTCAGTGAGAAGGTAGGGTATCTAACTTATAGGCATTTTTCTGAGGTTTTTAAAAAATATACTGGTATGACACCAGGGCAATTTAAAGAATAATAATGAAAAGCTATATTCCCAATGACTGTTGTGTGAGATAAATAACTCTACTTTACTTAATAAGCCCACCGTTGTACGCAATTCCAAAAGCTATTTTTATAAGTCTTAAATAACAAACATTTAGCTAAAAGTTTGTTGATTAAACGATGAACTTCAAAATCTAATAGCGAGTAAATGAATTGTGACACCCGAGATTCAGTTGTTTTTACACAAGATGGTTGGATGTTACTTAGAGTGTGAACGGTTAAAGTTTAACTGTATGTATTAAATTTAGTAAACTTCCTTATGAATATACGGCCGAGTGGTTTGCAGAATCACGCACACATCATTGTGCACTAGCCATAACGATTCATTATTATAGAGGGTTGGAGAATGATTAAATCTGATGCCGGTAACTTTATAAATAACAAGCCAAATAAATTAAAGGAAAATCTCTCCTGTGTTTTTTGTAGGAGAGATTTTTTACCTTGGATGCTGCCACTTTTACCTAAAAACAAGAGGAGTATGTTCTCTCTTGTTTTAAAAAGGTTAATAAAGTAGCTGACATTATTACAGATGAATTAGAAAGATTAATTCATTATAAATTATTTGAAGGATGATAGACATTTTTGATACCTTCAGATTCCCAGTATTGATTAGTCATTTTTTAGAATAATCTGAGAAAAACGGACATCACCTGAAAAATCAAGCGCTTACATTATGGATTAAGAATAGATAGAATTTAGGTAAGGACTTAGTCGTTCTTAAAGAAAAATAATAGTAATAAAGGGGCGAATAGTATGAAGAAAAATGCTTTATTAATTCTATTATCAGTTGTATTAGTATTTTCAATAGTTGGTTGTAGTAGTCAAAATAATGATTCTAGTTCTTCTAGTGATGGTGAAGAGGGAACTAAGACACTAAAATTCATCTCAGAAGACACTGCTGATGAATCGGATGCAAGTGTTGTTATGGGACTTACTGAAGAATATGGAAAGGCAAATATCGAGCTTGAAACAGTATTGCAAGCGAATTTAATGCAAAAAATTCAGTTACTAACAGCCAGTAATGATTTACCTGAATTATTCAAATTTGAATCAAATCAGTTAGGAGACCTAATTGATAACGATCAATTACTTGACTTAGAAAAAACATTTACCGATCTAGGCATTTATGACAAATTAAATCCAGGTGCAGTAAATTTATTAAAAACATTAAGTGGTGATCGTGGCCTTTATACGTTACCTGTTGAATTAAATATAGAAGGATTTTGGTTTAACAAAAAAATGTTCGAAGAAAACAACTTGGAAGTTCCAACAACATGGGATGAAATGCTCGCTGCAAGTGAAGTATTTATGGAAAAAGGAATTCAACCTTTTGCAGTAGCTGGTAAAGAAAAATGGCCAATTACTCGTTTAATTAATGGTTATGTCATGCGTTTATATGGTGCGGATGTTATGGAACGAGTTAACAAAGGTGAGCTAAGCATTACGGATGAAGGTTTTATTAAAGCCGCTACACTTGTTCAAGATATGAACGCAAAAGGATATTTCGGTGAAGGTGTTAATACGATTGATTATGACACAGCAAGTAATACATTCCTTCAAGGAAATGCAGCAATGTACTATATGGGCAGCTGGGCACTTAATGAATTCAATGATGAAAATTTAAATAAAATTGGTGTTGATAATGTAGGTTTTTTCAATATCCCACTTGTAGAAGGGGGTAAAGGTACGTTAGATGAATATTCAATGAATGCGGGTCTAACACTTTCATTCTCGAAAGATAAATATAACGAGGAAGTTGGAGAATGGATGAAGGATGTATTCTCCAACTACGGTGATAAAGCGATAACAGAACGTGGATTAATTTCCGGTTTCAAAGTAGAGAATATGCCTGAAGATGTTAGTGAATTAACAAAAACGACATTAGAAAAAGTTAATGAGATTGAAAATGGTGCACTTTGGTTCGAAGGATATTTTGACCCGAAAACAAAAACAGCATCTGAAGATGGAGCTCAAATCCTAGTTAATGAAGGTATGACTCCAGAAGAATACATGTCTAAATTAGAAGAATCATTAAAAAAAGCATCGAAATAAGAAACAGGAAGGTCCGTTATAGGACCTTCCTGTTACCTTAAAGCTAGTTAGGAGTTGAAAGAGTATGGATAAGATATTAAGAGATCGTAAGGCAATTCTCTTATTGGTTGGACCAGCATTATTAATATACACTGTTATTCTCCTAATCCCTACAGTGTGGTCCGCGATATATACATTTTATGAAGGTTCACCAATTAGCGGCTTTGAATTTGTCGGATTCGACAATTACTTGAATTTATTAAAAGATAGTGATTTCCTATCAAGTTTGTGGCTTTCACTTAAATATATGGTCTTTGTTTCTGCTGGACAGGTATTATTGGGCCTATGTCTAGCACTATTATTTGTATTTTATATTAAGCGATATTCTACTTTAATTCGAACACTTATTTTCTTTCCGGTTGTTCTTCCTGCTGTAGCAGTATCTCAATTGTTCGCAAAACTCTTCGAAATTGCCCCTCAGATGGGCTTAGTAAACAGTTTACTTACTTTTTTACATTTGGAATCATTAGTTCAACCTTGGCTTGGTCAAGGGGATACGGCTTTTTGGGTACTTGTTACAATGGATATTTGGAAATCGTTAGGTTTTTACGCTGTAATTCTTTTTACAGGGTTAGTTGATATACCAGAGGATGTTCTTGAAGCAGCAAAATTGGATGGTGCAAAAGGCTGGAAATTGACACAGTTTATTGTATTGCCTTTGATAAAACCAGTCCTAATTTCGGCAATTGTATTTAGTTTAAATGGGACATTAAAAGTATTTGAATCAGCAGTTGCGTTAACTAATGGTGGTCCAGGAAATAGTACGACTACTTTATCCATTTATATGTATAACAATGCTTTTACGTATAACCAATATGGATATGGAAGTACTATAGCGGTATTTCTATTGCTATTATCGCTTCTAATTACTTTAATAGTTTTCAAATTCGCAAAAAATGACGCGGCTTAACACAAGGAGGGGAATAAAGTGAATCAGTTATCTGGAAAAACAAATAGTATCGGTATGTTACTAGGTAAACTTGCCATATTTTTCTTAGTGCTTTTGGAAGTTTATCCTATTATATGGTTGCTGCTATCTTCGATAAAAGGACCAGATGAATTCAGTTCAAATCCAATGTATGCAATGCCAGAAGGCTTTCATTTCCAAAACTATCTGGATGCATGGAACATTGGGAATATGGGTACGTATTTTAAAAATAGTATTATTGCCACTTTCCCAGCGTTGTTTTTAATTATTTTCTTAGGAGCAGGTGCTGCATTTGCCATCGAAAAAATGAGATGGAAATGGAGTAAAGGTGTAATGTTATTGTTTACAGCAGGAATAATGGTCCCAGTACAAATTGTGCTACTACCATTGTTTACAATCTTTTTTAAAGCTGGACTATTAAATAGTTTATGGTCTCTTATCCTTGTATATACAACGTTTGGACTACCATTAACAATTTTAATGTTTACAAGTTACTTTAAAGCACTACCAAATGAAGTCATTGAGTCGGCTGTTATGGATGGTGCCAGTATTTATCAAATCTTTTTCAAAATAGCTATACCGATCGTCTCAAATGCAATTGTAACTGTTGCATTAGTTCAGTTCTTCTTTGTTTGGAATGATCTCATATTTGCAATGACGTTTATTAGCGACACAGATCTCAGAACCATTCAAACTGGTTTAAATTCCTTTACAGGAGAATACGGCCAAAAGCAATGGGGACCGATCTTTGCATCGATTTCACTAGCAGTTGTTCCAACACTTCTATTGTATTTATTCCTAAATAAACTTGTTATGAAAGGTATGACTAGTGGAGCTGTTAAAGGATAGGAAAAACCTATGATGATGAATTTTATACTATGTAAGAAGTCTTTAAGTCTCTTAAATCTTCTCTTTTAACCGGAAACAATGATTAAAAAATGTATGTAGATAAACTGTAGGTTGTTGGACTTTTTCATAGTATGAAAAGAATTGTAGGAATTGGTTTAGTGGATTGGTTTGTATATCAGAGCAATAGATTACTAGTGTTGTTTTTAAGAAGTAGAGATTAGTTTATATTTTCTATTAAAGCGTCCTATCCTACATTATGTAGACTAGGGCTTTTTATTTTTACCTAAAACAAATTTAGTTTTCAAAAGAATATAGACATGCTTCTAACTGTCTTGATCAAACAATTTTTGGAGAGTCATAATAAATGTTGCCAATCGGATGCCACGAACAAATTTCAATGAAAATACCACTTCATAAAAAGTGGTATAATCCTTAGGAACCCCTATATACCAAGGGTTCCATGTTGCATATTAGGAATTAAATGTCCATATGTATCGATTGTCGTACTAATCTTACTGTGACCAAGTTTTTCTGCAATTAATTTCATAGGCTCATTTTGAGCAATCATTAATGAGGAGTGGGTATGCCGTAAATCAGTTTTTTGGTTGGTTAGGTAATTCTCAATGCTTTGATCAGTGGAGGGTTTGCTGCCCCCAATAATGATCTTTTTATAGGAATATGGGCATTTATGCTTTTAAAGCTGATGGAGGAAAAATGAAATGGAGATTATTGATTTAGAAGATAAAATTGTTGAAATAGTGAATCGGGAAGATCATTAGATTTCTTGTACGAATGACTTGATGTTTAAAATATTCCACGAGCTACGATTACACGCTTGAAAAAAGGAAATCAGAACCTTATGAAACGAGATGGAGAAGTTCACTTAAAGAATAAGATGTGGTTTAAGGAAGCTAGGAAAGGTAATCTTTTTGACGACTTTGTTGAAGTAGAACAAAAGTGGCTGAACTTTCAGCCAAGTCGCGCTACCTATTGACAAAAACAAAAATCAAAGAGTGTAAAAAACGAAATCTCCAATTTCATGAAGAAGCAAAATAAAGAAGAACCGATTAATAAAGCATTGGCGGATGCTTTGGAAAAACTGAAATTCGATAAATAAATGGAACTATTTGTATTCCTCTTTCCATGGAAATTGTCACACAGATTATGTACGCCAAATAAGCGCGTGATGTTCGAGAAAATGGAATAGAAATAAACAAGAGTTGCAGCTTGTTTTACCGAAGCAGCAACTCTTTGTTTTATAAGATGGGATATAGGAAATCCCATCTTATAACTCATTATTTTAATGGTTGTCCTTCAAATGCGTTAACATTTAAAGGTGAAGCGAGGAATTCTTTAGCTTTACCAACGAACGAGGTGAAGTGCTCACTTGAATTATGGCTTTCAACCGCTAGATGATCTTGCCAAACTTCAACCATTGTAAACTCATTTTCTTTTTCTGTAGCTTTGTGAAGATTGTAAGAAACATTTCCACTTTCCGCTCTTGAAGCTGCGATTAGCGGTTGAATCTCCTCTAGAAATGCATCTTGTTTTTCTGGAATAATATTGAATATGGCATGAATGATAATCATTAAACGTCATCCTCTCTTTTGTTAAGCATAATAAACTTAATATATAATTAAAGTAAAAATAACATACTCGGTTGAAATTTAATGAATGGATTCTTTATTACATTACTTCCATTGTGCGACTTTATCAATTGGAAGACGAACTGATTGGTGGCCATTATCTGCTGCTTTACCAATTGAAATTAGCATAACTGGTACGTATCGATCTTTATCTAATCCAAAAGCTTCTGCGATCTGGTCTTTTTCATAGCCACCGATTGGATTTGTATCATAGCCATAAGCACGAGCCGCAAGCATTAGTTGCATGGATACAAGACCACCATCAACTAGAACGACCTCTTTCATCTCTTCACTAGTGATTTTTTCGAAATATCCAGCAAATGAGGCTAATAGGTTTTCTTTTACTTCTAAAGGCATAAGCCCTAAATCTACAGCTTTACCATAGATTTCTTCGCCGTTATCAAAATTGTTCATATCACCAAATACGGCAATTACTGCGGAAGATGTTTCGACTTGATTTTGGTTAAAGCGAGCAAGAGGTGCAAGTGTTGCTTTTCCCTCAGGACTTTCAATTACAAGGAAGCGCCATGGTTGCATATTAACTGAAGAAGGAGCAAGTGTTGCTAAGGTAAGTATTTCCTCCATTTCTTTCCTACTGATTTTTACGGATTTGTCGTAATTTTTTATGGAGCGGCGTCCTGTAACAATTTCTTTGAAATCATTTGTTAATTGTGCTGTAGTAGTCATATTTGATAGTCTCCTCTTTTTAATTTTAGTCGTTTAATTTAAGTAGGTGTTAGACTTGGCTTATATTTTTTTGAATGCGTGTCAGCATATCTGTTAACTCTTGACGTTCTTCTTCTTTAAAATCTTTAAGCATCAAAGTGACAAAACGAGCCTTTTCAGCTTGGTAGAGAATAATTTGTTTGCGACCATGATCTGAAAGACAGACAAGAGTAAATCGATTATCCTCAGGATCTTTGCGTCTTAAAATCATCCCAGTCGCTTCAAGTTGTTTTAAATGCCGGGTAATCGCAGCACCGTCAATGTTAACCTCTTTTTGAAGTGCTGTTTGACTAATTTCATCAACTTGATAAAGCTGATATAAGATATCATGTCTTGATTGACTAATGCCCGTACAACTTTCAAATTTTGAACTTATCTGTTTGTTAAGGCAGTTCATTTTATATAAAATAAAAGATTCATTAGACCATGAATTCGTCAAGAAACACCCTCTTTTCATATTTAGACAAAAAGTAATTGATAGCTCAATAGTTGATGCGTCAATTAATATACTATACCCAAAATAATAAATCAAGTATTTTAGTACTGCAACTTTTGCTTAATGATGATCTAGACCGAAATGTTGCTCTATCTCCTTTTTAATTAGGCAATCTTTTCATGAAAGCTCAGTAAACCTTTTGAGTTTTTAGGCAAGGTATAAGTATGATAATCACCATGTTATAAAAATTGCCCTTAAATAAGGTGGAAAAGTTCATCTGATAGTCGTAGACCAAGACTATTCTTCGATTTATGTGCCATAATACAGAAAGTGACAATCATTCCTAAGGTGTTCAAGTGGTAATATATTAATGGGATTCTGAGGCATCCGATTGGCAACAAACTGAAGATAACTATTGGATATTGGAGAATACTTATAACTTAAAAATGTCCACAAATCCTTGATAAATAGAGGACTTGTAGACACTATCGGTAACAAGAGGTAACGGTAAATAATATATAAGTAGACCTTGACAGGATAGGGACGGGAGTTCGAATTTCTCTCAGATCATTAGAACAGGTACAACAAAGGATTTGAAAGGGTTTTGCAAACTTAGTAAGAACGTGTCGCTGTTAGACCTTCTTTTTACAACTAAAACTACTAACCTTCTTTTGAAAAATGAGAAGGAAGTGGTCTTTTATTTTGATGAAATTTACAATCGAATTTTAAGGTGACAGAGAGTTTCAAAACTATAGTGGTGAAAAGGAAGTTCTCAACGTATAAGTTGTAACAATTAATATAGTAAATACCACTAGTGTTGCATTAATGATTCACGTGTTGAATGATGACCTTTAAAGTGGAAGATTCTCACCTGACTACGACTAGCCTATGTAAATAATGGTGAAAATCAAGAAAAGGCAGCCCGTCTGTCAATTGTAATGACAGACGGACAGCCTTTTCTATGACACCACTTGTTAGGGGGAATCTATGGTTTAGTCGGGAGTCCGTTCGCTTCTCGGATAAGAGAGAAGTAGTCGTCAGCCCTGACGATTTGATATTCTGGTCCAAGAGTTTCAGTAAGAGCCAATACGTCCGTAGGATTCATACCCCAAGCGTTGATACCAAGGGAGATGAACTTCGGTGATTTGCTGTCCCAGTTTTCTTTGAAGTCTGCTAGTATATTTTTTCCGTCCTGAACAGTGGCTATACCACGCAAATACGATATCGGCAGGGTGCCATTCATAATTTCGATACCGACTTTATCTCCCCCGCCTAGGAAAAGGCCAGGAACTTTATAGTCTTTCTCATATGCTGTAGCTTGTGATTCACTGAGCGGGAGGTCCAATGCCACATCCCTGTTCAGAACATAAGGAAACGACATTTTGGATTTCTTCATATATGAATAAGTATCTTTTAGGAAATCAGAAAAATTCTCATCCGGCCAAGCATATGGACTAAAGTACCCAGCTCCTGACGGTCCAGCTACAAGGAGGTCATTTTCCGTTGCAGTTGACTGGAAATGATTAAGGATAGCAGGGGCCGCATCATAAAGCATTGGGCTTGATGTCCAGTTAATCGGTACTTTACCTCGTGCAGGATCATCCCATAGATTTCGCATATGATTTTGGTCGTATTGCAAGTTATCGCCTTCACCAAAGGTATATGTCACATAGATTTTGTTCTCTAGTTTTTGTGTGGCTGGTTTCTTCATCTTCACATTTTTATGTTTTGTTCCTGAGAAGACAGTCATGTTATGAAACCAGTCAGAAGGCAGAACATAGACACCGTGCTTAGACGTTAGATCGATGCCGGCAACTTCACCTTCGAAGTCGTTGTCAAACCATCCTAGATAAGGTGTCCCTGGTTTGACATCTGACAAAATCTTCTCAAAGAGCGCCTTTTCCTCGGGCACGCTAGTAGACAGCCAGAAAACCATAGCTTTGTTCGCAACGGCATAGTCACGTAAATAGCCGAAAGGTTCCTTCTGTTCGGATGATATTGGGCGAACATTGCTTGCGGACACTACGTATTGATGCCACATATCCACAGAGATCGTCAACTGCTTTGTTCCCGCCGGAGGCTTAAATTCATACATGAAGAAATTGCCGTGATCTGCGAACCGGTGATCACTCCCTGGTAAAAACTTGGAACCGTGTTCGTCATAGAGAAAAGGTTCTTCCTCAGGCGTACCAGTTTTGAATTGGGAGATGACCTGCCCATCTGCCTTTACGACCACTTCATGAACAGCTGGTCCCCAGCCATCCTGAGTAAATGCATCGTTGAAGCGTAGATACACGGCCTCATTTCCTAAATAAGAAGACAAATCGAATTCATGCGTTTCCCGATTGCTGTCATCCCGTACTTGTTCCTTCTCTATCGCTATAGTTTGAAACGATTCGTAATTGTCTGATGGAATCGGGATGGATGTGTTTGGACTTAATCCGACTAACATTCTCTTAGTTGTTTTGCTCCAAAGATTCTCATATTGCCATGTATACGCTTCCAACCGATTCTTGAATTTGCCCTGGAAGTCTTCGATCACCTCGAGGTTATACGGTTCAGCGGTCAATTGCTTCGCCAGTTCAGGACCTGAGACAACGGCATTTTTTAGTCCAGCTAGAGTAGTAGCAACGTTGATCGAGTCCGGAATCTTTGGATCGTAGACAACTATACCTTCAATATCGTTCGCATAGGCTTTGAAGACATCCATAGCATCGTCATGAATCTTATAAGGAACCTTCAGATCGTTCAGCCAAGGATCAACTTTATTTTGTTGTACATAAATCCGCGGCTTTTCCCGATTGACAATTCCTTGGAGGGTGGTTAGAAGCAGCTTGATGTCCCCAGGTTCGTCATAAACATTGGCAACATCCAAATGCTTCACTTTCGCAAAGGTGGGGAGTTCCTGATGCTTCGGCCAATTAACAGAGCCATTGAGAGATTGAGAGTCTGGAGAAGCGGATACTCCAAACGATAATGATAGTGTGCATAACAGAACTAGACTTAGAATAGTAAGGTTTCGAATCATAATTTTTCACATCTCCTTTTTATATGTTGTGGTGGAACAGACGCCGTCTCCGTTATTCACCCCTTTCATCAGATACATAGAAGTAAGTCAATGATGTCATTTGATAATACCATATTTGATATATTTGTATATATACTTCGATAGTTTCGACAAAAGTTATCAATAAAAGATATTTTCCTTCCTTTGATAAAGGTTGAAACGTGTGTAAAAATCGCACTACTTCTCATTGGTTGCCTCTGGGTATATTCGTTAAATCTTAATGGGAGTCTCTAATAAAATGACTGTACGTTCTGCGTTAATAAGGGAAATGTTTTTAAAAAATTAAATATCACTCTTCTTGAATTAAATAACATAAATGATATAATGATATAAAGATCGGTAAGGATAGGGGTTAATCAATGCAAAAGAATTCAAGAACACCACTCTATTTGCAAATTCAAGAATATTATAAAAGTTTAATTTCCTCGAAAAAGCTGTCGGAGCACGAAAAAATACCAACTGAGCGAGAGATTATGGAGATGTTTAATGTCAGTCGGATTACTGTTGCAAATGCATTGGCCGCATTAGCGAAGGAAGGTTGGATTTATCGCATTCCTGGAAAAGGAACGTTTGTGCAGGATAGGGTGCAAGGTTTAACCGAAGGTAAAAGTGATGTGATAGATAAAAAAACATTACCGGAGGAACTAGAAGATACTTATTCTCAGAGGATACCAAATCGGAAAATGATTGGTCTAATCATGCCCTCTGTTGAAGACTTTTTTGCGATACGATTAATTGAAAGTATAAACAAGGTTTTAAAACAAACGGATTATTATCTAGTGTTTATGTTGACCCATAATTCCAAAGAAAATGAACGAGAGGCAATTAGGGAGCTGCTTCGAATGCAGGCAGTTGGGTTGCTTATCTTTCCGGTTGATGCTGAAACTTACAATGATGATATTTTAGAGTTGAAGGTAATTGACTTTCCTTTTGTACTAATTGATCGGTATTTGCCAGGAGTGGAAACGAATTATGTTAGTTCTGATAATTTCAGCGGGGCAAAACTGGCTGTTTCTCACTTATGGGATTTAGGACATCGTGATATTGCAATCTGTTCCGATTCTGCATTACCAACGATTACAGTAGAAGACCGAATTAAGGGATATATGGAGGCGCTTAAAGAGAAAGGGACCATGATAAATCCAGCCTTAATTCTTACTGATTTTAGAGTGGATTACGGCAATTTAGATGATGATCACTCATTGTATCAATTTATGGAAAATCGATATGCCACTGCTTATATCACTTTGAATGCAAAGCTTGGTTTATACATTTCGAGACTGGCAAAACATATTGGATTGAGAGTCCCTGAAGATATATCCATTCTTACATTTGATGATCCTTCTTCTGGTTATGATGAATTTGGTGTGTACACTCACATTTCTCAGTCAGAACAGGAAATGGGTCGGGAAGCTGCAAAAATATTAATTCAATTGCTTGATAATCGAAAAGTTAAAACACATTTTGACTACAAAAAGATAAACCTTACTCCGAAATTAATAGTTAAAGAAACGACAGGGGCTTTAAACGATTTCAATAAATGATATATATGTATTAAAAACACCAGATGAAATTCAGGTGTTTTTTTTTGTACTATCTTCGTTATCGATATGAACAGGGTAAAGGAACGGTTAACCCGATGACCGTTCCTTTACCTTCAATACTCTAAGGACGATACTTGTGCGCTTTCCAAACATCATTTTAGTAAAAGATATTCATTTCTAAATGTATTATTGACATAAATGAATTAATAGATATATAATAATATATATCAAATCGATATTAGATAATTCAGAAAAAAATTCCAGAGATTTTAAATTTGGTTTTTACATTCTCACATTCAGTAAGCTTATTCTTGGAATAATACCCTCCATTGTTATGGCATACCACAAGCCCGAAAATTAATAGATTCCCAACTTAGTATAAAACAAATGAGTCCGAGTAAAACAAAACACAATCTGCTCTGATTTGTTTCTCCAAAGTAAAACTAACAATTTCATATTCAAAATATTAGACATACATAATAGCAAGAAGCTTTTCTTATAGAAAACATAAAGTAAGCGAAAAAATGAAAGCGATAACATTGTAAGTGGATTCTTAAAGGAAGTTGAAGCCATAAAACATATAATTTGCTCGATTTAAGGAGGTGAACACTATAAGGTACATATGCTTCCAGGTTATTTAAGTGCTTAAGGGGAATGAAGATTGAGTTATTCTGAGTTATTTTAAAAGTCTGTTAGATGAATGGGGGAGGAAAATTTGTTCCGAAAACTTATATTGTTAACTTTGACATTGGTCTTAGTACTAATGGGTAGTGCGGTCTACGCAAAAAGCCCAAATCCAGAACCAGTGAAAAATGGAAAAATTGATTGGCCAGAGAACCAGGCACTGCCTTCATTTGCAAAAGCAAAGCATCTTGATGTTATTGATCTAAGGGCAAATAGCGGGGATGAGAAGTTGTTATTCACTACACTTCAAGGAAACGTGAATCGCGAAATACCGAGAATCTATTCAATCGAAGTAGACTATGAGGAAGGAAATTATACTTGGTTAAACGATATGGACGTGCCTTATACAATGATTGAAAAACCATGGAATCTCTTAATGAAATATAAGAAAGAGATTGCAGGTATCATCATCTATGATCCTGAAGTAGAAGATTCAATCAATGTCGCAACAACAATGGCAGGAATAAAAAATGCAGTAGTGGCCAGTCCTGAACTTGCTGAGAAACTTACAAATGCACCATACAACCTAAAAGTGATTGAAGACTTCCGTGGGCGTTTCAAAGACGGATTGGAAGCATATAAATGGCAATTTGAGAATCTCTGGTCAAAAACGACTCACCGTATGCTGGTTGGATTGAACCCTAGCAGAAGTGTAGCTTTACCTGAAGACAATTGGACTGACTTTCAAACCATCATTCAGGAGGAAGAACAGATTAGGGATAGCGAAAATCGAGATGTATATGATCTAGATTTGTCGGAGTTCCTTGGAAAAGATGCTGTCTATCTTCGTTTTCAGGATGCTTTTTCGAATGATGGATGGGGTCCAGCAGTGCATGAGGTTACAGTAAAAGCTGATGGGAAAATCATTGCACAGTTTATACCTGGTTCATCAGAAGAAGAGAAGTTTTTATATGATCGTAACCAATCAAGTTCAGATGAACGCTTCGAGGGACATAGGTGGGCAGATAATGGAAATTACTTTGTGTATAAATTTATTCCACCTGCCGGAACCCAAGATCTAGATGTTTCGGTTGATATGTGGAATCAATTCAAAGTATCTGCTTCAAATGTTCAGCCTCAATCGTCAGAAAAGACAGAACCTTATGGCTATCTGAGAGATTATGCTGTTGCCAACCGTGCAATGGTTTTCTGGCTTGAATCAAATGTTCTGGAAGAAAAGGAATTGTTTGAGAGCATCCTTTCAGATGTCGAACCAAATACACCTTATTTAGGATGGTTTGGAAACGATGTGGCTGGAGAGTTTAGCTCAACAGAACTTACTTCAAGGCATAGTGTCTATGTAGTACCTGCCGATTGGTTTAACAATATGACCGTCTTTTCGGGCACGAAGGGAAAATTGAAAAAACAGAAGCCTTTACCAGCACCAGAACTTACTAATAAAATTTACCTTACTTTTACACTTGGAGAAGGCGACAACCTACAGTATAACCAACATAAGTTAAGACAACTTTGGGATGATGAAGGAAGAGGAAGTGTGCCAATTAACTGGTCAGCCAGTCCACTTCTGTATGATGCAGCTCCTTCGATTCTAAGCCATTACCAACATACAGCAACCAAAAACGATCTCTTAATTGCAGGTCCATCTGGTGCAGGTTATATTTATCCAACACCTTGGCCTGATGACACTTTCGAAAAATATGCGAAACTAACAAACAAGTACATGAAACGCACGGGCATGGACATTATATATGCACTTAACCGTGTGGATGAACAGAACGTACCGTTGTCTGAATCAGAAGCTCAGCACTATATCGATTATATCAATCCAAAAGGAGTTTTCCTCAGTTGGGAAAATACCAGTGGAACATCGATATTAAATGGCAAACTCCCGCAGTCGATATTGCGAGGTGCCAGTAGTGTAGGAGAAGCAAAAGAAGCCATTGCAGAATTATCTGCAGAATGGGATGGAAAGTCACCATTATTCATCTCAATGGGAATGTTGTCTTGGTCAGTTACCCCTTCAGATATTGAGGAAATTGCCAATTCATTAGGTACGGAATATGAGGTTGTACGTGGTGATCAGTACTTTGAACTCATTCGAGAAGCCAATGGGTTGTCTAGCAACTAAGATTTACACTCTCTTTAATTGAAAATGATAAAACAGGTGAAGTTCCTCTAAGAAGCGGTAAACAGATGGAGTTAGACTACTTAGAGGTTCACCTGTCTTACATAATACCTAAATTGAATCTAATAAATAGGAGGGATTAACACCTATGGTTATCAGGGATCGAGAAGAAGAGAGAATCGGTTTTCAGGAATCTGCATCATTTAAGCCTTCATTTGATTTACAAACTGATTTTGTCATGGTTTATGGAATTGATAAGTCGATGCCCAAACGAATACAAGAATGGAAAGAAAAAGGCTATGTAGTTCATTTAATGACAGGTGTCGCATGGGGAGAATACCAAGAATATTTGTATGGTAAAATTGACGGTCATCGCCATTGGGATGAGGCACAAAAAAATAAACAGGGCTCTTATATTCAACATGGGAAAGATATTCCTTATATGGTACCTACCATTTCCTATACGAATTTTTTAACAAAAAGAATTAAAACTGCTGTAGACGCTGGAGTCGAGGCGATTCACCTTGAAGAGCCTGAGTATTGGGTTGATGGAGGATATTCTGAAGCGTTTAAAAGAGAATGGCAGATTTATTATAAGGAACCATGGATCCCACCTCATGAATCTGAAGATGGCCAGTATCGTGCTTCACATCTTAAAGCATATTTATATAAGCGTAGTTTAGACCGGTTATGCAGTGAGTTGAAAGAGTATGCATTAGTTAAATATAACCGTTTTATACGATTTTATGTTCCTACTCATAGTCTGATAAATTATACACAATGGAGAATTGTAAGTCCTGAATCGATGCTGATAGATTTACCATCTATCGACGGTTATATTGCGCAAATATGGACCGGAACTTCACGAACTCAAAATGTATATGAAGGTGTTCGAAAGGAACGGACATTTGAAACCGCTTTCTTGGAGTATGGAATGATGCAGGAACTCGTTAGTGGGACAGATCGAAGAATGTGGTTTTTACATGATCCTATTGAAGATAATCCAAGATACACATGGTCTGATTACCGAAAAAATTACTTTAAAACAGTTGTAGCTTCACTTTTACATCCTGATATTTCTCATTATGAAGTTTCTCCATGGCCTTCCAGGATTTTTGAAGGGAAATATCCTAATGAAGAAGGGACAGGTGTTGAAACAATCCCTGAAGACTATGCGACGACCTTGCTGACAGTCATGCATACATTAGGAAACATGAATCAACAGGACATTCGTGTTCACGGAATGTCTGAAAAAATCGGAGTTCTAGTATCTGATTCGATGATGTACCAAAGAAAGAATATTTCTAGTAAAGAAAATGATTCTAATACTCGTTATGATGGGACAAATACGGATTCGGTCAATAACGATCAAGATATTGAACTTTTAAATTTCTCTTCCTTTTATGGATTGACACTCCCACTTTTAAAGAGAGGATTGTGGGTTAGACCAGTTCAGCTAGATAATATACGACGTTTTCCAAATTATCTAAAGGATTATCGCTTATTGATTTTAAGCTATGAATTTCTAAAGCCTGAATATCCCGATTTGCATAATGCACTTGCTCAATGGGTGAAAGAAGGCGGTGTGCTAATCTATGTTGGTGATAACAGTGATCCATACCATAAAGTCAGAGAATGGTGGAATACAGGAAAGCACCAGTACCGTTTCCCAAGTGAACATCTTTTTGAAAGCTTAGGATTAGCTAGTGGAATTGAACAGGGCATATATAAAGTAGACAAAGGAATCCTTGGTTATTTAAAGCTTTCCCCTGACGAATGTGCCAAATCTAAAAAGGGTGCAGATTTGTTAAGAGAAACGATTAATAATAGTTTAGAAAACTATGATCAAGAGATTACTTTAGATGAGAGGAACTATTTTATGCTACAAAGAGGTCCTTATCGAATAGCTGCAGTTTTAGATGAGTCAATTAACCAAGAACCGCTAGAAATAAAAGGGAACTTTGTAGATCTGTTTGATCCATCACTAAAAGTTCTCCATCATATTCAATTAAAACCAGATGAAAACACTCTATTATATGATTTAGACTATAATTCTACAAAACAGGAAGTAAAGGTAATCGCTGCATCTTCAAGGATTGAGGAACTAAATCAGAATGAAAATGGCTTTGAAATGATTGTTAGAGGACCAGAAAAGTTGAAGGCAGTTGCCCGTTTATCCTGTTTTAAAGAGCCGATTGAAGCTAAGTTAGTTATTGGAAATAAAAGTGAGCATATTAGTTGGGAATGGAATGAACAATCACAAACGATTTTACTCAACTATATTCATAGTTCAATAGAAATAACAAGAATACTTGTAAAGTGGTAGTCAATAAAACAAATGACATGCAACAAAGAAACAACGTCTTCTTAAGTCACATTCTTTGGGAGTGGGGTAAAAATGAAGGACCACCTTGATTCAAAATTAGCTTCCGAGAAAGTATATGTAACGGAAAAAAAGCAACAAAACATCTGGTTAAAAGTATGGCAGCATAGAGTGTTCTATCTATTTTTACTTCCAGGAATTGTTTGGTTTGTCATATTCTCATATATTCCGATGTATGGAATAACGATAGCATTCAAAGACTTTAATTTCGTACAGGGAATCCTTGGGAGTCCATGGGCTGGATTTAAATATTTTCAACAGTTTTTTAACTATTATCAATCTGGAGAAATTATTCGTAACACAATAGTTATAAGTTTAATGAAACTCCTAATTGGTTTTCCGATGCCCATTATATTAGCTCTCATGTTAAATGAAATAAAGGCTACGAAATTCAAAAGGACGGTACAAACCATTTCATATCTACCCCATTTTATCTCTTGGGTTGTCGTTGTTACACTTATGCAGCGGATATTAAGCCCATATGGAGGACCGATAAATGAATTGATTGATGTACTAGGACTAGACAAAATTCAGTTTTTAGGGAATATAAATTATTTTTATCAACTAATTATTGGATCTGATATCTGGAAAGGTGTAGGTTGGGGAGCCATTATTTATTTAGCAGCAATTTCAGGAGTGGACCCTCAATTATATGAAGCAGCAAAAATTGATGGAGCAAATCGGTTCAGGCAGATGTGGCATGTGACATTACCATCAATAAGAGGTGTAATGGTTATCTTGTTTATTCTCGCATGTGGCGGGATTATGTCTGCAGGGTATGAGCAATTACTACTATTAAACACTCCATCAACGGCTTCAATAGGGACTGTATTAGATGTTTATGTGATCCAGGCTGGTTTGGAGCAAGGGCGTTTTAGTTATGCGACAGCAGTTGGGTTATTCCAAGGAATCATTGGATTAATTCTAATTATTTCAGCTAATCGAATTAGCAAAAAAGTCAATGGAACATCCTTATGGTAAAGGAGTTGAGACTTAATGAGTGGGAAAAAATGGTCGGTATTTTCTATCACTAATCATTCATTATTAGCACTTTTTGCTTTCTGTACAGTGTATCCCTTTATCTATATTTTAGCTTATTCACTTAGTGATGGAGTGGCGGCAATGAAGTACTCTATTTATTTTCTTCCGAAAGGGTTTACATTTGATAATTATATTCAGATTTTCCAAGATACTAAGTTTCTCGAAGCTTATAAAATTACCATTCTCCGTACAGTGATTGGAACGGCATTACATGTGTTTTTAAGTGCATTATTTGCCTATGCCTTAACAAAGAAATCACTTCCTGGAAGAACGTTCTTTACCTTTTTCATCTTTATACCAACTCTGTTTGGCGGAGGGATGATACCTACTTTTGTTTTGTATAGAGAATTAGGATTAATCAACACAATTTGGGTTTATATCATTCCATTTTTATATAACTTTTTTAATATTATTGTGCTTCGTACCTTTTTTCAGCAACTACCTAATTCATTAGAAGAATCTGCAAAAATAGATGGTTGTGGAGATTTTAAAATTTTCATGAAAATTATTTTACCATTATCTACACCTGTCCTTGCAACAATTGGACTTTTCATTGGTGTATTTCACTGGAATGATTGGTTTACAGGCACCTACTTTGTTACTAACAAAGACTTATTGCCTGTACAGACTTTGCTTAATGATCTTTTGAGTCAATCACTAGCTCAAGCAGATGCAGCAAAGAATGCTTCACAAACAGGGACTTCGGTAGGTCTACAATCAGTAGCGCAAACGACGCCAGAATCATTGCGTATGGCAACTTTAATGGTGGCGACTTTACCAATTTTATTTGTCTATCCATTTTTGCAAAAATACTTTGTTAAAGGCGTCATGATAGGTTCAGTAAAGGGATAGGTCTTCTCAAAAGAGGAGTTTATCATATGAAAGAAAATAGTTCATTTTAGGGGGATAAAGATGAAAAAGAAATTTAGGCTAGTAGTGTCGTTGTTGTTGGTATTTTCACTTACCATTTTAGCTGCTTGTCAGGAAAAAAGTGAGGAAACGAGTACTGATGGTAAGGAGGGTCCTATTACAGTAAAGGTTTTGCATAACTGGGCTGGTTCAGATGGTAATGAACCTAAAGATGTTGAAAATAATCCTGTTGCCAAAAAGATTTTGGAAGAAACAGGAGTGAAAATGGAATTTGACTATCCAAAGGGATTAAGTGAAGTAGAAAAAATCACTCAAATTTTTGCTACTGGAGAATTTCCTGACTTGTATACAGGTCCTGCTTGGGGGAAAGAAAGTGAAACGCTGTTAAAGGCAGCGAATGAAGGGCAGCTTCATGATTTAACCGAGTATTTAGAAAAGTATCCAAATCTTGCAAATCTAGTGAAGCAGGAAAATATGTCAACATCTTTATATGATAGTATTATTAGTCAACAAAAGGGCGGTAAATTTATGCTTCACGCAGGATTTCCAGCTGCTTCTGATGATGCCATTAACTGGTTATATGGATTATACGTTAATAAAGACATCGCAGAAAAGGTAGGAATTGATCCACAATCTGTCCATACACCGGAGGATCTTTATAATTTTCTGGAAGCTGTAAAAGATGAGAATCTTGAGGTTAATGGTAAACCTGTTTTTCCTTTAGGAGCTGGGGGAACTGGTTGGCCTTTAGATATTATGACTGAGATGTTTTTACCTGTTGCGGGATCTTCAAGTTGGAAGATTGATGACAATGGAAATGCTCAATTAAATTTCTTAACAAAAGAATATGAGGATTATATTTTATACATGCAGAAATTACGTAACGATGGATTACTAGATCCAGAGGCGTATACACAAACTGGCGCTATTGCAGAGGAAAAGTTTACACAAGAACGTTATGCGGTAGTTCCAAATCAGTTCCCAGGATTATGGACTGGGTTAGTAAAAGCAGGGCTTCAAGATAAGTTTGTTCCATTAGGACCATTAAATGATTTCAATGGGGATCCTTATCGAACAGAAGTGAATGTAACTGGTTCTCAACTCATTGCAGTTCCAAATTCTGTTTCTAAGGAAAAATTAGATGTAATAATGGAGATGTTAAATTATTTGGCATCTGATGAAGGTTTTCTTTTAACAAACTTTGGTATCGAGGGTGATCATTACGATATGATTGATGGCAATGTTCAAGCTAAAAAGGAATGGGTTGATAAACTAAAAGAGGATCCGAAAGTATTGATTAATGAGGGAATCGGTTCTTCTTACGGTACACTAGCGGGGTTATATCGTACAGTTTCCTTAGCAGGTGGTGCCTTTGGGTATCAATATGATGAAAGATATAAAATAGAAGAAGATTTCAAAAAAATCATGTCCCCAGATGGCATTAAGTCAGTTGAAGGTAAAGATCCTTATAATGTGTTTAAACAACATGAATATTTCGAACAAATCCAGCCTGTTTTTGATACGTTAGGAGAAGTAGTCCTACAAGCTATTCATACAAAAACAGAAGAAGATGCTCTGAAATTAATTGAGGAATCTCGAGAAGCGTTAAAAAATGTAGGTATTGAAGACGTTGCTGATGAACTATCAAAACAAGCAAAAGAAGGAACAGAATTCATGAGATATAGGACATCAAATTAATCGATATCAATACTGAACTAATTTAGGCATAAAGGAGAGCAGTACGCTCTCCTTATCACTCATATGGATAGAATAATAAATTAGAAAATAGGAGATGTTTAAAAATGACTGAAACTTTTAGACCCCCTTCAGTTCCACTAATAACGGTTGATCCGTATTTTAGTGTCTGGTCGGCAGCAGATAATCTTTATGATGATCATAGTGTGCATTGGACAAACAAACGCAACAGCATGGTTGGTATGATTAGGATAGATGGTAAGCCTAGAAGGTTCATGGGTAAAGTAGAGATGGATTCTGATACAGAATACGAAGAACCAGATACTTTGTTTCAAAAAAGTTTAAAAGTTGATCCGTTAACTAGTACGTACATTTTTGAAGGAGACGGTATTGAGCTAGAAGTTAGTTTTACAACACCGTTGCTTCTTGACGAGTTAGATTTATTGTCAAGACCGGCATCATACGTCACCTTCCGTGTTCGTTCTTTAGATGACAAGTCCCATGATGTCAAAATTTATTTTGATGTATCTGGCGAATTGTGTGTGAACACACCGGATCAAAAAATAGCTTGGTCTAGAAAAATGATTAATGACAATATCGTAGCTATGCGCATGGGTACTAAAGAACAGTCAATTCTAAATCGTGTCGGAGATGATACGAGGATTGATTGGGGGTACTGTTATCTAGCAGCACCTCAGACAAGATCCCTAGAAACGGTTATACAATCATATAATGGTAGGAAACATTTTATCGACACTGGACAATTGCAAAAGGATGATGATGTACATCAGCCTAGACCGGCAAAAGAAGATACCCCAGTAATGGCAGCTGTATTAGATATAGGACAGATTCATGAACGTCAATCTTCGAACTATCTTATTTTAGCGTATGATGATATTCAATCAATAGAATACTTTGGAAAGCCTTTGAATGCTTATTGGCGCAGGAATGGGCTAACGTTTGAGGAAATGCTTGAATCTGCAGTAGTTCAATACGAGGAAATTCAGAAAAAATGTGAAACCTTCAACCATAAACTCATCAAAGAAAGCCAAAATGCAGGAGGAGATAAATATAAGGATATGCTGTCACTTGCTTATCGGCAAGCAATTGCCGCACATAAGCTGGTTATAGATGAAAAAGGGGATGTTTTATTTTTATCTAAAGAAAACTTCAGTAATGGATGCGTTGCAACTGTTGATGTCAGTTATCCATCCATCCCTCTGTTCTTATACTATAATCCTGAGTTCGTCAAAGCTATGATGAGACCAATATTCCGATATGCAGCTACCGAAGAGTGGAAATTTAATTTTGCTCCTCATGATGTTGGATGTTATCCGAAAGCAAATGGTCAAGTTTATGGTGGAAATAAATTAGAGAACCAGATGCCAATTGAAGAGTGTGGGAACATGTTGATCATGGCCGCAGCAGTTTGTATCTATGAAAAGGATGCAAGTTTCGCAAAAGAGAACTGGGTACTTTTGACCAAATGGGCGAATTATTTAATAGAAAATGGACTTGATCCAGAAAACCAATTATGTACGGATGACTTTGCTGGGCACTTAGCGCATAATACCAACCTTTCCATCAAAGCAATCCTCGGTATCGGTGCCTATTCGATTATGTGTAATATGCTAGATGAAAAGGATGGAGAAGTTTATTATCAAATGGCAAAAGAGATGGCATCTCAATGGGTAATAATGGCTACTGCCAATGATCATTACAAACTTACATTTGATAGTACGCCAGAGACATGGAGTCTAAAATATAACTTGGTTTGGGATCAACTATTCGGACTTCAACTGTTTCCAGGAGATATAGTAGAACGAGAAATCCCATTTTACATTTCAAAAAAGAACAAGTTTGGAACCCCTCTAGACAATAGGAACACATATACGAAGTCTGATTGGCTCGTTTGGTGTGCAACCATGGCAAAATCCAAGAAAGATTTTGAGCAAATGATCACACCACTTTGGGATTTCTTAAATGAATCTTCAAGTCGTGTTCCTCTTACTGATTGGTATGACACGGTCACTGGCAAGCAGATAAACTTTCAGAACCGATCAGTTGTAGGTGGCCTATTTATTAAATTATTATATTCGTCTAAGTCAATCCGATGACGTTTTTACTTTAAGGTCAAATTTTGGATTGGACTTAATAACCTGCAAAATTACTAATCAATATCAAAACTATATTAATAAATTGCGAGAACAAAAATTTCTTATAGGAGCCATGCGAACATGGGTGTAAATTACGGAACTCAACCTACTGTTAGTCCATCCTCTGAGAAAGACGAAGAAACAACTGACTTCTTTACTTCGTTCGAGGATGGGGACGAACAACTTACATGGGAAAATACTGTAGAAACTGACAGTAAAGGAAATAAAATGGCCTCAGGAGTTACAGGAGGTATTTCATATGAATTGGTACAAGGGAATATCCCTCATTCAATAGAAGATGTTACAACAAATACTGTCAAGCAACCAAAAGAGGACGCTTATTATTTGGTAGACCAAAGTAAGCTACAGAATATGAAAACAGAAATAGGGAACGGTCCGAAAAGTAGTTACACAGGAAAGGTCAATGCAGGCTGGACAGGAGGAAAGGCTTTTCAGTATTCTGGTAGGCATACTCTAGAAGGAAGAGCTTATTCTTATAATAAGGTATTTGACGTAAATATTACTGTTACTTCCAAGTCAAAACTTTCCTATTATATTCATCCGCAGTTTATGGATGAGGAACAAAGGAATTATTCTAGTACCTATGTGTCTATCGATCTTGCATTTACCGATGGAATATATCTTAGTGAACTTGGGGCAAAGGATCAGCACGGCATTGAACTAAATCCCCAGGCACAGGGGGAATCTGATACCTTATATCCGAATCAGTGGAACTACAAATCATCTGCCATCGGAAAAGTGGCCGAAGGAAAAATTATTGATCGAATTTTAGTGGCTTATGATAATAAACAAGGTCCTGGGGTTTTTGAAGGTAGTATAGATGATATTAAAATTGAAGAGGATTCAAAAGGCGAAACATATGAAAGTCCTGTTGATTATGTGAATATTTTAAGAGGGACAAATTCAAATTCAACCTTTTCTAGAGGGAACAACTTCCCTGCTGTGGCCGTACCACACGGGTTTAACTTCTGGACTCCAGTGACAGATGCTAGTTCCACTAGCTGGCTTTACACCTACCAACAAGCGAATAATACAGAAAATTTACCGGAAATCCAGGCATTTTCTCTCAGTCATGAAACAAGCCCATGGATGGGAGATCGTCAGACATTCCAATTCATGCCCTTTGCGTCAGAAAAGCCTAGTGCTAACAGAAATGAACGAGCGCTTCCATTTAAGCATGAAAATGAAATAGCAAAGCCACATTACTATAGTGTTACATTCGAGAATGGTATTCAAACAGAAATAACACCAACAAACCGTGCCGCAATGTTTAAGTTTACGTTTACTGATGAAAAATCAAATCTAATTTTTGACAACGTAGACAATAATGGTGGCTTGTTTTTACAGCCAGATCAAAAGATAATCACCGGCTATACAGATGTAAAAAGCAACCTTTCTGATGGAGCTACTAGGATGTTCGTTTATGCATCCTTTGATAAGAAAGTAACGGACAGCGGGAAGTTAACTGGAGAGAATAGGGATCATGTTGCTGGCTATTTTCGTTTTGATATCGAGGGTGAAGACAAAACAGTCACAATGAAAATTGCTACCTCGCTGATTAGCGTGGAGCAAGCAAAAAAGAATCTTGAACAGGAAATTAAACCGGATTCTACTTTTGAACGTTTGAAGGAAGAGGCAAAAAGATTATGGGAAGAAAAACTGAAAATACTTGAAGTGGAAGGGGCAAGTGAAGACGAGCTTACCACTCTATATTCCAATATGTATCGGTTGTTCTTATATCCTAACATAGGGTATGAAAATACGGGAACAAAAGCAAAACCTGACTATCAGTATGCTAGTCCATTTTCAGAACAAACAAAAGAAAATACATCGACCGAGACGGGTGCCAATATTGTTGAAGGAAAGTGTTATGTCAATAATGGTTTCTGGGATACGTACAGAACGACATGGCCAGCTTATTCCTTATTTACACCATCAATTGCTGGTGAGATGATCGATGGTTTTGTTCAACATTATAAAGATGGTGGCTGGATATCGAGATGGTCTTCGCCGGGCTATGCAAATTTGATGGTTGGCACAAGCTCTGATGTTGCTTTTGCTGATGCTTATTTAAAAGGAGTAACAAATTTTGATGTCAAAGCGTTTTATGAATCTGCTTTAAAGAATGCCTCCGTAGCTAGCGAAAATAAGAGTGTGGGCAGAAAAGGGTTAGCCACATCTATTTTTAATCGTTTTACAAGCACTTCGACTGAAGAAGGGTTGTCATGGGCAATGGATGGTTACATCAATGACTTTGCTATTGCTAATATAGCAAAGGAGCTGGCGAAGCAAACAGATAAGTCGAATCCAGATCATAAACAGTATAGTACGGCTGCAAATTATTATATAGAGCGAGCACAAAACTACGTAGAAATGTTCCATTCTGAAGTGAATTTCTTTATGGGGAAAAAGCCGACAGGTGAATGGAGAATAGATGCTGATAACTTCAATCCTGAGGCCTGGGGCGGTGATTATACTGAGACAAATGCTTGGAATATGGCATTCCACGTACCACATGATGGTCAAGGGTTGGCAAATTTATATGGAGGTAGAGATGGATTGGCGGAAAAACTCGATGCGTTTTTCACTACTCCTGAAACGGCCTCTTACCCAGGGCAGTATGACAGTGTAATTCATGAAATGCTTGAAGCTAGGGAAATAAGGATGGGGATGTACGGGCATAGTAATCAGCCATCCCATCATATTCCTTACATGTATAACTATGCTGGAAAACCAGCGAAAACGCAGGAAATAGTTCGTGAAATATTATCCCGACTTTACCTTGGAAGTGAAATAGGCCAAGGGTATCCAGGTGATGAAGATAACGGAGAGATGTCTGCATGGTATTTGTTTAGCTCCGCAGGATTTTATCCGCTGAAAATGGGCACACCTGAATATGCAATTGGAGCACCTTACTTTAAGAAAATGAAGATCCAACTCGAAAATGGGAAGACAATTATAATAGAAGCTCCAAATGTTAGTAATGAAAATAAATTCGTACAAAACCTAAAAGTAAACGGTAAATCTCATGATAAGTTAACGATAGACCATGAAACGCTGAGTAAAGGTGCAAAATTGGAGTTTAAAATGGGAAGAGAGCCATCTGAGTGGGGAACAGGTGCAGACGCCTTACCTAATTCGATTACTGATATAGCAACAAACGGAACATCTTTGCTACCTACGACAATGTTTGATTTAACGGATGGTAATGATGGGATATCTCATCATTCGGATAAAGATGTGGCGCAAAGACTATTTGACAATACTTCTCAAACCAAACTGTCCATAATTAGTAATAATCTGTGGGTACAATATCGTTTCGATAATGGACCAGTGGAAGTGTTGATGTACACGATAACTTCTGGAGATGATGAAAAACAGGATCCGAAAAGTTGGGTACTAATTGGCTCCAAAGATGGTGAAGATTGGCAAGTTCTCGATAGAAGAGAGAATGAACGTTTTCAATGGCGTAAATTCACCAAACCTTTCACAATTGAGAACTGTGGTGCCTATTCCTTCTACAGAATGGAGGTTAAAGAAAACGGTGGAGCTACATCAACTTCTATGACTCAAATTGAATTACTTGGTTATGGTGATTTACAGAAAAAATTTGTTCAAGTCGGATCGACGTTCAATAGTTATGTAGAATCTGGGGAGATTAACGAAGCGTTTAATAAACAACTGGATGTTAAACTTTCTCAATCGCTGGTACAGTTTCAAAAAGGGCAGCACAAGCAAGCAGTCAAGGGATTAGGAGATTGTTTAAAATATATGAATAAGAAAAAGGCTACGAGCATCTCTGAGAAAGCAAAAGAGCAATTAAATGCTGATATTTATTCGCTGATTGAAGCCGTCACAAAAGTTATAAATGGTCAAAATAATAGAATATGGAAAGGAAGTAAAGAGTGAAATATTGTAGGGATAGTTAACATAGAAACTAATATCACAAGATATTAAAATCTGTTTTATCTTCCTGACATCGATGGATATAAAAAATTTGGAGGTCTTATCATGATAAATGTTGCCCTGTTAAGTAAATGGCATGTACATGCTGATGATTATGCTAGTCAAGCGAATCAAAACGAATACCTAACAATTACAGTTGTATGGGATGAAATTGTAGAGCGCGGAGAAAAATGGGCTAAAAAACTTGGAGTCCGTTTTGAAGATAATTTAATGAAAGTACTAGAGGATCCTGATGTAGATGCAGTAATTGTGGATACACCTACAAATCTTCATAAGGAAATTATTACACTTGCTGCTAAACATAAAAAACATATTTTTACCGAAAAAGTGTTAGCGTTTACACTTCAAGATTGTGAAGAAATTATTTCAGTTGTAAAAGAAAATGAAGTAAAGTTAATGGTCTCTTTACCTCGCTTAACGGAAAGTTATTATTTATATGCTCAAGAAGTACTCGATAAAGGATTGCTGGGCAAACTAACTTCGATTCGCTGTAGAGTAGCTCATAATGGTGCTGTTCCATTTGAGGGGAAGCCGAATGGATGGCTTCCAAAACACTTTTTAAATAAAGAGGAGTGCGGTGGTGGAGCATTAATTGATCTCGGAGCTCATCCGATTTATTTAACAAATCGTTTAGCAGGACCAGCAAAAGCTGTTACAGCAAGATTACAAGATACATTAGGTTATGACGTAGATGACAATGCAGTTGTACTTGTAGAATATGAATCAGGTGTTCTTGGAACAATTGAAACTAGTTTTCTATCGAATGGTTCCCCTTTTCAACTTGAACTATATGGTACACAAGGAACAATGTTAATCGAAGATCAAAACATTCGCTTGAAAAGCACAAAGCTAGGTGAAGGTTGGATTGTCCCTGATCAAATACCAGATGCCCTCCCAATGCCACTCAAACAATGGGTAAATTCTATTATTGGAGATTGTAAACCAACTATTAATGAAGAAGATATCCTTAGTTTAACGTCAATAAATCAGGCTGCTAGTCTATCTAATGAACAAGGTAGAAGAGTTAAAATAACCGAAGTTATTACTATGGAAAAAATATAAATTAAAGAATTGGCCTGTGTGGAAGTTAGCAAAGAAAAAAGATTCATCTTCACTTTTCTTTCTTAGAGGATGTTGACTGTATTCACTATATCATAGTGGGAAAAGGTTAGGGGAATGAATAGAGAATATCAGTATTAAAGCGTCTAATTAATAGCTTTATATATACATGATGTTTGTATATGAGTTTAATAGGAGGGGAAACAAATGAATAAAATTCGCATTGGATTTATCGGTACCGGAGGAATGGCCCAGATACATGGTAATCAGTTGTTAGAAATGGAAAATGTGGAAATTAAGGCGATTGCTGATGTCAGTGTGGAGGCAAGAGAACGGTTTGTAAAGAAATTAGGATTACAGAATATAGAGGGATTTTCTGAGTACTATGACATGCTTGATAAAGTGGAATTAGATGGGGTTGTTATTTGCTCTCCTCATACGTTGCATTTTCAGCAAGCGACAGATGTTTTGAGAAAAGGATTACATGTATTGATAGAGAAGCCGATGACGTGTTCATCTAATGAGGCGAAGCAATTAATTGAAACCGCCGAGCAATCAGGTAAGGTTTTGCAAGTTTCCTATCAACGTCATTTTCAGCCGGAATTTATCTATATTAGAGATGCTATAGCAGGCGGGGAAATTGGTAAGATAACATCGATTACTGCTTCACTGTATCAGCAATGGTGGCAAGGGACCAGTGATTCATGGAGGATGGATCCAAAATTGTCAGGTGGTGGATTTTTGATGGACTCAGGTAGTCATATTATTGATGTGTTACTGTGGACGACTGGACTAACGCCAGTAGAAGTAAAGTCGCAGTTATCACAACAAGGGGCTCCAGTAGAAATAGATACATTCACCTCTATTCGCTTTGAGGAAGGGGCTGTTGCTGGCCTGAACCTTGTTGGTTACTCACCTTCCTGGCATGAAACCTATGTATTTTGCGGTGAGGACGGCGCTATTTTCTATGATAACGATAAAATTGTGTTACATCGATTAGGAGAGGCTCCTATTGTTCCAGAATTACCGAAACAAACAACCAATCAAGACAAAAGTTTTATTAATGCGATACTTGGAAGACATGAAGTAAAGGTACCAGGTGAATTTGCGTTAAAAGTAGTCAAGTTGTCGGAAATGGTTTATGAAGCGGCAGGTTATAAACCTTACTAAATGAAGTATTAGATATTAATGGAGGTGATATTAAATCATGAATTTTAATATTGGAATGAGAATACCGCCAAAGATCGGTGCAGAAGGAATCGATAAAGTAGTGGCTTGGGCAGTACAAGCTGGCTTGGATACACTTGATGTACCCGATTTAACACCTGAAGTAAAAGCAGCTTGTCAAAAGGGTGGTATAGGTATAGGATCTGTTGATGCAACAAATGGTGCTCAGCTATTTAGCTTAGATGAAAAGCATCGCGCTAATGCGGTGAATAAACTTAAAAAGCAGATGTCAAATATATCACAATTAGGTGGACGCGTGTTATTTATGTGTTTGGTCCCGGAAGATCATACGCTGTCACGTAAGGAAGGGTTTTCAATCTGGAAAGAAGTGTTTCCAGAAATTGTCCGTCATGCGGAACAAACGGGTATCTATATTGCCATCGAAGGATGGCCAGGACCAGCACCATATTATCCAACACTAGGATGTACACCGGAAATGTTGAGAGCAATGTTCGAATCAATACCATCTAAACACTTTGGTATGACCTACGATCCATCACATCTCGTACGTTTAGGTATTGATTATGTACGGTTATTAACCGAATTCGGTGAAAGAATTAATCACTGTCATGGTAAGGATACAGAAATTTTACAGGATGAACTTTATGAATGCGGTGTCATTAGGGCGACCTTCGATGAAAAATATCAATTTTCAGAAGGCTCATGGCGATACACAATACCTGGGCATGGTGAAGTGGATTGGGGGAAAATTGCCCTCCGTTTGGAGAGTCTTGGTTACCAGGGACCGATAAGTATTGAATTGGAAGATCACCGTTACTGGGGTTCCGTAGAAGCTGAACAATTAGGAATCGTAAAGGCGCAAGAACATTTAAGACGATACTTTAAATAATATTAGGTGTTTTATAGACATGTTGTTAATGACGGAATAATGGCTCTTTGCGTACTCTTTTCTTTATGTATTGAAAATCATGAATGGCGGTAATTGAATGGTAAAAGGAGGAGGAAAATATGAACGAGAATGTTCGTGTTGGTCTTATAGGCTATGGCTTTGCTGCTAGTACTTTTCATGCTCCGATTATATCAACAATACCGAATATGAAATTAAGTAAGATTGTACAGCGTAAGGGAACAAGCTCAAAGGAGCGTTATCCGTGGGTGGAGGTTGTTGACAATGTGCAGGAACTATATCGAGATGAAGATATTGATCTTATCGTTGTCACAACACCAAGTACTGATCATTTTAATTTTGTAAGAGATGCATTATTGGCGGGAAAACATGTGGTTGTTGAGAAACCTTTCACAACAACCACCGGCAAATCGGATGAATTAATTTCCTTAGCCAAAAAGAAGGGAAAGATGCTCAGTGTCTTTCATAATCGCAGGTGGGATGGAGATTTCCTTACCATACAAAAGGTTATTAACGATGGGACGTTAGGTCGGATTACTGAGGCTGAATTTCGATGGGAGAGCTTCAGCCCAATAGCTAATCCTACAAAATGGAGAGATAGCAGTTCCGTTGGGTCAGGTGTACTTTATGATCTTGGAGTCCATTTCCTCGATCAAGCACTTTGTCTTTTTGGTAAACCAAATACTATTAATGCTAATATCCGTACACTGCGACCAGATACAGAAGCTAATGATTATTTCGATGTAACGTTAGGCTATAAAAATGGCTTAAGCATTTATATAAAATCTTCCATGCTTTCGAGAGAGCAAGGTCCACGTTATACGATTCATGGATCAAAAGGTTCTTTTGTTAAGTACGGAAAAGATCCACAAGAAGAGTTCTTAAAAACAGGTTTAACTCCAGCTACTCCTGGTTGGGGAATAGAATTGAAGAAGTGGTGGGGTAAATTAAACACGTCTATAAACGACCTCCATGTTGTAGGGAGTGTTGAAACAATTCCAGGTTCTTACCAATCATTCTATCAAAATATATATGAACATATTATGGGGCGGGAAGAACTTATAGTTAAACCAGAAGAGGCACGCATGTCTATCTATTTGATAGAATTAGCACTTCAAAGTGATAGGGAGCAGAGAACCCTGGAAGTGACTTAATAAAATAGATTTTCTTTCTTCAACCCGATTATCCTGTGCACGGGGGGACAAATCCTTTGTGCACAGAAAATAGTAATTAAAATTCATCATACTTTAACAATTAGATGACTCTCTAAGCAAGTAAGCCATAGTGCACAATATGAATATGCCTATTATAAGTTTACGATGCTTCACATCTATCAGATACCTATGCTGAATGAGAAATGATAAAACGATTAAGGAGGTGGTAGAACTAGAAAAAGGGTAATTATATAAAACAAAGGAGGAGAAATATGTTTAAAAAACGTAAAGTTGGAATGCTATTCAGCATGATTATATTGACTGTAGCATTTATAGTTCCTAGTCATTCTATATCTGCTGCATCCAATCAAAAGAAGAATGTAGATAGAGCCGTAACTTCTTACGAATCGTTGCAAAAATACTTTTATAAATCTGATGTTATGCTCTACACCGAAGAATATCCACATGTGAGCAACAATCCTTATTCTTATGTATGGCCATATGCACGTGCAATGGCGGCAACAATTGATATGTCCAGCCTTCCAAAAATAGGAGAACAGTACGTTAGTGATAGAAACGATCGTTTAGAAGGACTGGAATTGTATTGGAATAATGAGACCGCTCCGGCAGGATACGACTCATATGTTCGTCCACCTCTTGGGCAAGGTGGAGATAAGTTTTATGATGATAATGATTGGATTGCCTTGAACTTTATTAAGTTGTATGAGATGACAGGTGATAAATTTGCATTAGAACGTGCAAAAGATATATTTAAATTGCAAGTATATGGATGGGATGATGACCCTTCACATCCTTGTAAGGGTGGAATATTCTGGACACAAGCTCCATGGAGCAATGACAGGAATACCATTTCAAATGCACCAGTAGCCCAAATTGGTTTATATTTATATGAGATTACAGGGGAAAAATACTATTTTGATTGGGCTAAAAAAACATATGATTGGGTAAACAGCTGTATGCTCGCACCAAATGGTTTATATTGGGATCATATTGACCTTGATGGCAACATTGAAAAAACACAATGGACTTACAATCAAGGCATGATGATTGGAGCAAATGTACTGTTTTATCAAACAACAGGAGATAAATCATACATTAAACTTGCTGAAGAAATAGCTGATAAATCCCTTCAGTATTTCGGAGATTCTAAATTGTATACACAACCACCAGAGTTTAACGCAATCTACTTTGAAAATCTTCAACTTTTAGAATCTGTTAATCACAATAATAAATATCGAAAATATACTCAATCTTATGCTGATAAGATGTGGGAAACTGTAAGAGACCCAGAAACAGGATTGTTCCAACGAGATAAGAATAAACCTGTACCTTTAATTGAACAGTCAGCAATGATAGAAATTTACGCAAATCTTGCTAAGAAAAATGATAATAAATAGTACAAGGATTAATAAGACACTTACCTAAGAAAATATCCTAGGTAGGTGTTTTTGTATGTTGTTGATCCATTTTCTCCAACTTAACATTCTAAATAAAAGGTTAATAAGTGTAGGGTCATAATGGCTTTACTATAAGATCATGATCTAGTTTAAAATTAAGGACTACACCATCTACTCCTATTGAAAAAAGGATATTTCAACACACTTCGACTCCAACTGCTATCAATAATGGAATGTATAAAGTGATAAGATTGATTAAAATTTGTTAAATGAGAAAATATGTTCATGAACTAATAATAGTAAAAATAAAAAAATGAGAGGATAAAACAGTTCAAAGATGTAAAAAAAACATTAAATGAAGTCAATATAATGGTATAAGAAACGAAAGATAATATGAAATAATGAAAGCGCTAACAACTTTTTGTCCTGAAACGGGAAGGGGGATATATGAGAAGCATTGTTTTTATTTTGGAATGAAAATAGGAATCTTTTTATTCGAATCTTTGTACTTGATGAATGAACGAGAGAGTCTGGTTTTCTAAAAAAGAAAGAATTTAATTAGCTGTATATTTTCACTTTCCTGTTTGACACTATCTACCAGAATCATAGAATTGCAGTATATTCAGTTCGAATGTACATAATCATCTCAGAATAATTAGCGTATTAACTAGTTATTACCTAAAAATAAAAAACTAAAATCGCCCTAAGTGAAACGTTTTTATATCGTTTTATGTCTTGAGCGAAGGGAAAGGAATGATTATTAAAATGGTAAGTAAAAGGGGAAAATTCAAAACGATTATTGGATATTTATGTTTAGCTTCCATGTTGTTGGCTTTCGTTGTCTTTATGGAGACAAATGAAACAAAAGCTGAAGATATCACTAAAACAATTACAATAGATGGGAACAATGTAGATAAATATAATCGATTTAAAGGTTTTGGAACGGTAACAGCTAATAATACTTCTCGTTTAATGTTAGATTACAAAGAAGAGCATCCGAAGGAATATTGGGAAATGATGAATCAGCTGTTTAATACAGAAACTGGGGCTGGTCTATCTCACGTAAAAGTAGAGTTAGGTGCTGATGTAAATTCATCTTCAGGTACTGAGCCTGCGACAATGCGATATGCAGATGAACCAGCAAATGTGCTTAGAGGAGCGGGGTTCCAATTTGCCGCCGATGCCAAATCAATCAACGGAGATATTACAACCGAAATATTACGTTGGGGTGAACCGCGTTGGTCATGGAATGGTGCCGCAAATAAGGATTATGAGAATCGATATCAATGGTATAAACAGACAATCGATGCAGTTTATGATGAGTATGGCTTTAGGTTAGATTATGTAGGGATCTCTCAAAATGAAAAAGCACAAAATAATGGTAAAAATGAAGTTGAATGGCTGAAATACTTTACTTCAAACATTAAAGAAGAGTCAAATTATGACTCAGACTACAAAGATATTAAACTTGTTGCTGCAGATGGCTACCGTGATACAGCAACGATTAGTCGTACACTTCTAGATAATCCAGATTTGATTGATGAAATTGATGTAATCAGTTCCCATTATGGTCTGACTGGTTCAAATGAACTTACTCAATTGCAAAAAAAATTGATAGCAGAAGAAAAACAGCCTAAAGAAATTTGGGTATCTGAGGGAATTGCACCAATGATAAATGCTCGATATCGTCAAAATATGGAGCCGAATTATCAAGGGCTTGGAGGAAAAGCAGGGATTATCGATGTAACATCGCGAATTATTTCAGTTTATTCATGGACAGGTGCAGGTAACAATCCACTTAATGCGGTTTCATTTGATTTTCAACCTTCAGTTGCAGCCTTTTATGAAGGCTCTTCATACAATCCGAAACACTTGATAAGTGCATATGATCCATGGTCTGGTTTTTATGAAATTGATGGTGGGTTACAAGGAGTTCGTCATGTTATGAACTTTGTCGGGTATGATGATCACACCACACCAGAAAATGAGCGGTGGATGTATGTGAAAGATGCAACATATAGTGATGGGGATTTCTTCGATGGCGGTGTAGATGTCGATACGAGTACTCATAATTATCTAACATTAAAAGATCCAGAAACTGATGACTATACAACAGTTTTTGCAAATAATACAAAGGAGACACGTAAATATAAGATTAATACTAAAAATCTAAATGGCAAAGAGAATGTACCAGTCTTTGTTTGGGAAACACGTGGGGCAGAGGAAGGACAAAGTTATGATGCTAATTGGTTTAAAAATGTCAACAAAATCACCCCAAAAGATGGTGAATATGAAGTTGAAGTGAAACCTTATTCAATCGTGACCATGTCAACATTAGATAAAGAATCTAAAGTTAAAGGCTTTGAATATCAATCACAACCAGTTGATGTAACGGAAGACACAATCATGCCATTACCATATACCGATAATTTTGAATATGACAAATATCCTGTAGATAAAAAGGGCAGAGATTATGTTGATCGTCGTGGAGGTACACCTCGTTATACTACAGATCAGATTGGTGCTTTTGAAGTTGTTAAAAAGGCTACCAAACAGCAATCTAGTGAAAGCGAAGTACGTACTGATCTAGAAATTCCAAATGCAAAGGCTCATGGAAATATGTTACAACAGAAAATAACTCATGATCTTATTGGTGCAGATTGGGCAGTTTGGGGAGGGAAAGATGGTTCAGCATCTACCAGTAACCCAAACACAACTCTCGGTGATTACCGTTGGGTGAATTATAAAGTTTCCTATGACTTTTTATTAGATTTGCATACACCGGAAGTTGAGAATAGAAGTAATTATGCTTTAATCGGTGTCAGACAAACAAAAGCAGGAGGACAAGACTCACATGCACCATATAATGCACGAGTTTATTCAGATGGAAGCTATGAAATTCTTAAATTAGGGAACGTTGTAAAAAGTGGGACGATTGAAGATTTCGATAACAAGATTTGGCATAATTTAGCTTTTGAGGCTAAAGAAAATGTATTTACACTGTATCTTGACACAAAAGAAATCGCAACTTATACTGACGTTTCTTCAACTGTAATGACTGGAAGAGTTGCGTTAGGGTCTGGCTACTATGAAACGCTTTTCGATAATTTACGTATAGATCCAATTAAAGGATACACCTATAAATCAGAAAAATATGACAGTGCACAAGGTAAGGTATACGAATCAGAAGATGAAGCTTTGAAGAATACTAATTCCTTGGATCCAATTGGGTATGTTGGTAAATGGGATTATACACAGGCTGGATATGCTCATTTTAACCGAACGCAAATGACTGCAAAATCAAATGTTCCAGTTTGGAACGGAGTAACAGTGGGATTCAATGACTCAACAACGTTACAAGGGACTGTGAACAAAGTATTCTATTCCGGAAACTGGTCATCCAACAGTGTAAATGCATGGGGATCAGATGGTGCTTCCTTTGAGATTGAATTTAAAGGCACTGATATAAGGCTATTTGGTATAACAAATCCATCAAATGGAACAGCAGATGTTTATTTAGATGGAGAACTAGTTAGTGAAGCAAATTATTTGAACAATAGCGAAATTAATCAGGAAGTCTGGTCTGCGGAGAACCTTGAAGATAAGGAACATACACTTAAAGTCATAGCAAAAGACAAGTATATTAGCTTTAGCAAAGCTGAAATAGTGACAACTGACCCTGTATTAGCAGTGAAAAAATTAGCAGCAAATAATATCGTTAAACTATCAGATGAATCACTCATAGGGAATGAAGAAAATACAGTTTATGCATTTAGAAAGAATGTCGCATGGGGATCAAATAATACAAATGCTTGGGCGGATTTTAATGATGATCCGTATATTTTAATTAACTTCACGGGTTCAGGGATTGATTACCTGGCTGGGAGTGGAGAAAAAACACAATATAATTTCGAACTTGATGGTGTAGATGTCGGTAACTTTAGCGTAGATCCCAACACTGGTGTGATGTATTCTGTAAAAGGCCTTGAAGAACAGCCACATACACTAAAAGTATCACTGAAAGATAATGAAAAGAAAGAAACCTTCATGGATTACCGTGGGGTAAATATCTACAGTACACCAATAGCTGAGAGTACGAACAGTAGCATGATCTTCGATTTTAAAGGATCAGGATTCAATTTATTCGGAGCGACTCCGGATGCATTAATTGACGTGTATATTGATAATCAATTAATTGATGAGAATTTCAGGATTTATTCGATAGGAGACAGACAAACATCATATAACATTCGAGGACTAAAAAATACCAAACACACAGCTAAAGTTGTTGTTAAAGGTGGATCTTTTGTTTTGGATGGTATTGATGTTATTACAGGAAAAAATAAAGTTGAAGTAAATAAAGATAAACTGCAGAAATTGTATGATGAAAATAAAGAAAAAAGCCATAAGAACTACAATAAGGAAAGTTGGAAAGTTTTCCATAAGGCACTATTAGGAGCAAAAGCTGTTATAAAAAATCCACAAGTAACTCTTGAAGAGGTAGCTGCTGCACAAACATCCTTACAGATAGCAGTAGAGGGATTAACAGAAAAATAAAGTTCAGTAGACAGTATTAATCTATCGTGGATCATACTAAATCTATGCAAGAAGGATTGGTTGGAGTGCACTACGCTTTATGTACATATTTTTTCGTAAAGAGGTAGTGCACTTATCTAGTTACATAAAAGGGATAGTATCGCAAATTTTTGGGGGAAATCCTTCATTTGAATCAGGTCATTCCAATGAAGTAAAAATATTTTAAGATAGGTAAAAATAAATGATATTCAAAAGAAATATTTCAATTTAATATAATCTATAAAATTGCTTGATGAATGGAGAGGTGACATGGAATCAAATGGTTGGATGGGAGGCTTATATAAAGGATGTGATTGGATTGCTAAATTAGCATATATCAATCTTTTATGGGTGTTTTTTACACTGATAGGCTTTATTATATTGGGAATAGCTCCATCAACAGTAGCTTTGTTCTCGATTGTTCGTAAGTGGATTATGGGAGAGAACAATATTGCGATTTTCTCTTCGTTTTGGTCAATTTATAAACGTGAGTTCAAAAAGGCAAATATATTATCTTTTTCACTATTATTTATTGTCCTTTTTATGTATATCGATTGGGTATTGATCAGTTCAATGCAAGGACTTCTCCACTATTTCCTTTTAGCGTGCTTCATCATCATTTCAATCGTTTTTACAGTGGTCCTAATCTATATATTTCCTGTGTATGTTCATTTTGAAGGCACTATTCTTCATTATTTCAAATCAGCTTTTTTACTGGGGACATCTTTTCCAATCCGCACGTTTATGATGATCCTTGCAGTTGGAACGGGATTATTAATAAGTTTGTTATATCCAGGAATAGCTATTTTATTTTTTGGTAGTGGTTTAAGTTTTGTTCTTATGTATTTTTCTCATTCAATCTTTAAAAGTATAAATCCGGTACTAGACTAATAAGATGAACTTGATAAGTTAGATTAACAAACGATAATAAATAGATTAGTAGATTTCATCTTCCGACTGTGGCAAAAATCAACATCGTATTTGAACGAGTATCATTTCATTGTATGTTACCGTAAAACGGACATTCTATTCTCTCGTAAAAGAGGTACGAGAGAATAGAATGTCTTTTTTATAATTTCTGATTGTTAAATATATATATGCCAACTGCTCATCAAAAGGTAAAAATATTATAAAAGTGGATTTTTCATTTAAAAGATACACATTTTTATAAAGAAAGTAAAAATTATTGCAATTATCATCAAGATACCGTTAAGAGATTGGTGACTATGTTCTATATAATATAACTATATTACAAAGAGAGGTGATGGCCTATGAGTTCAAAGTCAGAAATATCAAGATCCTCAAAGGTTAATTATTCAAAAAGGAAAAAGTCAGCCGTAGAAAAAAGTGAAAAATTAGCAGGTTTTCTATTTGTATCACCAATGCTCATTGGTGTTTCAATCTTAGTATTACTTCCAATCTTCGCAACATTCATATTAAGTTTTGCCGATTGGAAATTCATTCAGAGCATCGATCAATTAAAATGGGTAGGTTTTAGTAATTTTAAAAACTTGCTAGCAGATGAAGTGTTTAGAAAATCTCTATTAAACAATGCAATCTTTTTATTTACAGTACCAATCTGTATGATTATCTCCTTAGTTTTAGCTGTTGTTATTGATAAAAGCGTTTACATGAAGAGTTTCTTTAAAGTTGCGTTTTTCATGCCTTATATTTCAAGCGTTGTGGCAATTGCAGTTGTATGGCAAGTTTTATTTCATCCTTCCGCTGGTCCAATTAATCAAACGTTGATGTCATTAGGAATTGATAATCCTCCCAAGTGGATTGCAGACCCAGAATTTTCCTTACTGTCTGTCATGTTCATTCAAATATGGATTTCTGTAGGGTTCAATTTAATTATCTATATTGCAGGTCTTCAATCGATCCCTAAGGAATTATATGAAGCTGCGGATATGGATGGGGCAAACTCATGGGTCAAGTTTCGTAAAATTACCTTTCCAATGGTTTCACCTACTTCATTTTTTCTGCTAATCACTGGAATTATCTCAACATTTAAAGTGTTTGATTTAATTGCTGTTTTGACAAAAGGTGGTCCATTGCATTCAACAAGTATGCTAGTTTGGCATTTGTATGATACTGCTTTTGTAAACTTAGATATTGGTTATTCATCTGCGATGGCTGTGATCTTATTCCTTATTGTCTTTTTAATCACGATATTCCAATGGATCGGCCAAAAGAAATGGGTTAATTATTGAGGGGAGGAAAATTTATGAAAAAGCCGATAAATGTACAAAAAATGATGATAACGATTATTGTCCTTTTCGTTAGTATTTTGTTTCTATTACCTTTTGCATGGATGTTATCTACTTCGTTTAAAATAGAAGCAGATGTATTTAAATTTCCAATACAATGGATTCCAGAGAGGTGGAATGGATTTAATAACTATAAGGAAGTATGGTTTGGGGAATCTCCATTCTACATCTATTATTGGAATTCTATTAAAGTGGCGGTATTAACAACGCTTGTTTCATGTACTGTATCTGCTTTAGCTGCTTATGGATTTTCTAAAGTGAATTTCCCAGCAGGTAAATGGTTGTTTTTTATTGTTTTGGCAACATACATGGTTCCACCACAAGCGAGTTTAGTCCCTCAGTTTATCTTATACCGTAATATTGGATTATTTGATAGTCACTTAGGACTTATTCTATTAGGTAGTTTTAGTGTGTTAGGTACATTTATGCTTCGTCAATTTTTTATGGGTGTTCATAATGAATATATCGATGCAGCAAAGATGGATGGTGCAGGTCATTGGAGGATATTTTGGTCAATAGCTTTACCTATTGTTCGCCCAGCTGTTGCAACTTACGCTATTTTAAGATTTATTTGGACATGGAATGATTACCAGAATCCTTTAATTTTCTTACGTACAGATGCTCTTTATACAATTCAGCTAGCTATGCAAAAGTTCACTACAATTAATGGAGAATTCTATTCTCTCATAATGGCGGCTGCTGTTTCTGCAATTCTTCCACTACTAATCGTGTTTATTATTGGTCAAAAACAAGTTATTGATGGTATTGCTCTAGGAGGAGTAAAAGGTTAATAATAAGAATATTAAAAAACTAATGTCAAATAATTCTTAATATAGGTAAAAAAAATTCCATTCCATAGAGAAAAGCCTTTGCTATAATTCAACTTGTAAGGGCTTTCTTTTTTGATAGGAAGTGGAAGTTATTAAAAAAAAGGGGGAATAATTATGAAGAAAAAAATTTGGTCAACCATTTTTGCATCTAGTATGTTAATTGGTGCATTAGCAGGATGCTCTGGAGCTGGGGGAGAAAGTGCATCAGGATCAAATGAAGATAAAAGTGGTAAGGCAGATGAGGCAGTTACAATTAAGTTCCATACTCATGGAAATGAAGCTAGCTATAATTGGAAGGAAACAATCGCAGCATTTGAAGAAGAGCACCCTAAAATTGATATAGATTTAGTCGTTCTTAGCGAAAAGGGAGATTCTCAAGAAGCGATTCAAAAGTTAGATTTAGCCGCAGCATCTGGAGAACAATTAGATGTCCTAATGTTTAGTGATCCAGCTAGTTATGCTCAACGTGTAGCTTTAGGGATGGTAGCACCGATTGATGAATTTATTGAAGAAGAAGGATATACCTTAAATGAAGAATATAAGGTAGACACAATATTAAATGATCAATATTATGCTCTTCCTGGAAAATTCAATCCTTGGTACGTTTTATTAAATAAAGATCATTTAGAAGAAGCTGGGCTTGAAGTACCAACGGATTGGACTTGGGATGAATATATGGAATATGCGAAAAAGCTAACAACTGACGAACATTATGGAACATATTTTCACGGTCCGCAAAATGGTAGTTGGATGGAATTTATGAAATTAGCACTTGCCAGTGAAGAAGATAATACTGAATTTGTAAAAGCTGATGGAACGTCAAATATTGAAAATCCATTATTCCGTAAATCATTAGAAATGCGTTTGAAAATGGAAAAGGATGACAAGTCAGCAACGCCATATACCGATATTATGTCACAAAAGCTTCATTATCGTACACAATTCTTTAACCAAGATGCTAGTACTATCCTAATTGGAAGCTGGATGAATACTGAACTTGGAGGCACTGATCAGTTTCCGCTAAACTTTAATGTAGCAGTTGCACCTTATCCAAAGAATGAAGCTGGAGACGAAGGTGGATACACTCCAGTTACAACAGATTTTATGTCTGTTGCTGCAAACTCAGAACATAAGAAAGAAGCCTATACCTTTATCCGCTGGTATACAACAGAAGGGCAAATTGCACAGGGGAAAAACATTCCTTCTTGGAATGGTGTTAGTGAAGATGATTTAGGTTCACTTATTGACGGGATTTTAGAGGGGACAAATAATCCAGAAAAAGTAGACAGAGCTTCATTAATTAATGTATTGAAAAGTGCTAAGTCTTCAAAAATCATTCCGCCAGTTCCCTATCAAGCGGAACTCTATAAAGTTATAAATGAAGAATATGAAAAACTGATTTTTGATGAGCAAGATATTGATGCAACAATAAAAGTCACACAAGAACGAGTTCAAGAAATAATCGATAATAATAAGTAATAGTTTGATATGATAAATGGAGGGGCGTAAGCCGTTTCTGCCCCGATCTTTTTCGTTTAGAGGAGGTTGGTTATGTGGATTCGGATACAGCAAAAGCTGTCGCCCCGATCTTTTCGTTTTAAAGTTATTTTGACATCAGTCATATGTTTAGTAATTCCGGCTATAATAACCTTATTTATTAATAGTTATTTAACAAAAGATGCGATGAAAGAACAAGCTATTTCTAATGCGAATAGAGAGTTAAGATTAGCAGGTGAGTATGTCACAAAATTGCTTGATGATATGCTATATGCTGCAAACTTTGTTCAAATTGATTCGGAAATAAATACAATCTTAAAAAAGAATGCAACAATAAAACAAAAAGATCATAATGTACCTAACGAGGACTACCAAAACTACATGGAACAAAGTAAGGTAGTGAAAACAATTGAAAATATAACATTACTTGGGGAAAAGTCCTATGTCACAATCCTTTTAGAAAACGGGAAATATTATACGAATTATGCTGAAAGTGATTATAATCCAGTAAAATTATTTGAAGAGTCTTGGTTTAAAGGTTTGAAAAAAGTATATGGATATGAAGCCATTTGGATTGGTAGTCAGCCTACTGTTTTTGAGTCTGAAAAAGAGAGTAATCCCTATCAAATCTCGGTAGCGAGAACATTAAGAGACTCTAACTTAAAGATATATGGTTATGTAATTGTCACAATAATGGAAAATGAAATCAAACAAGCCTTTGATAGTATGCCTGGCAATGAGGAAATGATGATAATCGATGATTCTAATAAAATTTTATCACATAGTGATAATGGTAAGATTGGTCATTCTTTTCCTTACTTGGAAAAAATAGAGCAGGGTGATTCCTCTGATATAATAAAAATATCTAATAAGGATTATCTTATTACTGATCATAATATTTCCTATACAGGATGGAAAATTGTCTCATTAAATCCTTATAAACAGGCGATTTATAAAATAAATTCGATTTTTAATAAAGTATTTCTTGCTCAAGTGATTTCATTTATTCTTTTTTTCCTTTTATTAACCTATATACTAAAAACGATGACAAAACCACTCGTCCATTTAGGCAATGTAGCAACAACCGTTCAAAGTGGAAACTTAAAAGTAAGATCAAATATACAAAGTAGAGATGAGATTGGTAGACTGGCAAACTCCTTTGATCAAATGCTCGATAGAATCAACGAGATGATCAAAGAAATAACAGATAATCAAACAAGGAAGCGTAAAGCAGAGTTTGCTATGTTACAAGCCCAAATAAATCCACATTTTTTATTCAATGTATTAAATTCTATCAGAATGAAAGTGTTGAGAAAAGGTGACAAAGAAAGTGCAAATATGATTAGTTCTTTATCAAAATTGTTAAGAATGACAATAGATAAAGATAAAGAGATGATTTCCTTTAAAGAAGAAATTGAGATCGTAAAAGATTATGTCATTTTAATGAATATGCGTCAAAAAGAAAAAGTAGATCTAGAAATAAATGTTTCGTCTACTTCATACATAGAGAAAATCCCACGTTTTATCTTGCAACCAATTATTGAAAATTCAATGATTCATGGTTTAAATCAGAGTTCAGGGATTATCTCGTTAGAAGCGAATGTCGATCGAAATGATTTCGTGATTATTATTAAAGATAATGGGCAGGGAATGAATGAAAGCGCATTAAATAAAACAAGAGAACATCTTATTATTCAAAAAGACTTTACCAGCATACAAAGTAAGATTGGATTCTCAAGTATTGGCTTATCGAATGTATACGAAAGAATGAGAATGACATTTGGTGAATCTTTTAGCATGAGTATTAGTAGCGAAGAAGGAATCGGAACCAAGGTGATTATGCTTGTTTCAAGAGGAGGTAACAGTCCTAATGTTTAAAGTGATGCTAGTTGACGATGATTATCCGGTATTAGAGTTGCTGTCTGAAACAATTGAGTGGGAACAACTTGGTTTAGAACTTCAAAGTGTTCATGAAAATGGTGCTAGTGCACTGCAGTGTGCTTTAAAGGAAATGCCGGATATATTAATTACCGATATCGGAATGCCAAAAATGAATGGAATTGAGTTAACAAGGCACATCAAGGAAAACAATTCAACGATCCAAGTGTGTATCTTAACGTGTCACAATGAATTTGAATTTGCGCAACAGGCTTTAAAACTTAATGTTCAAGATTATTTGTTAAAAGATACTCTTAATCCGGAAGACTTGAGTTCAGTATTAATAAAATTAAAAGAAAATCTTGAAATCGAAAATCAACATAAAATAAAGTCATTTCAGTTAGAAAATATCGTCGGGCGTAATAAAGAATCAATGAAACGAGATTTTCTTAGGAAGACAATATTTCAGCCAATATATAACAAAACTGAATGGTTTAAAGAGGCTAATTCTTTTGGTTTAGATTTAAAAGGACGATCTTTTATTCCTGCTTTATGCTTTATACAAGATTTTCGAAAAGCAATAGAATTTTTTATATCTGAAGATACATTAGTATTTTCGGTTCAAAATGTAATTGGAGAAGTGCTTAGGGAACATGGTGAAAACTCAGTCCATTTTACTTTTGGAATAAAAGAATCATTTGTTTTTTTTCATTATAGCTCAAACGTAAAAATAGACTGCTTTGGCATAGCATATGAATGTATGCACAAAATTCAAAAGGCATTATTAGATAATCTAAATATCGCAGTATCCTTTATTATTGGTGATATATTTGATGACCAACCAGCTTTAAAAAAAGAGTTAGAAGATTTATTGAATTGTACAAATCAACGTTTTTATATGAATATGGGTAGAATTGAAAATAAACAAGTTGAGGGGGAATTATCTGAAAGTTTATACGTCTGGTATGATAAAGCATCGGTAGAGATTAGACAGCTAATCATTGAGAGGGATAGTAAAAAGGTAGTTACTACTGTGACAAGTTGGATAACCACTTTCAAGGAAAAAAAGGTCCCATCAGAAGTTGTAAAAGATTGGATATTAAAACTCTTATTGGATCTAAAGCTGAGACTAAAAACTCTTAATCTTTTTGATGCAAACTATTCAGATGAGGTCCTTCATGAAAAAATTCATTGTATAGATTCATTAAAAGAGTTAAAGAACTGGTTAACAAACTATTTTGAAGCGATTCTATTTGTTGTAGGAGATATAACAACTAAATCACGCCGGAAAGAAGTGATTGAAGCCTGTAATTATGTTTCGGTTAATTTAGAAAAGAAAATAAGTCTTGATGAAGTAGCTAACTACATTTATCTGAATCCTAGTTATTTTAGCCGTTTGTTCAAAAAGGAAGTTGGAGAAACGTTTGTAGAATATGTGACGAAGACGAAAATAACTAGAGCAAAAGAATTACTTGAACAAACGATTGAACCAGTGGGGAAAATTTGTGAAAGCTTAGGCTATGATAATCAAAGTTATTTTATCAAGGTATTTAAAAACATGGTTGGTGTTACGCCAATTGAATTTAGGGGAGATCGACCCTAAAGGGATTGCTATCTTATAGTTCAATAGTTTATTTATTATCGATCAATAGTTCAGAAGAAAGAAAAGGGTGGTTGAATGTCTAACAATATAAAATGGGTAGATGAGGCTTGGCAAAAGGTTAATGAAAAAGTTGAAAGAACGAGTAAATCGATTGGAGCTAATTTTCCACATGCTAGTATTGAAGGCGCTTACCAATTGGAAGAACCCTCTTGGTGGACGGCAGGGTTTTGGCCAGGACAACTTTGGTTAGTATATCGTGATTCGAAAAATGAATCATTAAAACAAATAGCAGAACAGTGTGAAGATAGGCTAGATCAAGTAATAACTGATTATTATAAGCTTGATCATGATATGGGTTTTATGTGGACATTAACAAGTGTTGCGAGATATAAGCTTCAAGGAGAAGAAGAATCAAAAAAACGTGCTCTTTTGGTTGCGAACTTACTAATGGGTAGGTTTAATGCCTCAGGTAATTATATTCGTGCCTGGAATCCATGGTATGAAGGGGAAGATAATTCTGGATGGGCGATTATTGATTGCTTAATGAATTTACCGATCTTATTTTGGGCAACAGAGGTTACGGGGGATCCAAGATTTAGCATTGTTGCAAAAAAACATGGAGAAACCGTTTTAAAGAACTTTATTCGGACAGATGGTTCAGTCCATCATATTATTCGATTTGATCCAGAAACTGGTGAAAAGGTTGAGGCGATTGGAGGGCAAGGATTTGCTTCCAATTCTGCTTGGTCTAGAGGTGCATCATGGGCGGTATATGGATTAACTTTACTGTTTAAATATACAAATGAGGATAAGTATCTACAAGCGGCTAAAAATGTCTCACATTTCTTTATTGCCAATTTACCAGAGGATGGTGTTCCTCATTGGGATTTTAGACTTCCGGAGGGTGTAACGAAATACCGTGATTCATCAGCTGGAGCTATTGCAGCATGTGGACTACTCTTACTAGCTAAATATGTAGCACCGACTGAAGTTGGGATCTATAAAGATGCAGGTGTTAAAATCCTTAAATCCTTATATGAGAATTATGGTGATTGGGAAAATCCAGATCAGGAAGGATTGATCCTCTCAGGGACAAGCCATTATCCAGAAGGGAAAAATATCAATGTACCACTCATCTATGGTGACTACTTTTTTGTAGAAGGTTTGTCTAGCTTAAAAGGTCATAAGGAGCTATTTTGGTAATTAATTGAAAATGAATAGGAAGTAAGTATATCAGTTGCCATCTATAATTTAGATAAAGGAAAATAAATAAATTCAGGATTAGCTGGAATAGGATTACTCTAAATAATTGCAAACTTTGAGGTGAATACTGCGGTATATGAAATCTGATCAAATTAGAAAATTACTAGATAAAAATAAATGTTCCCTTTTATTTTCAAATCAAGAAGAACAGGACAATTGGTTTACTTCAATAAATGAAAAAAACTCTTATCAACCATTACTTGAAGAAATTAGGATAGAAGCAAATAGATTACTAAGTGAACCTGCTCAAGAATTACTATTTTCTACGTTCATTCTTTTTAGAGATACAGGATCACGTCTAGAATATGAAAATATGTATTTTTCTAAAAGAAGGCGACTTAATACCTTTGCTATCATGGCTTTGCTAGAACCAGATCATTCTATTTACTTAGAAGAGTTGCAAAATACAATCTGGTCAATCTGTAATGAGTATACTTGGTGTTTACCAGCACATTTAAAGAATAGACCTGAGATGGAAACGAATATTGATGACTTTCTCCCCAAAAACTTTCAACAATCGTTCTATTCAATCGATCTATTTTCTGCTGAAACAGCATTTACACTGAGTGAAATTTATAAATTAACAGAGAACTTTCTTGATCCATTAATAAAGAAGCGAATGGTTGAAGAAATATATCAAAGGGTCTTATTACCGTTCTACAATCAAGGAAACTTCGAATGGGAAACATCGACGCATAACTGGGCAGCTGTTTGTGCTGGTTCAATCGGATCAGCTGCCATGCATTTAATACAGGATGAAGAGATGCTTTCTATTATTATAGAACGTGTTCTTAATGCAATGGAATATTACTTAAAAGGATTCAACAATGATGGTGCATGTTTGGAAGGGTATGGATATTGGCAATATGGATTTGGTTTTTATATCTATTTTGCTGATTTGCTGAAAGGAAAAACCGCTAATGCTATTGATTTGTTTCACTCAGAAAAAATTCATCAAATTGCTCTTTTTCAACAAAAGTGTTTTATTCATAAGAACAAAGTTGTTAATTTCTCTGATTCAACTCAAGAAGCTGCCGTCTTTCTTGGCATAAGTCACTATTTAAAACGAATGTATCGGGACTTTGAAGTTCCAGAAATTGAACTTCGTGCTCCCTATACTGAAGATCATTGTAGTAGATGGGCTCCGGCGTTTAGAAATTTACTTTGGTTTGATGAGTATGATAAAGGAAATCCTTGGTCAAATGCAACTTATTATCTTAGAGACTCTCAATGGTTTAATTCAAGAAATAATGATTACGTTTTTGCTTGTAAAGGGGGGCATAATGATGAGCCACATAATCATAATGATATTGGTCATTTTCTCCTACAAGCTAATGGTGAATCTTTCTTAAAAGACCTGGGAAGTGGAATGTATTGTGATGGATACTTTGGTCAAGAGCGCTATACATTTTTATGTAATGGTTCACAGGGGCATTCCGTTCCAATTATAAATAATCAATTTCAGGCTGAGGGAGTCTCTCACTTTGCAACAATTACAGAGGTTTCTATAGAGAATGATATTGATAGTTTGGAAATAGACTTAACAAACGCATATTCTCTTAAATCACTTGAAAAGTTAGTTAGAAGATTTACTTGGAAAAAGGATGAGAAGCCAGAATTGATTTTGGCAGATTTTTATCAATTCTTAGTAAAGCCAAATTCAATTGTTGAACGATTTATTACTCCAGTACTTAAAATTACCGAAGTTCCTTTAGGAGTCATATTGGAAGGTAATCAAAAAGTAATAATGGAATATGACCGTGATCAAATAGAATTAATCATCAAGGAGGAAAATTTTATAAATCACTTTGGGGAAAGAGAAGGGCTGTTACTTCTTGATTTTATAGTGAAAGATCCGAAGAAAGTATGTCATATAGAATTTAAATTTAAATTTTTGTAGAGGAATGGATAATGGGAACACAATAAGATAGGAAATTATTGGTTGTGGTGATGTAACAGAAGTAAAAAGTGGTCAAGGAACTCAAAATGCCAAATATTCTAATCTGGTTGCTGTCATTAAGCTAGTCGACATCAGGTACCAAAAAGGTATGTCGATGCTTGGGAGTTAATACAGGACTCTGCTGTGGATACTATTTATATAGCAACACCACCTGCATCTCACTTGGAATATACACTAATGTGTGCGAATGACGAAAAACCAGTTTATGTTGATAAGCCTGAGGCATTGAATTCTGAAGAGTACTTGAAAATGATAGATAGGATAGATACCTGTAAAAAAGAATCTTTGCGAAAACAGCCTTGCTATAAAAAACAGTCGCACAAACTTTCATTTAGTTTGTGCGACTGTTTATGGTCATGGATGATTAATTACCTTGTCCCTCTTCAGTTTGTGAGTTTTGCTCTGTCTTAAATGAATTTCTTTCTTCCATACCTTTACGATCACCCCGGTTACCACCAAACATACCATTTGATTGAGCTTCTGTTACACCGGATTCGTTTAAGTACGTCATCACAGTAGATAATGTAAATTCTATAGATTGTGAGCTCTCTTTATATTCTGCGGCATCATACAATCCGTCTACATTTTCGCCCGTTAAGACGCCACCTGAGCTAAGGGTATAAGTTTGTTCATCTTGTAGATTCGGTGTGCTAATTAAAAGGCTTTGATAGTCCTTTTTAGGGGTGATTGCAAATACTTGTTCGCCACCGCTATCTTCCACGAATACATTTGTTCCTGCTTCTTGGAATTCAGAGAATGTCATCATAATAGCGCTTTGAGTGGAATCTTCAGATATACCTTGCGCCATACCACTACTACCAGCAGCAACTAAAATACCACCTTCAATATTGAAGGACTGATCGTAATCAAGAGAGCCATTCCCAGATGAAGTTGGTCCATAAACCAGAACCGTTCCTCCCGTCATTTTAATAGATGTATTTGAATCTAGTCCGTCACCATTTGCATTTACATATAAGTAGCCACCTGTGATTAATAATTGACCATCTTCAGTTGTTTCTTCAGCAGTGGTCGCTTCTTCAGTTGTATCGGTTCCTTCAGAAGCTCCGGGAACTTTCATAGCCATACCAGGCATTCCAAACTCACTACTACCACCATTAATATTAACTCCATCATCTTCTGCATGAACATGAATGTTACCGTCAGAAATTGTAACATTACTACCTTCAATACCTTCTAAGCTTTTTTCAATATCAATTGTTCCGCCTTTAATCGCTACATCTGCATCACTGTGAATTCCGTCATCCCCAGTAGAAATAAGTACTTTCCCATCAGAAATAGATAGATTTTGATCACTATGAAGTGCATCTTCAAGGGAGTTAATTGTAAATGTTCCACCAGCAATATTCATGTCAGTACCAGCCTTTATCCCTTTTGTACTGACTGTATCCTCTGATTCTGTTTCTTCCGTGGTTGTATCAGTTGGTATTTGGGGTCGTTCACCTTCGTTTGGTCTTTCAGGCATACCTTCTGTTGTTCCTTCTTCACTTGGCATTTGCGGCTTGCTTTCAGTTGTTCCATCTTCAGCACCATCACGGTTAAACATCTCTCCTGGATTACCGGAAGAACCACCAAATTCAGAAGTGCTCTCAATTGTTTCTGGGCTACCGCCACCAGATTCAATGGAATATTCACCGTCTACTACAGTAACTGCCTTCTCAGCTTGAACGCCATCACCTTTTGCTTGAACAGTTAAAGAACCACTTTCCAAAATGATGTTTCCTTTTAATTCGTCCTCATCGTTTGAAGCCTTCACACCATCGCCAGTTGCTACTACTGTAACAGTGGTATCTTTCATAGCTAATAAATCTCGACCGACAATACCATCATCAACAGATGTAACGTCGAGATTAACGCCTGTAAGTTTTAAGTTATCTCGACTTGTAATCCCATCATTGAAATTTCCTTGTACCTTTAATGTTCCAGAGCCGTTGATGGTTAAATCGTCTTTACTAAAAATTGTTGCTTCTGGCTCACTTGTTTCTTCATTTTCATAAACGTATTCTGTTGCATCAGAAAGAACATTCTCTGTATTTTCTTCAAGGGAAAGCACTGTTTTATCCGCTTGCTTTATATAAATAGGTGCACTTGTTGAAGAATGGATCGTCGCACCATTTAAGATGATTCGAACAGTGCCAGCATCTTCTGCATCTACAATAATTTGTCCATCTTCTAACGTTCCTTCCACAACATAAGTTCCGGTTGTTCGAATTAATAGTTGATTACCTTCAACAATCACGCCTTCATTTTCATCCACAGTTGCCGTTGTTTCAGTCAACTGAATAAAGGTGACATCATCATCTTGCCAGTCTGTATAGATATCATCGCTGTCATAAGTAACTAGATTATTTACAAGTTCATCTACTTTTGTACTACTTGTCTTCATATTGTTACTACAACCACTGATGATTAAAGCAGTCATAAACAATACAGGCAAGAACCAATTAACTTTATCATTCATCCTATTAATCATCCTTTTTATAAGTCTCGTAAGTGATCCATTTTGTGATAAGAAAGAGGGTGACTCAAAATGGTCTGACACCTCAAACTTTGGTTTTGAGTCACACTTTGTGTTCAGTTGGATTCGACTTGATTACGCTGTAAAGTTTCCGTCGTAGCTTAGCATGACAGCGGAACGTACGCCTTGAATGTTTGAAATTTCAGTTGCAATTTCCGCATCGTTTTCTTTTACACGAATTTCGTATGTCACTTCAATCTCATAATCTTGAATAATTGATTTAGATTTTAAAGCGAATTTTTTTGTTTTTTCTTTCATAATCCGTTCAATTTCTTCTCCGGCAAAGTTTTCTTCAAATTTTACAACCAATAGATATGGGTTTTCCACTTTAATTTTGTTAGCGAATAAAATAATGACAAGACCTATAAGGACGGTACCTACAATAGCTAATAAAATGAATCCTGCACCACTTAAAATACCAGCAATGACTGACCAGAATAAGTAAACTAAATCCATGGGGTCTTTTATTGGCGTACGGAAACGAACAATTGATAATGCTCCAACCATACCAAGTGATAATAATACGTTTTGACTAATTCCCATAATGACCAAAGCTGTTGCCATTGTCATAATAATTAATGAAATATTGAACGAATGTGAGTAAATAACACCATTAAATGTTTTCTTATATACGACGTAAATAAACAACCCTATTAAAAATGCTACTCCTATTCCAAGTAGTGAATCTATTAATGAAAATGAAGTCGTTTTTTCTACAAAACTTGATTTGAAAATATCTGAAAAATTAGTTGTATCCATTTTTTTCGCTCCTAATATGTTTTTTAACCGTACATTCGACTTAATTGGTATTTTGAAAACGCCTCTTGTCTTGTGTCAGACAGCTGAACTAAATGTTTAATGACACCGGGCAAATATTCATCATATTTAATTTCTAAGATGACTAAATTTGTTTCTAACACATCTACCATTGGTAAATGTTTATTGAACATATCTGTGTTTTGTAAGCTTGATTGTACCTTTAGATCGAATGTGACACGAACATTCCCAAATGGGTACATCCATGCCTCACGTTCATAATCAACCACTGTCTTCGGTTTGATTTGGTGATATTTCATTTCAGAAAATAAATCACGGATAAGTGCTCTCTCGTCTTTTTCCATCCAAAGAATGTCTCCAATACGCATCTTTTCAAATTCCGCACGTGTTATCTTGCATTTCGATTTGAATGTTAGGTTATTTCGCTTACTTTTACGTTCTAGATTGACAATCGCATCGCTTTTCCCGTATATACGAACCCGGAATTTATCACGATTTAAGTACCCTTCCTTTTTCTCGTTCAAAATTTTATTATCAAAATTATCGAAGTATGTTGAACGAATTAAATATTTTCCATTTGTACCTGCATTTGAATCTCTGGTCATAATGTGGAGAAGTTTACTACGTAACACGAGATATTCCGCAACAGATATAGCATGCTTCAGCTCATTACGACCCTTTGGATTAAAAGAGGTTTGAATTGGCATGTTCTTTCCTCCTTTCTTTATTAGAAGTGCCTAGTAGGTTAGTTAATTCCTTTGAACAATACCTAGTTTAAGTGCTGAATGTGTCAGGATGATGTCAAGTAAAGTTATTGTAAATTATAGAAATGGAAAATCTGGAACTGAAAGTCGTAAAAAATTGCACTTGATTGTAATTTAAGTAACGGGCGCTAGTACAAAAAAGGGTGATGGAAAGGAAGATTATATGCTTAGGCTTCCTTTTGATGGCATCCTATCATTACCTAACACCTACGAACAATTTGGAACTTCCTTATTGAGTTAGATATTTTCTATGTTTAATAACAATTTGTTAGTGATGTCATTTGAAATCGAATAGTTAATTAGTTTGATCAACCGAAGATATTAATAGGTATTAAATAGTAAAGGGAAAATGGAGATATAGTTATGAGTAGAAATTCAATAAAAATATAATTTTGAATCTTTGCTAGATGAAAAAAGTTAATACAATATCTAACCTAAAGTTATGTAAAATTCAAAAACTAATAATAGAGGTATATTATTATTAATTTAATGTTTTCATTAAATTTCCATCTGGAAAAACGCCATTTTTTGATGTTGTGTCTAAGTACGCTAAGAAAGATATTGAATCAAACGGAAATAAGATGTTAATAGAATTATTCATAAAAAACAACATATTTCTCTGGGGAAACTGCATTTCATTTATTGAGAATTATGAAATGCTTGATAGTAATCATCTTTAAATGACAAGCAATTTGGTTTATTTCAAAATGGGCATTGAATAATGATAAGAGAAATAGCATTGGGTAGGCTGAATACCTCGGACCATCATGATGGCAAGCATTGATCGTTGCTATATTATTAGTTACATGTTTTTTTAAATTAACACTAATAGTATTAGCTATAGCTGAAGATCAGTTGGCGATAGTTTTTGTCCTTATTTACTGAGATTATTGTAGCAACAAAACCCATGAAATGAACGTACAAATCACACTATCCAGTTCAATAAAGGGGAAATATATATTAATCTATATACTTTGTGAGCTTGATCATACATAGTCAAAATCTATTTGGGAATAATAAGCGCATTCAATCGCCATATAGAAAGGACTTCACGCACATGAATTCTTTAATAGTAGAGATTAAAGATTCAATTGGGGAAGATGATGATTTTTTTATCATTGAACAACATTTTAATGAAATTTTAGTTGTCTTAATTGGACTTAAGAGTCTCGTTGCCTTGCAAAAATCGATGCAATTTATTGACGAACAAATTTTAGTTGGGAGTATGACCAATAAGAGATTACATCAGCAATTAAATAATATTGGGGAGAAAAAAACAGAAGCAAAGGAAATTATTTCATTAATATTAGAAGGAAAGCTGATTGTTTACTTCAATGAAGAAAAGGAATATGTAATTAGCATCGATCCGATTTTAATACCACTCAAAAGATCAATTGAGCAACCGACTAATGAAAATATTTTACAAGGTCCTTTAAATTCCTTTAATGAGGAGTTAAATATAAATATAGGAATCGTTAGAAAACAAATTCTATCTGATAAGTTGCGAGTTAAAAATTATACAGTTGGAACCGAACAAAAAAAGATGCTTTCCCTCCTTTTTTATGAAAATCATATAGATGAAAAACTGGTACAAAAAATCAAAGATCTTATTGAAAGGAATCTTGAAAAGGATTTAGATAATATACAAGATGTAACAAAAATGTTGGGATTAACGCCTTGGAGTCTGATATCACGAATTAATACAACTGAAATTCCTCAAGAAGCTACCCAGTCAATCTTCAAAGGAAGAGTAATATTGTTTATGGATGGTTTTCCATTTGCTCTAATTCTTCCAAGTGTGTTTTGGGACATGATCATTCTTGAAAATGATAGAAATTTACCCATTCCACTAATGGTCTCACTAAGATTCCTCCGGATAATTGGCATTTTAATAGCTTTAATTGCACCAGGGTTATATGTAGCTCTAGTTGCAATTAATCCGGAGGTTTTGCGTATTGAAATAGCATTATCAATTGCCCAAAGTCGTGAAGGTGTGCCATACCCTGCACTTGTGGAAATGCTTTTAATGCTAATTACTCTAGAATTAGTCATGGAGGCTATTGTGAGACTACCGAAAAGTATCGGACCCACAATTACAATGGTAGGGGGAATTATACTTGGGCAAGCTGTTGTTGAAGCGAAGTTAGTAAGTAATCTACTTATCATTATTTTAGCAGCTACGACCATTGCGAATTCTAGTATTGTTGGGTTTCATAATTTGATATCCATTCGCCTTTTAAAGTATATTATCTTAATTTTAGCATCAATATATGGGGTACTAGGTATATTAGTAGGCTTATTTTTTATTTGTGCATATCTTGCAAGTATTAATTCCTTAGGAGTACCTTACCTAAACTTAAAAATTTCAAAGGGGTGATATCTAAAGTGGATAAAAGTTGGCAGATTGTATTAATGTACATTCTAACTCACATGGGTCTTATTTTCTTTTTGTACCCGACAAATATATTCGAAAGTACCACTGAAGGTCACTGGATTCCAATTATGATAGGGATTATCATTCATATTTTCATTGTTACTCTATATATGAAGGGGCTTAGCTTTTTCCCAGGTAAAAATATTATTACAATCTACTCACATGCAGGTAAGGTTTATTCTCTTCTTTTTTTATTACCGATATTTCTTTATTTAATAATGGTCACCATTATTACTGTACGAGCATATTCTGAAGTTATTGTCATTGTATTTTTATCCAAGACTCCTCTTTGGGCGATAATAGCTTTATTACTTTCCATTTCAAGTTATCTAGCGATAAAGGGAGTGGAAGCAATATTTAGGACGGGTTTTTTAATTTCATTTTTATTCTTACCATTAATTATTTTTATTTTTTCAGTAGCATTTCAAAATGTAGATTGGCACTATGTATATCCTATTTGGAATAAAGATTTTTCTTTTATCAAGGAACAATCCTATTTCAAGAGCTTTTTTGCTATTGGTGGTGGTTTTCTATATCTTGGATTTGTACAACCATACCTCTCCTATCAGAGAAAAAAAATGTGGGTTGCATTTATCGTAATTATTCCCTGCTTTATTCTGTCAGTCTATATACCACTCCTTACATTTGGACAAGCTACCACATCAACATTTGTATTCCCATTTGTTATGGTTTTAGATGGAATCAATATAACTTGGTTAATGTTTGATCGTGTGACCATGTTTTTTTTATTAAGTTTAATTACCTTTATTATTCTATTTTTATCATTAGTACTATGGAAATCAGAAAGAATTGTAAACAAGTTCTTTCCCTCTATTAAACCGATGTATCTTGTTTTGCTATTATCATCCTTCATTTTCATCATTTGTTTGTTCATTCCAAACTGGAGTGATATAGAACAACTTTTTAAATGGAACACTATTTTAAGGCTCTATGTGATAATTACAATACCAATTTCGATTTACTGCCTTGGATTTATGTCAAGTAGGAAGGGGGATAATCAGGATGCATAAACGAGTGGCAATCTTTATTTTCATAGTCTTCTTGACTTGTATCTTATGTGGTTGTTGGGAGAATAAGGATATAAATCATAGGTTAATGCCAATAGTACTTGGGGTCACTAAGGTTAATGAAGAATTTAAGGTTTTTTTGAAAATACCTCAACCTTCCAACGGAGAAATAAAAACCAAGGTAGTAATTGGTAAAGGGAAAACTATCAATCAAATCATTGATAATATTAGTGCAAATATGGAAAGTTCTGTTGATTTGCTACATGTCAAGGTGATTATTGTGGATCGGAAATTAGCTGAGGATGGATTAGAAGATCTTATCTCAGGGTTTATGAGATCAAGAGAAGTACCTTCGAAAGCTATGTTTGCTATATGTGATGACAATATTGATGATTTTTTTTCAAGTATGGATCAATTGACTGGAACGGAAGGGACTATATTATTAGATTTTTTCGAGAAAAATGCGGGTTGGGATCCCCAAATTGCATTAACAAGAGTTTGGCAAGTCTACCGAAGTATTCATTCGTATACAAAGGATGTGGCAGTTCCTATGATAAAACGTGGAGATACAACGAAAGTCCAACAAGTCGGTTCAGCCCTGATGAAAAATGGCAAGATGGTTGAAGAAATAAACGCGGATGAAACTTTACTTTACAACGCATTTAATGATGAGAGTTCTCGAGGGAAAATTGAGGTATTGGACGACGCAAGTGTAATGATACTTAGTAATAAGATGAAACATAAAAGAAAATTCATCAATGACAAGCCTTATTTTTATCCAGAAATTAAACTAAAGGTTATGATTTTGGAGACAAATGGAAACCCTTCGGAAGAGCAAATAAAAAAAGAAGTAAATGCATTACTTTTAAAGAGATTCGATGCTATGTTTTCTAAACTCCAGACAAGTGAATCAGATATTATGGGGATTGGCCAGTACTTCAGAAATCAAATTCCCAGAAATAAATTAAAGAATTGGCGATCTGAATATTATCCTCAATTAACCATTCATATGAACATTGATGTTGATATCCAGAACGGCGGAAATTTAAAAACGCCTTCAAAATAAGTTTAAAAATACTGTAAGAATTGATTATTAGAGAGTGCTGATCCACTATTTTTTCATTGTATTAAAAAATAACACATATCATTAGCAATATTACAGCGAAAACAAATTTAGCAGTATCTAATATTAATAAAGCAACAATACTCATGGACGAACAAAAAGAAGCACTGAAAATAACAGAGAATACATTCAGCAAAATTAGAATGACATACAAGGAAATCGTTACTAGTTTTAAAAATACTGCATTAGGGATTGAAACAATTAACAAAAGTCAAAAGGAATTGCTAATCAAACTCATAATATGGCGTTAAAAGCAAAAGAATTTGCTACAAGTACAGTATATCGTTGGCCGGTCAAGAGCAACTTGCCTTGACAGAAATAATGGCACAATCCTCTAAGGATTTATACAAATTGGCAGGTGAATTGAATACGGAAATTAATAAATTTAAAGTGCAATAATGTTATTTTCCCTTGATTTCCCCTCTTTAGGGAATGGAGGATTTTATCTTTGAAATTAATTTTCATTAAGATGAGGCATAAAACGTGACATTATTTTCAATATAAAATTTATGATTATGTTAAAATATAAAAAGTAGATTGATAAGTAAGGATGTGCAAGATGAAAAAACGATACACAATGATTATAAGTATAATGATCTTTGTAGGTGTCATTGCCTTATTGGTATTGGCTAAGGACCATACAGCTGTATCACTTCCAATTCGGTTCTTAATAGCAATTGGTGGTGCACTATTATCTGGAGGTATAGCTTATTTACTTTCAATTGAGAAAAAGGAAGAGAATCAATCATAAAATAGGTAGTGTTAACAAGAGAGAAAGGTCCATTTCAGTTGAAGAAGTGGTCCTTTCTCTCTAAAATAATAAATAATCAAACCATTCCGTGACGTAGAACAGAACGGTTTGATTATTCTAGCAAGGTAACAGGTCATTATTCTGTATCGGGCTGCCTAATAAGTCCCTGAAATGGGAAATGATAGTCTACAATTAGATATTTAATTTGTTTTGTAAACAAATTAAATATAATAAACTAGTAATCATTAATAATACAATTATAGAACAAATTATAATAAGATATGAAAGGGTTTACATAATGAGATTGGAAAGTAGATAATAAGTAGAAACTGGGTAATAAACAAAGAAATGGTTAAAAATATTGGATTTAACAATGCTAAAAAGTATTTTTCAGAACGTTAGGATCACACATTTAAGGAGTGAAGAATAATTAATGGGCATACTAGAGAATTTATTAAAAGATATTCCGTTGCCAAAAATGGCAAAAGTAAAACAGCAATTTGATGATACAAAAATAGAAAATCTCGAACTAGAAATAAAAGAGAAATTACAGTTAGATTCTATTCAAAAAAAGGTTAAGCCAGGTATGGAAATTGCTCTTGCTGTTGGTAGTAGGGGAATGGATCGTCTTGTAGAAATAACAGCATCAACTGTGCAGTTTTTAAAAGATTTAGGGGCAAAGCCATTTATTGTTCCTAGTATGGGAAGCCATGGAGGCGCTACTGCTGAAGGACAGCGTGAAGTGTTGGCGCATCTTGGTGTAACAGAAGAAAGCGTAAAAGCAGAAATTCGCTCATCCATGGAAGTGATCAAGCTTGGAGAATTACCGAATGGTTTACCTGTCTATATTGATAAATATGCTTCACAAGCTGATGGAATCGTTGTCATCAATCGAATAAAACCACATACAGCATTTCGTGGGCCGGTTGAAAGTGGTGTAATGAAAATGATCAGCATTGGCTTAGGAAAGCAAAAAGGTGCTGAAGCAACCCACCAATTAGGATTTAAATATATGGCAGAAAATGTGCCGGCTATGGCTAAGATGATGATGGAAAAAACACCAATTTTATTTGGAGTAGCAACTCTAGAGAATGCATTTGATAAAGTTGTCAGAGTAGAGGTATTAGCGGCAGAAGATATTGAAGAAAAAGAACCAGCACTGCAAGCATTAGCTAAACAACTATTGCCAAAACTTTTCTTTGACCAACTAGATGTGCTTGTGATCGATGAGATTGGAAAAAACATAAGTGGTGACGGAATGGATCCAAATATTACAGGACGATATCCAACCCCCTACGCAAAGGGTGGACCAGAAGTAAATAAGATGGTTGTCCTCGATCTCACTCCACAATCAGAAGGTAATGCCAATGGTGTGGGAACCGCAGACTTTACGACACAACGCTTAGTAGACAAAATGGATCGAGAAGTTACCTATGCAAATGGCTTAACTTCAACAGTTTGTGCGCCTACTAAAATTGCAACAACTCTACCTAATGACAGAGAGGCGATAAAGGCAGCGATTAAAACATGCAATATCTTAGATTTTACAAAGGTAAAAATGGTTCGTATTAAAAATACATTAGAAATAGCTGAAATTGAAGTGTCTGAAGCATTGCTTGACCATATAACTAAACACCCACAAATGGAACAAAGCTCCGACCTTTATGAACTTTTATTTGATGAAACTGGGAATCTAACTTAATAAAAAATTATCTTAGGATGTCGAATTCACTATTATTCTATGAGTATTCTTTTAGAAAAGAGGTAATTACTACATTGATTACAAGGGGGATATAAAAGTGAATAATTTATTTGATTTAACAGGATAAACAGCTGTTGCAATCGGTGGTAATAGTGTATTAGGATCATCAATTGCGAAAGGAATGGCAGCATATGGTGCGGAAATTGCCATTGTGGGCCGAAACCTTGAAAAAGCAAATAAAGTTGTAAAAGAGATTGAAGAGACTGGTGGTATTGCAAAAGCGTTTCAAGCAGATGTTAGTACACGTACATCATTAGAAAATGCTGCTAAAGAAATTGAGGAGTGGTCAGGTGGTTTTGACATTCTTCTTAATGCCCGGGAAAAAACAGTACAACATCGTTTTTTGAACTAGGTGAGGATGAATGGGATGACATTATGGATGTAAATTTAAAAGGGATGATGATTACTTGCCAAATATTCGCAAAGAAAATGATTGAGCAGGAAAGAAAAGGAAGTATAATAAACATATCATCCGTTTCTTCAACAACACCATTGTCAAAAGTATTTACTTATTCAGTTTCAAAAGCAGGTGTTAATAGTATGACACAGTATTTAGCGCGCGAATTTGCTCAACATGGTATTCGTGTAAATGCGATCGTACCTGGCTTCTTCCCAGCTGAACAAAACCGAAAAATTTTAAGTGAAGAAAGAACTGCCTCAATTATGAACCATACACCAATCGATTCGGCAATCCAGATGAATTTCAAGGTTCGGCTGTTTGGTTAGCTTCGAACAATGCTTCAAGCTTTGTAACTGGAACGATGATTCGTGTAGACGGTGACTTTGGAAGTATGATCATCTAAATCAATTATAGAAATAATAGATTTATTAATATTATAAATTTAGATACTAGAGAAAGTATATTTATATTATTGATTTATTATGGAAGAGATATATAAATAGATTTTTAAGAAAGGAGAAGACAATGATGAAGGAAAAATATTTGATGTTAGTGTCGATTCTCCGAGAAATGAACTCAGTCGTTGTCGCTTTCTCCGGCGGAGTAGATAGTACATTTTTATTAAAGGTAGCTGTAGATACATTAGGTACAGATCGAGTTTTAGCAGTAACAGCGGATTCTGAAACATATCCATCAAGTGAACTTAAAGAGGCAAAAGAATTGGCAAAGATCATTGGAGTGAATCACCATGTAATTGAAACATCTGAATTGGCGATTCCAGGTTATACAGAGAACGATCGAAATCGCTGTTACTTTTGTAAAAGTAGTTTATTCGAGCATCTACTTCCTGTAATGGAAAAGCAAGGATTTAATAATATAGTTTACGGAGTTATTGCTGATGATCTGAATGAATTCCGTCCAGGAATGAAAGCAGCTAAGGAGATGGGCATTCACGGTCCGCTTCAAGATGCCAATTTATTTAAAGACGAAATTAGAGAGCTATCCCGTGAATTTGACTTACCGACATGGAACAAACCATCTTTTGCTTGTTTATCCTCAAGAATTGCTTATGGAGAAAAAATAACCATAGAAAAGCTAACAAAGGTAGAGAGAGCAGAAGCTTATTTAAAAACACTTAACATTCGTCAAGTACGAGTTCGAACACATCAAGAAATGGCTAGAATTGAAGTTGAACCAAACGATATGAAAATAGTGTTAGAGAATCATCAGTTAATATCAAAAGAACTTTTAAATTATGGCTATAAATATATTACATTAGATTTAATAGGGTACAAGAGCGGTAGTATGAATAAGGTTCTTTCGTAAAAGAATTAGGCTTTGGGATTTCTCCAAGGCCTTTTCTAATGATTTATCTAGATCTTCAGTTTGCAGATGTTTTGGAAAAGGAGTTTATGTGTAAGAAATCATCAAAGTGCAGCGAGGTGCTACTTGGTCAGCTTTAGTTGCTTTAGAAAGGGATCACTCCTTTAGGATATTAAAAATAATATCCCATTGGGAATGTTGTGACGCCTTATGAAAAAAATCATCAAATTTATTCAAGCGTCTATGGAAAGTATGGACAGCCGCTAAGGATCTGACTAAATATTTTGGATTCATTATTAAGCGATAATATAAGAAATATTACGGAACAAACATGATTGATTAAGGTGAGTGAAAAACAATGTTGGAAGAGATTCTCGATCAAGTCCAAAAAGGTCAATTAAGTGTTGCTGAAGCAAAAGAGAAACTAGCAACCTACGAAAATTTAGGGTTTGCGAAAGTAGACCATCATCGAAAAAATCGTCAAGGTTTTCCTGAAATTATCTATGGTGAAGGCAAGACGGAAGAACAAATTCTTTCGATTATTAAGGCGATAAGAGCAAAAGATAATGATGTCCTAGTCACACGTATTTCAAAAGTAAAAGCCGAGTATATACTCAACGAAAATCCTGAATTTATTTATAATGAAACTGCACAGATCCTATTTTGGAAGGATAATTTAAAGAGTGCTGAAAAAAGTCAAGGATATATTGCGGTTGTTTGTGCAGGAACTTCGGATTTAAAGGTAGCAGAAGAAGCAGCTGTTACAGCAGAAGCATTAGGTTGTGAGGTTCGACGTATTTATGATGTCGGTGTCGCTGGTCTTCATCGATTGCTAGATAATATTGAAGAAATCCAAAATGCTACTGTTTCAGTAATTGTAGCTGGTATGGAAGGGGCTCTACCGAGTGTTGTTGGAGGCCTAGTCTCACATCCAATTATTGCTGTTCCGACAAGTGTTGGATATGGAGCGAATTTTAATGGATTGTCAGCATTACTGACGATGTTAAACTCATGTGCTTCGGGTATAAGTGTCGTAAATATTGATAATGGATTTGGAGCTGCCTATAACGCTGTATTAATTAATAACTTAGCAAATAAAGGGGCTATTAAGTGATGAAGACACTATATTTTGATTGCTTTTCAGGAATAAGCGGAGATATGGTCATCGGAGCTCTTATCGATGCAGGGGCAGATCCGCACTTTTTAGTTGAAGAATTAAAGAAATTGAACATTGAAGAAGAGTATGAATTAAGATGGAATAAAATTGTTAAAAATGGAATCACAAGTACAAAATTTGATGTTTTGTTAACAGATAATGACCATCAAACTGAACACGTACATGAGCATGAGCAAGACCACCAGCACGATCATGTTCATCATCATGACAATAACCACCACCATAATCACGAACATCATCATGAGCATGGACACCAACATGAACACGAACATCACCATAATCACCGTGCTTACCGCGATATTGTGAAATTAATAGAGTTAGCTGGCTTTTCAGAGGAAGTAAAGGAAACATCGTTAAAAATCTTTAAAAAGATAGGTGAAGCTGAAGGTCATATTCATGGTTTACCTTTAGAAAATGTCCATTTTCATGAAGTGGGAGCGGTTGATTCAATTATTGATATCGTCGGAGCTGCGATATTAATTCATCAATTAGAGATAAAGAAAGTAGTATCATCAGCAATCCCAGTAGGTAGCGGGAAAATTCATATCGATCATGGTATCTATCCAATCCCTGCACCTGCCACATTAGAAATATTAAAAGGGATACCTATTGAACAAAGTGATGTGAAATTTGAATTAACCACACCAACAGGAGCAGCAATTATTGCAGTACTTGTAGAAGAGTTTATCACTTTCCCATCAATGAAAGTAAAAACAATCGGCTACGGTGCTGGTACGAAAACATTTAAAGACCGACCAAATGTGCTCCGAGTAGTAATTGGGGAAAAACGAAACTAAACCTTCTGAAGAAATAATAGATAAAGAACCTTTAAATCCCTACCTATATGGTATCAAAAGGTAATTTGAAAGGAGTTTACAAGGTGGTTACATATCATCCTCCTAATAAAGAACATATTGATGATCAGATGGTTAAAATGGAAGTGAATCTTGATGATATATCAGGGGAATGGCTTGGATATGTGATGGATTTGCTTTTCGAATCTGGCGCAAACGATGTATTCTATACACCAATTTATATGAAAAAAAATAGACCTGGAGTATTACTGCAATTACTCTGTTCCCGTAAAAATCTACATATAATGAAAGAAATAGTACTTAATGAAACAACGACACTTGGTATACGTTATTATCCGATTACCGTTTATCGAGCAGAAAGATCTTTTAGAACTGTTTCAACTGAATGGGGACCGGTAACAGTGAAAGAAGGATATTTTGAGGGACAAGTTATTCAACGTTCTCCAGAGTTTGAAGAATGTAAACGTATTGCTAAGGACCATAAGGTCCCCTTGAAAAAAGTATATGAGCAAGTTTGGAAGGGATTAGATAACTAATCAGAAACCTATTTCAGGACATTTTCTACTACTGAAAAATAGTATATAAGAGAATTATTGGAAATAACTTTTTGAAATAAATAAAATGTGGCTGACTAAAAGATCATTAAATATGTTTTTAGTCGGCTTTTATTATAAGGCTGTTTTCGCAAAGATTGTTGTTTTCCGTACAAAGTACTACTGTACACGTTTTAACTATATCTTCGTGCTCTTTTCGCTAAATTACTCTAATATCCCTCTGGAGATAGCTTCAATTTAAAATTCAAAATCCGATTTTTATTCGTACTAGAGCAACAAACTTTTTAAAAAAAGAGCCTATTATAAAGAACAATTAGTAAATGCTCGGTACATAAATGACTCGATGTCAATTTCGTTTTAAGCTATTAATTGAGAATAAACAAGGCAAAGGCATTAGATGTTGGGACAATCAATTTCCTAGGTTGAAAAATGTGCAATCGTGATTATTGTTAGTTATAATATAAAGATCTGATTTTTATATAGAGTGGCTTACTGATCATATACTTTCGCGGATTAGCAGGTGTATGAAGGTTACTACCATTAGGAGTGGAGGTAGGGACTTACTCTTACTCCTAATGGTAGTAAAACTAGGAATTTTATACAGAGTTAAGTGAAAGAAGGTCTTTGACTAAAATAAAGCATAGAGTATTAATGAATTTCGATCCTTCAATGGAAGAATACATAGTATATGTTGGAACTGGTTTTTAAAAAGGATTAGCAAAAAGAGAGTGAACCTTTTTATATAATTTTACAAATCTAAGGTAAATAAAGAATAGAGGATGATAAGCATGGACTTGAATACATTAATTGCACCTGAACACTATAATATTGCTAATGAAATTGATAAACATTTTTCTCAGAAAACTGCGTTGATTTGGGAAAATGAGCAAGGTGAACAAAAGACTATTTCTTATTCTGAGTTAATTAAAAGGGCAAATAAGCTTGCGAATGGTTTGGGTAATTTAGGATTGTCAAAGGGAGACCGAGTTGTCGTAATGACCACAAGGCTTATTGAATCGTATGTCATATACTTAGCATGTTTAAAGATGGGTGTTATTATTAGTCCTTCCTCTGAGCTGCTTAGAGCAAAGGATTTAGGTTATCGTATAAACCACTCAGAGGCTAAAGCAGTTATATCCTATCATCCATATGTATCAGAATTTGAATCAATAAAAGAAGAGACACCTTTTTTGAAATTCAAGATTGCTTTTGGAGCAGAAGTCCCAGACTGGATTTCAATGGAAAATCTTATGTCAGAAGAGGAAGATACATATAATAATGAGGATACACTTAAAAGTGATTATGCTTTTCTTGCATATACATCTGGAACAACTGGTCTTCCAAAAGGGGTTGCACATAGTCATGGCTGGGGATATGCACACTTACGAATAGCTGCTCCAAAATGGCTTAATATCAGTGAGCAAGATATTGTTTGGGCTACTGCAGCACCTGGATGGCAAAAGTGGGTATGGAGTCCGTTTCTTTCAATATTAGGTTCAGGAGCAACAGGGTTTGTCTATAATGGAAGATTCCATCCACATAAAAACTTGCAGCTTCTTCAGGATAATCAAGTTAATGTCTTGTGTTGTACGCCTACAGAATATCGAATGATGGCAAAATCAGATGATATTTCAACGTTTGGTCTCTCAAAATTACATACAGCAGTCTCTGCGGGAGAAGCATTAAACAGGGAAGTTATTGATGTATTTAAACAACATTTTGACATAAAAATCCGCGATGGTTATGGACAGACTGAAAGTACGCTTTTAATTGCTAATTTAAATGTGAATGATGAAAAGGTCGGATCTATGGGTCAACCTTTGTTAAAAGAATATATCGAGATTGTGGACGAAAATGGTTTACCAGTTCCTATAAATGAAGTAGGAACAATAGCCATTCGAAAAGATTTCCCTGCTCTTTTTGAACTCTATTATAAGGATACTGAAAAGACGAAAAATGCCTACTTAGGTGATTACTTTTTAACGGGTGATCGAGCATCAAGGGATAAAGATAATTATTTTTGGTTCCAAGGCAGAAATGATGATGTCATTATTAGCTCAGGTTATACAATTGGGCCATTCGAAGTTGAAGATGCTCTGACAAAACATCGATCAGTTAAAGAATGCGCAGTTGTTGCCTCACCAGATCCTATTAGGGGAAATGTTGTCAAAGCTTTTGTTGTATTAAAAGATGGAGTTGCTCATACAGATGAACTGAAAAAGGAACTCCAACAATTTGCAAAAAACTTAACAGCTCCGTATAAGTATCCTCGAATCATCGAGTTTATCGAGGCACTTCCTAAAACAGATTCTGGGAAAATTCGCCGTGTAGAGTTAAGAAAATAGTTTCTTTTTGAAACCATATAGCAATAAACGATCCCAAAGATTCATGCATAGCATGGATCTTTTTTTCACCTTAAACCTTTGAACGATTCAACTAAAAAGCATTTATTGATGTGTAACTTAATATTAATGGTAATAAGAATGTTATTTTTAAAACTTAAGAAGCTACATATTTTAACTAAATGGATAATGAATATATGGAGGTTCAAATATATGTTCACACACACCGTTCAAACTGGTGATACTCTGTTTTCAATTAGTAAAAGGTATGATACATCTGTCGATTTACTGCGAAGCGTCAATGGACTCGTGGAAACGAACATTGTTCCGGGTCAATCGCTTCTTATCCCCCTTTATGTGTATACGGTTCAACCAGGTGACTCACTCACCATGATTGCTAGAAAAGCATATGTTTCCGTAGAACAATTACGAACGTCAAATTCTCCACTTAATCTAAATAATTTACAACCAGGAATGAAATTAAGTATCCCTGACATCTCGAATTATATAGCAGGGACGTTGACTTATTATGTCGTTCAAAGTCCAGAACGTGACCGTACCTTAATCAATGATTTCGCTCCATATGCATCTTCCATTGCAATGTTTGATTACCACTTTGCAGCGAATGGAGATATTGTCAACGATCTAAACGATTTGGTTGCGATTGAAACGACTTGGAGGAACCGAGTAACACCACTTGTTACCATTACTAATTTGACTTCAGAAGGATTTAGTTCAGACCTTGTTAAGCAAGTACTAAATAACCCCACATCAAGAACAAATTTAGTCAATAATATCTATTATCTAGTAGCTAGAAAAGGATATGGTGGAGTAAATATTGATTTTGAACGTGTAAGGGAAGAAGATCGAGATCTATATACAGGTTTTTTGCGGCAATTAAGGGATCGTTTTAAACCAGCAGGATACGTTTTGACGGTAGCGGTACCAGCAAAAACGAGCGAGGATATTCCTTGGTTAAAAGGATATGATTTTGGAGGTATTGGTTCGGTGGTCAATTTTATGTTTATCATGGCATATGATTGGCATCATGCTGGGAGTGAACCTGGACCTGTTGCTCCGATAACTGAGGTAAGAAAAACAATAGAATTTTCTATCAATCAAGTTCCACGAAGAAAAATAATACTTGGCGTACCTTTATACGGATATGATTGGATCGTTCCACATAGACCAGGTGATATTGCACCCGCTATTTCAAATGAGAATTCAATTAAAACAGCAATGCGATACCAGTCTCCTATACAATATTCAGAGGAATATCAATCTCCCTTTTTTCGGTATCGTGATCAGCAAGGACAACATGAAGTGTGGTTTGAAGATGTCAGGAGCATGAGTGCTAAGATGATGTTAGTTCGACAGTATGGATTACAATCAATTGGAGCTTGGCAATTAACTCTAGGATTCCCCCAAGGACCATGGCTATTAACGAAGTTCTTTACTATAAGGAAGGTCTAAATTAGCAAAATATTAATGTTATGTTTGGGTCGAAAAGATACATCATTAGAAAAATGAAGCCGACTACTCTATTCAAAGAATGAACTGCACCCCAATTGTAAGATCTGTCTAACAATTGGAGTGCAGTTCAGTTCAGAATAATCGGCTTTTTTATATTTTATACTTTTGAATAGCAATTGTGATAAGGTTATTCCATTTGTGATTTGTGCTCGTTCATTATAGAACGACTCAATTGCTTTCATTTTTTATTGATAGATAAGGAGATAGGGGAAACTCTTCTTCTGGTGCTTTTACAGACTGATGTAATTGTTGATAATGGACAGTTGTTCCAGTCAAAATTTATCCTATCTATTCCGTTTCTCTTTAATTCCAATTATCACTCCATAGGTGTTCCCTTTTTATAATAAATAGCCCGGTAATTATGAATAGAGTCTATTAATTAATGGATTTTATGTAATATTTATTTGTTTTGTGGTAAAATCTTTCACATCAAGTTTATGTGATATATTAATAGTTAGTTTATTAGAATGTAAGGGTTTTCTTGAAGGCGGGAGACTATATGTTTTTTTCTTTGCGTAATCGAATTTTTATTATTTTCACGTTATTGTTAACAATTCCATTCCTACTTTTGTCGATCATTATTCCAAGTTGGTTTACGTCGATTATGGAAGAACAAACTAAGAATTCTACTGTTGAAATGATGGATCAGTATTCACTATATATTGATTCAATTACCAGACAAGCAGAGGATCTTGGGAAACAGGTACTTGTAAATCAAACAACCCAACAGTGGTTAAAGGTAGAGGAAGGGCAATCGGGAGCTACAAGGGATCAGCGTTTATTAATGAAAAATCAACTTAAAATGCAGTTATCATCAATGATGATTAACAACTCAAATTCAATGTCAATTTCTGTGTTTCTCAATGACGATGATGGTACTGGTACTTGGGGGAATAATCCTTCTTTAAAGAATATGGAGTGGTTCAAGGATTTTTCAAATAATGATCAACGATGGGTAAAAAAACATATAGATGCTTATCAGCAGCACCAATATATGCGGGAGAGTATGATAAATAGTTATCTAATTCCTCTTTTTGATATGTATACATTAGAATTATCAGGAATTATTAAGGTTAATTTTCCTTCTTCGTTGCTAGAAACAGCATTAAGTAAAATCAAGCTCGGGGACAATGGTCGAGTGTATTTATTAAATAGTGAGGGAGAAAACGTACTGCCGGGGCAGGTGCAGACTCCAAAATATGTACTAAATCAAAGCTTAGATATAATACCGCAGGGAAAACATGATAAAGGTTTAATAGAAATTGACTATAATGGTGAGGATTACCTTGTTTTTTTTCAAAAGTTAAAAATTGGAGATTGGGTTTTATTTACTGAAATTACTAAGTCTGAGTTATTCTCAAAAATTGATCAATTGCAAAAGAACTTGTTCATAACATGTGCATTCATTTTCTTATTAACAATTGTCGTATCTTATTTACTTTCTTCAAATATCGTAAGTCCTCTTGAAAAGCTAACTAGAGCAATGGGCTTTATTGAAAGTGGAGATTTTTTAGGAGCAAAGCGTTTTATACCTTCAATTAAATCAAATAATCATGAAGTTGGTTATTTAATAAAAGTTTTCGATCATACAATTGATCGATTAAACCATTTAATTGAAACAGAGTATGAGGCAAATATACGAAGAAAAGATGCAGAATACAAAGCATTGTTATTACAAATTAATCCGCATTTTATGAATAATACCCTAGAAATAATCGGGGGACTAGCAGTCCAAGGGAAAAATAAAGAGGTAATGAATGTAAGTATTTATTTAGGGCGTATGATGAGGTATTCTCTTAATACTCATAGTGATGTTGTCAAATTAGGTGAAGAAATTAATTATATAAAGAATTTTACTGATATTTTAAAAGTAAGATATGAAGACGCAATCTCTATTGAAATTGATGAGGATCCGGAAACAAAAGACCTTCCAATTATTAAGTTTATCATACAGCCACTCGTTGAAAACGCAGTTAAATATAGTTTCATAGAAAATAAATATGCTGCAATAAAAATCAAGACAGAGAAGAGAAAAGATCAAATCTATATAGTAGTCGAAGATAATGGAGTGGGTATGTCTAATGAAATCATTTCAGACCTATTGAATACAGAGAAAAATAATGAAACAAATAATGTATTGAATAGTTTTGGGAACAGCATTGGTCTGAAAAATGTGCTTGGCCGTCTGAAGTTATATTATGGTCCGAAATTTTCATATGATATACATTCAGAAATGAAAGTAGGCACAAGGATTACATTGTGTATAAAAGTTACTAAGGGGGATATACATGATGAAGGTAATGATCACAGATGATGAGATCCAAATTCGTAAAGGGCTACGAATGAAAGTTGAGTGGGAAGAAGAAGGTTTCCATATTGTTGAAGAGGCTTCAAATGGACAAGAAGCTCTTGATATATTAAAGAAAATTGAGATAGATATTGTTATTACAGACGTGAGAATGCCGATCATGGATGGCATGGAATTTGTTAAGCGGTGTCATATTGAACATTCAAATGTAAAAGTCATCGTTTTATCAGGTTATTCGGATTATGAATATGTAAGGTCCTCTATGATAGAAGGGGTTAAAGACTATTTATTAAAACCTGTAGCTCCTGATGAATTAGTTGACGTTTTAAAAAGAGTTCGGACTGAAATTGAGGTAGAAAAGAAGAATCAAATTGAATCAGATCGGATGAGTCAGCTTGTTCACAGTCAGTTAGAAGAAATGCGAGAACAGTACTTACTGCATTTGGTGAAAGAAGAATGGTCTGAACTCAATATGGCTATTGAGAGACTGCACCAGTTACGGTTGGAGGATTTCACTAACAAAAACATACAGGTTCAGTTTGTGACGGTGGAAATTAGAGGATCGGATGCTTATCCAAATCAATTAAAGGAACTTTGGCTCCCTTTTAGGATGATGTGCAGGGAAATATCAAAACGGCATGAAGGAACGTACACATTTTATGACGCAAGTTATGCAAATATGATGCACTTTATCATTCATCGTGTGGATTCTGAACAGTTCATTCATCCATCCTACTTAGTAAAAGATGTGCAGCGATATGTAAAAGAATTCATGGATTTAGAAACAGTAATAGGGATCGGTAATGTTGTTACTGGTCTTACAGAATTTAAGAATGGTTATATATCGGCTTTACTTTCTTGGAGTCAAAGTCAGTTGGGCTCACATTCACAGGTTATAGAAGGGCCAGTAAACAAAGCCATGCATAATTTTTCGCCTGATTCTGAGAAAAAATTAATTAACTCTATTGAAAATGTGAATTATAAAGCTTTCAAAAATAATATGGATTTGATACTGGGAGAAAAGAATAATCAATCTATTATGACCTTTTCTATTGTTGCTAATAGGGTTTTATTTTTATTAGGTTCTCTTGCAAGAAAATACGATACCGACACTATCGGCATAAATAAAGCGATATGGAATTGCCAACAGAAGATATGGGAACTTAATTCTCATAGCAGTGTCATAGACCAGCTCAATCATTTGGCGAACTCAATTATTAGAAAGGTTCATGAATCCCGTTGTTCATCAAATGGATCGGTAATCGTCGAAAATGTGCGTCGTTATTTGGACAAACATTACGCCAATGAAATTTCGCTGACGGCTTTATCAGAACAGTTTCATATAAATAGTGCCTATTTATCTGAAATGTTTAAAAATCATATCGGTCAAAATTTTAGTGATTATCTTATTAATTTAAGAATGAATAATGCTCAAGTATTATTGAAAGATCAACAACTAAAAATAATCGATGTAGCCTATCTAGTTGGTTTTTCTAACTCGGGTTATTTTAGTACAGTATTTAAAAAATATTATGGTCAGACTCCTGTTGAATTCCGTAAATCACTAAATATAGACCAATAAATGTTGGTGAAGAAAGGGAACCGTATGAAAAAGAGGATAGCTTTCATTATTTTATTAATCATTGTTATCATAGCAACAGGATATACTTTGTCTTTTTTATTCACAGTCTCTAGCGATCAAAATGAAAGGGTTGAGAGAAATAATACTGATAAAGATAAAATACAATTAACTTTTTGGCGGAATTACGGAACAAAGTCAGAAAACAATGCTTATAATGAGTTAATATCAACTTTTGAGTTGTCACACCCATCCCTTGACATTAAAATGGTTTCTATTCCATATGGTGACTACGAATTGAGATTGAGAACTGAAATTGTAGCAGGAAATCCACCAGATATTATGTCTATAGACAGTCCGAACTTGGCACTATATGCAAATTCAGGATCGCTTTTATCAATGGATCAATACATGAGAACCGATGGAAATATCAAGGATATACCTTCTTCTACCCTAGAGGGATTAACTTTTGAAAATGAAATTTTCCTTTCTCCAATCGTAGAATCTGGAGTAGCACTATTTTATAATAGGCGGCTTTTCAAAAAGGCTGGTGTGCCATACCCTTCAAAAGATCCAAATGAACCAATGACTTGGGATGAGGTTTTAAGCATTGCAAAAAAAATAAACAATCCTTCTAAAAATATTTTTGGAATTGACCCAGCTCAGGGGTTTAACGATGGAGAATCCCCAGCTTATTTTAAGCTACCACTTCTGTGGCAATTCGGAGCAGAAGTTTTAAGTCCTGATGCAAAAACAGCAGATGGATATTTAAATTCTGATAAGGCTTTGGAAGCACTGCAATTTTATCAGGATCTTTATCAGAAAGATAGAGTTGCAGCGGTTGAGTTACCACCAGACCCTTTTGTTTCCGGAAATCTTGCTATGACTGTGTTAGGTTCTTGGACATTGGTAGACTATGAAAAGAATTTTCCGGAATTTAAATTAGGAGAAGATTTTGGGATAGCCCCCTTGCCAAGGGCAGTAAGTCAAGTTGCACCAAACGGAGGATGGGCTCTTGGAATCTCGTCAAAGACAAAATATCCTGAGGAAGCGTGGGAATTCATTAAATATGTTACTAGTTTTGAAGGATCAAAAAAGTATGTAGAAGTAACAGGTGATATACCAGCGAGATATTCGGTGGCAAATGAGTTTCCTGACCTTAATAAATACCCTAAAAATATATTTGTACAACAAGCACAAAAACACTCGAAAAACCGACCAATAACACCAGCCTATCCCGTTGTCAGTGATGCGATTAAAAAATTATTTGAGGATGTTGGAATTGGCGGGGAAAATGTAAGGACTGCAGCGGAAGAAGCTGTAGAAAAAATTAATAATGGTTTAACCGATATACAGAGCGATTAAGATGTTACATGCAAACCTCTAGTTTTCTAACTAGGGGTTTTTGTCATTTCAGAAGTTATAAAATTCCCAAAATATTTAAATACTTATAACCAAAGATATTGAAATATTCTTCCTACCGCCTTTGCTATAGTAGAAATCATATAAAGAACTGCAAAACGAAAGGGGAAGCGGATTCTCATCTGTCGATATTGAGTCCTATAGAAAATTGTTAATTAAGGGAGGTTAAGAGATTGCAAGAATTAGTAAACGTAGAAAAAGAAACAGATGTTCAGGTGAACAATAGTATACAAACAAAATCGAAATGGAAAGGTCAATTCGAGTATATAAAAAAGAATTACTTTTTATATTTGCTAATTGCCCCTGCAATTATTTTAACGATACTTTTTAAGTATGTACCGATGTATGGGGCTATTATTGCCTTTAAAGATTTTAGTACGATAAAAGGAATTTTAGGTAGTGAGTGGGTAGGTCTTAAGCATTTTACAGATTTTCTTACATCACCTAACTTTGAAACAATCTTTATGAGCACACTCAAACTTAGTTTGTTTGGTTTAATACTTGGCTTTCCCATCCCAATCCTATTAGCGTTAATGATAAATCAGGTACGTAGAACAGTTATGAAGAAAAATGTACAGCTTATCTTGTATCTTCCAAATTTTATTTCTGTGGTTGTAATTGTCGGGATGTTATTCATTTTTCTATCACCAACAGGACCAATTAATAACATGATTGCCTTTATAACAGGAACACCTGTTATGTTTATGTCCGAACCAGAATATTTTCGGTCAATCTATATCTTATCGGGTATTTGGCAGGGAGCAGGTTGGGCATCGATTGTCTATGTTGCAGCTTTGGCAAATGTAGACCCTGAATTGCATAACGCTGCAACGCTTGATGGGGCAAATATTTTTCAAAGAATTATTCATATTGATTTACCAACACTTAAGCCATTAATGGCGATTCTCTTGATCTTAGGTGCAGGCGGTATTATGGCAATAGGTTTTGAAAAAGCATATTTAATGCAAACCGCAATGAATATACCTACATCTGAAATTCTACCAACTTATGTATATAAAGTAGGATTACAAGCAGGTGATTACGCATATTCCACTGCTGTTGGACTGTTTAATTCGGTTATTAACGTTATCCTGCTAGTTTTTGTGAATTTTGTCGTTAAGAAGTTAAATGAAGGTGAAGGTTTATATTAATAGAAAGGAGTCTTTCAAATGATTAGACATACTCGCATGGATCGCATCATCCTAAATTTAAATAGTATATTCTTATGTTTAGCTGTTTTAGTCATTTTGGTTCCTTTGGTATATGTCGTAATTGCTTCATTCATGGATCCAACAGTGCTATTAAATCAAGGTTTATCATTCAACTTTTCAGATTGGAGTCTTGAGGGATATAAGCGGATTTTATCAGATGATGCGATGGTTAGAGGGTTTCTAAATGCAATGCTTTATTCTGTTGGTTTTGCAATAATAACAGTTGTTGTTTCTGTTTTTGCAGCCTTTCCATTATCAATTAAAGGTTTCGTCGGAAAAAACTTCTTTATGACACTGTTTTTGATTACGATGTTCTTTAGTGGTGGTTTAATTCCAACATATTTAGTTGTAAAGGATTTAGGAATGCTAAACACGGTATGGGCAATTGTACTCCCAGGTTCCGTGAATGTTTGGAATATTATTTTAGCAAGAACTTATTTTAAAGGAATTCCAAATGAATTACATGAAGCAGCAAAAGTGGATGGTGCATCGGATTTACTTATCTTTTTCAAGATTGTGTTACCGCTGTCAAAGCCAATCATATTTGTATTAGCGCTATATGCATTCGTTGGTCAATGGAATTCATACTTTGATGCGATGATTTACCTTGAGGACCCTGACTTGCATCCATTGCAGTTAGTATTACGATCAATTTTAATTCAAAATCAGGCAGAACCAGGGATGATTAGTGATCAGTTAGCGATGGCTGAGCTAGCAAAGGTTTCCGAGATGATCAAATATTCAGCAATAGTTATTTCAAGCCTTCCATTAATTATTATGTATCCATTTTTCCAAAAATACTTTGAAAAAGGTGTCATGGTAGGTTCATTAAAATAATGACCTAATTAGACATAGATTTGTACATGATTACAAGACTATAGGGGGTTTTATTATGAAAAATGTAAAAAAATTCGTGTGTTCTTCTGCTGTTGCCTTTTTGTTACTTTCTGGATGTAGTAGTAAAAATACATCCTCATCTGAGGATTATGAACTTTCTGGTATTTCCTTTCCATTAAAGGAAGAAGCTACATTGAAGTTTATTACACAAAGTTCACCATTAGCCCCAGAAGATCCTAATGAAAAGTTAATTTATCAACGGTTAGAAGAGGAAACCGGGGTCCATATTGAATGGAAAAACTATACAAACGATGTCTTTGTTGAAAAAAGGAACTTAGGGGTTGCGAGTGGTGATCTTCCAGATGCAATAATGGATGCTGGCTACAGTGACTATGATTTACTAAAACTTGCAAAAGATGGTGCGATTATTCCTGTTGAAAATTTAATAGAGAAATATATGCCGAATTTACAAAAGGTATTAGATGCATCACCTGAGTATAAAGCGATGATTACAGCTCCAGATGGACATATTTATTCATTTCCATGGATAGAGGAACTAGGTACAGGAAAAGAAAATATTCATTCAATTGACGATTTTCCTTGGATAAATGTGGAATGGTTAAATAAATTAGGATTAGAAATGCCAAAAACAACAGAGGAGTTAAAACAAGTATTAGCTGCTTTTAAAACTCAAGATCCAAATGGTAATGGGGAAGCCGATGAAATTCCAATGTCTTTTATTATTAACCACGGTGGAGAAGATCCAGCCTTCTTATTTGGCTCCTTTGGTTTAGGTGATAACTGGGATCACACTGTTGTTAGTAATGAGGGGGAAGTATTGTATACAGCTGCTGACGAAGGCTATAAGGAAGCGATTGCATATTTTGCTGATTTATATAAGGAGGGATTAATCGATATTGAGGCATTTGAACATGATTGGAATACGTTTCTTGCAAAAGGAAAGGACCAGCGTTACGGTATGTATTTCACATGGGATAAAGCAAATATTACAGGTATGAATGATAAATATGAGTTAATGCCTCCTCTAGCAGGTCCAGGTGGCCATATTAATGCAACTAGAACAAATGGAATGGGCTTTGATCGAGGGAGAATGGTTATTACAAGTGCCAATAAAAATCTTGAATTAACAGCGAAATGGATTGATCAATTATATGATCCCCTTCAGTCAGTTCAAAACAACTGGGGTACTTATGGGGATAAAGAACAACAAAACATTTTCGAATTTAATGAAGCAGAAAAAATGTTAAAGCATTTGCCGCTGGAAGGAGCAGCTCCAGTTGAATTAAGGCAAAAAACAAGTATCAACGGACCATTAGCCATTTTAGATGAATATTACGGTACTGTTACAACGAAACCTGAAGATGCTGCTTGGAGATTAGATTTAATGAAAGAGGTTATGGTCCCTCATATGACAGCAGAAAATATATATCCAAAAGTATTTTTTTCTATAGAAGAACTTGATAAACTAGCTACGATTGAAGCAGATTTGCTTGCTTATGTTAATAGAAAAAGAGCAGAGTGGATGGTAAGTGGCAAGGTAGAAACAGAATGGGATGAATATTTAACAGAATTAGACCGACTTGGCTTACAAGAATGGTTGGAAATTAAACAAACAGGCTATGATCGAAATCTACAAAATCAATAGATAGATATAAATAAACCTGGGCTGAATTGTTTATCATAGGTACCCTTAAATAGATTAGTAAATTGCAAGATTGAAATAGAATACACACATACTAGTTAGTTAAAATTTAATGGGTGAAAGCTTCCCTAAAAAGGAGAAACGAAAAATGGTACAAAAAATCAAAGAACAGTATCGCCCCCAATTTCATTTTTCACCAAAAGAAAAATGGATGAACGATCCTAACGGAATGGTATTTTTCAAAGATGAATACCATTTGTTTTACCAATACCACCCGTTTGATACGATTTGGGGTCCTATGCATTGGGGACATGCTGTTAGTAAAGATCTAATTCATTGGGAACATCTTCCTATATCATTATATCCTGATGAACACGGAACGATTTTCTCAGGAAGTGCTGTCGTTGATTGGAATAATACATCTGGATTTTTCGATGATCAACCAGGGTTGGTTGCAATATTTACAAGTAATGATACGTATCAAGATTCTGAACGGATACGCCAAAGGCAAAGTTTAGCGTATAGCAAAGACAGTGGAAGGACCTGGGTAAAGTATGAAGGTAATCCTGTACTTGCAGATGTTAATATAACGGATTATCGTGATCCTAAAGTTTTTTGGCATAGCGAGTCAAATAAATGGGTTATGGTATTAGCAACTGGACAATCAGTCACAATTTACAGATCTTCAAACTTAAAAGAATGGGAGTTTGCAAGTGAATTCGGCAATAAAGAAGGTTCACATGATGGTGTTTGGGAATGTCCTGATCTCTTTCAACTACCAGTGGATGATGAAGGGAACAATCAAAAATGGGTCATGTTAGTCAGTATTGGTGATAACCACGATTTTAAAGAAGGTTCAAGAACACAATACTTTATTGGTCAATTTGATGGGGGAATATTTGAAAATGAGAACGATGCAGAAACTGTTTTATGGTTAGATTATGGTAGAGATAATTATGCAGGTGTAAGCTGGTCTGATATCCCTTCTCAAGATGGTAGGAGAATTTACATAGGATGGATGAGCAACTGGCGCTATGCGAATCAAGTTCCAACGAAAGAATGGCGAAGTGCGATGACACTTCCAAGAGAGTTGTCTTTAATATCTAAATTAGAAGAAGTTCGCTTAGTTCAAAAACCAGTATCAGAAATAAGTACTATAAAAAGAGATACTAGTTTCCATGATGAATTTACAATAGAATCGAACAATCAAGTAGCTTTAGTCACGACTAATCATCCAATGGAGATTTGTATTGAGTTTGAAAAGGGAAGTTCAACTGATTTTGGTTTGATCATTCAACATTCTAAGAGTGAAAAAACAATTATTAATTATGACGTTTATAAGGACATGTTATCTGTTGATCGGAATAATTCTGGAGAGAGTAGCTTCTCAACATCTTTTCCAGCAATACAAGAAGCTCCTTTGAAGATGGATAATAATAGGATAAAACTTCTAGTCTTTATTGATACTTCATCAATCGAGGTATTTGCCAATGATGGGGAAATCGCGATTACTAGCTTACTATTTCCAAGTGAGATCTGTCAACAACTTACTTTTTTTTCAAATAAAGGAAGTACTAAAGTCCCAACTTTAACACTAACTGAATTAGATTCAATATGGAATCGTTAAAAGAATACGTAATTCATTGAAGCTCTAATCGAGTATTTGGTTAGAGCTTCATTCTTGACTACGAATGGTTGTGAGTTTAGATCCGGAAGTGATCTCGATTAGGAAGGTGGAAATTAAGTGAATTCATCAATCATTTGCATTGGGGAAGTGCTAATTGATTTTTTCTGTACAGATGTAGATATTAGTTTAATGAATGGTCAGAATTTTGTAAAACAGGCCGGGGGAGCACCTGCAAATGTATGTGCTGCTATAGCGAAATTAGGGGGGAGTTCCCTTTTTTGTGGAAAGGTGGGAAATGATCCGTTTGGCCATTTTCTAAAGAAAACGCTTGATGATTTGAGTGTTGATACATCGATGCTTGTCCTTGATGATGATCATCGAACAACGATAGCATTTGTATCATTAAAAGCAAACGGGGAAAGAGATTTTATTTTTAATCGTGGTGCAGATGCGTTCTTGTCTGAAGCTGAAATTAATGTAGAAAATCGAAAGACATCTCCTATTATTCATTTTGGTTCAGCTACAGCATTATTAGACGATCCTTTTCAAACTACTTATTTAAACCTAATGAAATCTGCAAAGGAAGAAGGGAAGTTTATCTCATTTGATCCTAATTTTAGAATGGACCTATGGAAGGAAAGAACTGAAGATTTTGTTGATTTAGCAAAACAGGGAATTGTCTTGGCAGATTTTATAAAGGTAAGTGATGATGAATTAAAAATAATTACTAGAAAAAATGATGCATTAGAAGGAATAGCGTTTCTACATGAAATTGGTGCAGGAGTAGTCGCTGTTACTTTAGGAAAAGAAGGAACATTAGTATCTAATGGTGAGAATCATGAAGTAGTTCCAAGTATTAAAATTGATGCACTCGATTCAACTGGTGCTGGAGATGCTTTTGTAGGAGCAACACTCTTTCAATTAGCTCAAGAGGAAAATCCAAGAAAAGTAATAAGGAACTTTGAACAGCTCAAAACGTTCATTTCATTTAGTAATAAAGTAGGAGCTCTTGTTTGTACGAAAGTGGGCGCAATTTCTGCGATCCCTCATTTGCAATTATTAATTCCGAAAAGGTAATCACAAATAGGTAAAAGGTATAGACGGGTTTTCCTCCGTCTATACCTCCATTTAATACTCTTAATGTAAGCGTTTAATAATTTCGTTAGGAGGTAGGCCTACATTAAATCGTTATAAAAATAACATAGATTAATAACAATGAGTTATGGTGGAATGCTTCCATGCAAGCAAGCAAGGATAGCACCACATTTAATAGGAGGTATTATATGTTTTTGATGAAGAAAAGGTATGTTCTGACTTTAGTAATAGCGATGATATTCGTAGTAGGATTAGATAGAAACGTCATGGGAAATGTAGTTGAGGAGGATCCAAATATGAATGGAGTAGGAGACGTTGCTTCAGCAGATTACTATTCGGAGAAATACCGCCCACAATACCATTTTTCAACGCCTACGGGTAGACTTGCTGATCCGAACGGACTCATTTACTTCGAAGGTGAATATCATTTGTTCCATCAGAAAATGGGAACGTGGGCACATGCTGTCAGTAAGGATATGCTACATTGGGAGCACCTTCCAATTGCATTAGAGCATGATGAGTTAGGACAAGCGTTATCCGGTACAGTCGTTGTAGATTGGAATGATACAACTGGTTTTTTCGATGGTGAAGCTGGATTAGTAGCAATTTACACGAATACAAACGGTGGCGAAGCCCAAAGTATCGCCTATAGTAAAGATAACGGCCGAACGTGGAAACGATACGATGGAAATCCAGTGATAGAAAATCCGGGTATTAAGGATTTTCGCGACCCAAAAGTGTTCTGGCATGAAGATACAGAAAAATGGGTCATGGTTGTTTCAACCGATAAAAGTGTAACCTTTTATAATTCAGATAATTTGATTGATTGGGAATATCAGAGTCTCTTTGGCGATGGACAAGGCTCACATGTTGCTGTATGGGAATGTCCAGAATTATTCCGTTTACCAGTTGACGGTGATGAAGATAATCAAAAATGGGTGCTTCATGTCAGTGTTGGTGATAATCATATAACTGATGGTTCGACTGCACAATATTTTATTGGGGAATTTGATGGCTATGAATTCAATAATATTAACTCACCTGAAAAAGTCCTAATTACAGATTTTGGTCAAGATTTTTACGCAGCTCAATCATTTAACAATATTCAAGAGGAAGATGGTCGTCGCATTTGGTTGGGTTGGATGGCAAACTGGCGCTACCCATACCAGTCACCAACTGAACCTTGGATGGGCTCAATGTCGATTCCCCGAGAGTTATCTTTAAGAACAATTGAGGATGGTAGCATTCGTTTATTCCAGGAGCCAATTAGTGAAATTGAGAGCCTTCGTGCAACCGAGCATTTAGTTGATGCCTTTACACTGGAGGGAGAACGAGAAATCAGTGATTTTTCTGGAACAACTTACGAATTTGAAGCAATTATCGAATGGGATGAAGTTGAAGAATTTGGTATTCGCCTACGACAATCAGAAGAGGAAGGAACAGTCGTAGGGGTTGATACGAAAAAGCAAACCGTTTTTCTTGATAGATCTAAGGGAGGACTTGATACGTTGATTGATCGCAATGGCGACGTATTTAAGTTCGGAAAACGTTTTGATACAGACTTTCCTACAGAGAGGAAACAGATTAAAATTCGTGGCCTTGTGGATGAATCATCAGTTGAAATCTTTATAAATGAAGGAGAATTTACTTTCACGAATCTAATTTACACGAAACCGACAAATAGCGGAATTGAACTATATACAAAGGGTGGCAGTGTTGATGTTGTCTTACTCGATTTCTTTCATTTACATTCAACCTGGCGTGATGCTCCACCCGAGAGTGAAGTGGAGAGAATTGTTGTTAGCGAAGAGCAGGTAGATTTAGAAGTTGGAGAGTCTGTTGAAATCCAAGCAAACGTAAAGCCAGATTGGCTATCTGAACCAGAGTCGTTTGTGTGGGAGGTAGCTGAACAAGATCATATAGAAATCGATGAAATTGATGGATCAACCGTATCGATAACAGGAGTTAATCCGGGTGAAACTACTGTAACCATTCGTGATTCGAAAAGAAAAAAGTCGAAAGAAATGACCGTTAGTGTCTCAGATGGTAATGGCTCAGACTATATTAATGGCTGGGGAGCTTCCCCAGTGAATGGATCAATGTCGGGAAATTGGGATATCATTGATGATGAAAACGTAACGAGTCTGCTTGGAAATGCTGATAACTGGACCGAGATTTTTAAAGAACAGGTTGTTACAGGTGATTTCAGTGTATCAACTGATATCAAATGGTTAGATCAAGGTAATGAAGGTTACCCAAAATACGGTATTGTTATTACGGATGAAGAAAACACATCTGTGACTTCATTCCTCAATATAAATATTAATCAATTAGAAACCTTTGCGAAATATAGTCAGGAAGATCTCGGTTGGGAGGGTGCTACGTTACCCATAGGGACAAATCTTAGGGAACCACAAACATTAAAGGTTGATAAATCTGGTAATACCTTTACATTTTATTTTAATGACGAGAAAATGTTTGAAAGAACAGTAGAAATGGCTGGTGACATGAGTGTGGGTCTTGTAAATATCAATACTAAAGCAGAATTTACAAATTATTCAATAGAAGAAGGTTCAGGAGAAGAAGGTTCAGGAGAAGAAGGTTCAGGAGAAGAAGGTTCAGGAGAAGAAGGTTCAGGAGAAGAAGGTTCAGGAGAAGAAGGTTCAGGAGAAGAAGGTTCAGGAGAAGAAGGTTTAGGAGAAGAAGGTTCAGGAGAAGAAGGTTCAGGAGAAGAAGATTCAGGAGAAGAAGATTTAGGAGAAGAAGATTCAGGTGATGTCGTTTTAGAAGAGACTGACTTAGAGAAAACCTTGCCTGCCACAGCGACAAATAAATTCAATTTATTATTAATAGGATTTGGTTTCATGCTCATAGGTGTTGTGGCATGGATATTTACTAGAAATCGGTTAAAAGTAAACAGTTAAAGTAGATTTTATTGCTGATAAACAGCTTGTAGATCAGTAAAAAACCATCACCATCCATTGATCTACAAGCTGTCTATACTATTTAGTAGGTAGTATCTTATCTAGTAGTGGTATTGGTTTCTTTGTTCGAATTCATTAAAAGCTCTAAAATGATTGATAATAAAACACCGAATATAAAACCATTCATTAATAAAGGGCGAATGAAGATAGGTAAATCAGCAAAGATATCTGTTTGCAAATTCATTATACCTACACCGATTAAAACGGGAAGGCCAATACGGTAAATAGACTTAGAGTCAAAACTAAAACCTTTTAAACTAGTTAAAGCTGTTCCAAATAGCTGGATATAGGCAACAAACAGTACAGCATTACCAATCGTAATTGGCATCGTTGAAAGCCATGCACCTAAAATTGGAATAAGGCCCAACAAAGTTAAGAGTCCTCCGCCAATAAGAAAAGGTTTACGCTTATACATTTGCGTACTTTCTAAAAAACCAATTGAAGATGTAAATGGTGCATAAGGTACAAGTCCCAAAACTGCTGATACAATTGAGTAGCTACCTGTCAGCACGATTGCGTTTTTGTATTGGCTTTTATCTGGCTTAGTTTGAAAAAGCCTTGAACCAGCTTGAATAGAAACAAACACATTACTTAAATTAATGAACCCTGCTAAAAAGGTGATGAAAATAATTCCCCATTGAAGATTAGGTTCTCCTAGTGGAAATACATCGAATTGGTAGCTAGCTATATTGATCTCTGTTGTATTTGGGAAAAATAATTCATACAGGACCCAGCCAACCATTATTCCGATTAGAATTGAAAAATTTCCAATTATATCAGGAGCCTTAATTTTAAGAATTGTTACAAATGCCACAATAAATAGAGAAAGTAAAGATACTCCTACATCCAATTGCCCAGTGTCGGTATATTTAAACATCCCTTTAAAAAAGATTAAGATAAGTTGAAACGTTAATAAGAATAAATAAACACTCATTACCATAGGCGTGAAAAGTCTTTGTATATATGAAATGCCGTTAAATAACCCAATTAATAGAGTTACCCCACCAGCTAATAAAATCCCTGTTGCGATCCCTCCACCTATTTCGGAAAAGCTCATACCCATAGATGAAGCGGATATAGCTAGATTAAGTAAAAGGCCCCACATCAGTCCAGAGTGACCTTCCATTAGCGGGAAGCGATGGCCGATCCAGCCTTGTAGCATGCAGGCAATTCCAGTGAAAATAAACGAATTACGTAATATTGATGTCACGATATCAGGGCTTAAATCAAATGCTGCACCAATTGAAATTGGAACGACTACTGTATTGGCAAAGATAAAGAAAAGCCACTGAATAGAAGCAAAGGTGGTTGTTAACGATGATGAATGTTTCATAGATTATCCCTCTCTTTTCTAGCCTGAAAATAAAAGTTCCCAAAGTTGTTAAACCTTGACTGTTTCCATTTTATAGGAAGTGAATTAATCAAACTACCTTAGAATTCAGACAAATAACGAATATAAATTCTTTACAATAATAATGGATGAAAGTGTTATTTACAAGCCAGAAGTTATGCCTTTGACCTCCTATAAACCATAATAAAATGTTCAAACAGGTGACTGGTTAAACATAAATAAACAAGTTACTCGACCGCATTGGATAATGTTCGAATAAGTAGGGAAAAATATGTAAGAATAGAATAAATAATCCCTTCTTATAGTTGATTTTGATATGGGAAATACTTTTTCATAGAAAGGAATAGTTCAATATGCCAGAAAAACAAATAGTGATAGACGCGATAATCAATGGGGAAAAATACAAAACAGAAAAACAAGCACCCCGTGAAAATCCAACACATCCAGGTGAGATTGTTGGTTATGCTCCTATCAATACAGTTGAGGACACAATTCGTGCGATTGATGCAGCACATGAACGTTTCCCAAGCTGGGCTGAAACATCGATGGATACTAGAGTGGAAATGATGAGACGTGCGATACAAAAAATTAAAGAAGCTGCTCCTGAAGTATCTTCATTGCTTAGTCGTGAACACGGAAAACCCCTCTATGACTCTGAAGGTGAAATAGCTGTTTCCTTAATGTGGATGGAATTTGCCTGTGATAACGTGAAGGAGGTTTTAAAGAATGATATACAAGAACATGATGCTGGAAAGACCATTATCGCTAGAGATGCGATTGGCGTTGTTTCTGCGATCACCCCTTGGAATTACCCAATCTCTCTCTCAACAATAAAGATTGCCCCTGCCCTTTTAGCTGGTAATACAATGATCGTGAAACCAAGTCCCTTGGCGCCATTAGCCGTAAGTAAAGTCATAGAAATTATCTCAAATGAATTTCCACCAGGTGTTTTAAACCTTGTACATGGTGAAGCAGATGTGGGTGTAGAATTGACTTCAAATCCCAAAATAGCAAAGATTGCTTTTACAGGAGGGACAGAAACAGCGAAACATATTATGAAGTCCGCTTCTGAAACAATCAAACATATGACTTTAGAATTAGGCGGCAATGATGCTGCAATTATTTTAAAAGACTTTGATGTTAATGATGAAAAAGCAATGCGTCGTATTGTTGTTTCAAATTTTCTAACATCTGGGCAAATTTGTATGATAGCTAAGAGAGTTTATGTTGATAAGACAATTTACAAACAATTTGTTGAAAAGTATATTGAGGCAGCGAACAAATGGATTCGCGTTGGAGATCCTTTTGGTAAGAATGTCACGATTGGTCCAGTAAATAATGAAAAACAAGTTAAGTTTGTTCAGAGTTTAATTGATGATGCCGCAAGTCGTGGAGCTGAAGTAATCAAGTTAGGTACGATTCTTGATAATGACTTATTTGAAAAAGGATATTTCATGCAGCCAACTGTAGTTTTAGGTGCAGATTTTAATGATCCGATTGTTACAGAAGAGCAATTTGGACCAACCGTGCCCATTTTACCTTTTGATGATGAGAGGCAAGCAATTGATTTAGTAAATGATAGCATTTATGGATTAACCAGCTCTGTTTGGGGAGAACAGGAGCATGCCGTAAAAGTAGCTAAACATATACAAGCAGGAACAACGATGATTAATACAGCTGCTATTCAAGGTTTAGATGTACGCTTCCCATTTGGTGGGGTAAAACAATCAGGAATAGGCCGTGAATATGGAAAAGAAGGTCTACTTTCTTATGCAGAAACCCATGTCATTAATATGCCAAATAATCTTGATCTACCTTATATTCCTGAGTAATATTTAAGAATATGATAACGTTCAAAATGACTAGGGTTCATAATAGAAAAAGCTACTTCTATCGAACGGAAGAAGTAGCTTTTTGTATTATTAGAGATAATTCAAAAGGAAAAAGAAATATTTTTTCTAATCAATTAGCATTGTTTTTATTTCTAAAACATACAATTAGGACAAGTATAAAAAATTTTCAGGTGTTTTATTTAGGCTCTTTTCTAAAAGTTTGTTGCTCTAGAACGAATAAAAATCGGTTTTTGAATTTTTATATCAAAATGAAGCTATGTTCAAAGGGATATGAGAGTAATTAAACGTAAAGAGCACGAAGATATCCTTAAAACGTGTACATTAGTACTTGGTAGGGAAAACAACAATCTTTGCGAAACAGCCTTTATTTATTTACTGGTTATGGACAATTTTCTTGAATTCTCCAGGTGATATCCCCATTACCTTTTTGAATAATCGAGTAAAATACCTTGTCTCTACACCGATATTTTCGGCTATTTCACTTAACGGAATTTGTTTATCTCTTTCTATTAAATCAATTGCATGGGCAATACGAAGATTTTGCAAATATTGATTTAAGGTTAAACCATAAAATTGATGAAATAATCGATTTAAATGTTGGTGAGAGTATCCTGTCGTTTTTGTTAGCTCTGATAAAAGAATTCTTTGAGTGTAATGCTCCTTTAAAAAGGTGGTAACATACTCGAGAATAACTTCCGATGGTTTCGATTCATTACTGTTTAAACAATCATTGTCGGAAATTGTTGTCTGTTTTCTTAATTCTAACAAAAATGAATAGAGTAGCTCAGAAATCTCCCATAATTCCTCAGGTTTATTAATTTCAGCTAGTTGCCATATTTCCTCAGCTACTGTCCATAATTTTTCAACCTGGTGAATATGTAAAGCATCACCATTTTTGAATTTAAAATTAGATAGCAAAGTTGAAACAGACGCACCCCTAATGGAGAGAAAACCTAAAATCCAAGGTTCTTCGGTTAAAGGGAAATACTCATGGGGAACACCTTCAAAAATGATGAAAGCCTGGTGTTTTTTTACGATCATATCTTGTTTTCCATTTATTCGTATTTTACCACTACCACTAAGAGTAATGAATACTTGGGTAGCGGAAAAACCCTTAGGTCTAATCATTGTGTTTTGCTGATTAGAACCAACGGTATACATTTGCAATGGGATCACTTCCATAGAGAATGGGAACGTAACAAAACGGATTGGTAATTCTTTCATGATTCTTCTTCCCTTCATGTTCAAATTGTCCAATCTTATGTTCAGTAATGCCATTGATGCTTAGACGAAATTAATTCTATTATAAAATTAGGAATCTTACAATTTTATTATAGATGACATAGACAAACCATTAATAATTTTTCATTTATGTAAGCGGATACATTACATAGATATTGATAGATTATAGGAGGTGATAGTCATTGGGTTTGGTTTATATTAAATAAATATTACATTTAAAAGGGGTGCATGTTAAATGAGGAAAAAATACAGCGTTATTTTGGTGTTAGTTCTTATTTTGGCAATGGTTGGATGTAGTAATTCCTCTCAATCTAGTAAAGACGGAGAGGATAGTGATGGCAAGGTTACACTGACCCTCTGGTATTGGAACCGTTCACTCGATGATGATCTGTTAGCGAAAGTGAATAAGGAATTTCCTAATATCACAATTAAGCCGCAAAAAATCGATGGTGGAGAATACAAAACAAAACTACAAACTACATTGGCCGCAGGTTCTGGTGCACCTGATATTGTTGCATTAAACGATTGGGCAAATGAATTTCTACCATATTCCGATCAATTTGTGAATCTCCTAGACCATGGAGCAGATGAATTAAAGGATCAGTATCTTGAATGGAAGTGGAATTATACCTTAACCCCTGATGAAAAAACATTAATTGCATTACCTATTGATACTGGACCAACAGCTTTATTTTATCGAGAAGATTTATTCAAAGAAGCAGGTTTACCTACAAATCCAGAAGAAGTTGCTGCCGAAATTTCTACTTGGGATGATTATATAGCGGCTGGTGAAAAGGTAGAAGCTGCAACAGGTGTAAAGATGTTCGACAGTATCAATAGGGTGTTCACCCAATATATCAGTCAAAGTGATCGTGTATATTTTGACCAATCTGATAACTTTATTGGAGATGGAGGTCAAGTTAAAGAGGCTTGGGACATGGCAATCTCTGTTCATGAAAAAGGCTTAAGTGCAAATTTGGTGGATGGTACTGAATGGAATGCAGGAGTAAATAACGGTGAAATCGCATCATTTATTGGTGCTGTATGGACAAAGAAAATTTTGGAGGATGCTGCTCCAGATACAGCAGGTAAATGGCGTGTTGCTCGAGCTCCAGGTGGAGACGGAAATAATGGAGGCTCATTTATCGGAATTACAAAGGCATCGAAACATCCTAAAGAAGCATATGAAGTCATTAAATGGTTAATGAGTCCCGAAAATCAATTACAAGCCTACACTTCAATGGATTTATTTCCATCAACTCCAACAGTTTATAGTGATGAAAAGATGAGTAATGAAGAAGAGTTTTTCGGGAAACAAAATACGACTGAAGTGTTTAGCCAAGCAGCTGAAAATGTAAAACCTCGTTACTTCGGTCCTAAATATAGCACAGTTAATGGTCTATTTCTTGATCAATTAACAAATGTTGCGAATCAGGATCTTGATCCGGATAAGGCATGGGATGAGGTCATTAAGCAAGTGGAATCCGAACTTTCTCGCTAACATTTTTAATAGGGGAAGGTACTTTGATTAATTGGGATCGGGTACTTTTCCCTTAAAAGCTCTAAAGTCAGAGGAGGGTCTTAATGAATAAGGTTGCTAGTCCAAATAAAGGAACAAACGTTGACCGTTTGCATACAGCAGATAAAAGAAGTTTGTGGAAAGAGATCTATAAAAATCGAGCTCTTTATTTGTTTATTTCGCCTTTTTACCTCTTATTTTTAATTTTCGGGTTGTTTCCTATCTTCTTCTCCTTGTACTTGGCATTTCATAAATGGGGTGGTCTTGGTGAAATGGAGTTTGTTGGTTTGAAGCAATTTGGCTATTTGTTATCAGATACCATCTTTTGGCAATCTGTTGGTAATACTTTTGTTATTTGGTTTTTTTCCACTATACCTATGTTGTTTGGTGCATTGATTATTGCTTTTCTCCTCAACACTCCACTACTGAAATTTAAAGGTTTTTATCGTACTGCCTTTTTTGTTACGAATGTTACTTCAATAGTAGCAGTCACAATTATTTTTAAATCAATCTTTGGGAACAACTTTGGGCTCTTAAACTATTTATTAACAACGATTGGCTTTGAACCAGTTCAATGGTTAAACTCAGGTATTTTGATTAAATTGGTCATCGCATCAATGGTTATTTGGCGGTGGACTGGTTATAATGCGATTATTTATTTAGCAGGATTACAAAGCATTCCCAACACTTTATATGAAGCAGCAAGAATGGACGGCGCTAATCTTGTACAGATGTTCTTTCATATAACAATTCCACTCCTAAGACCTATCATTCTCTTTACTGTTCTAATGACGACAATTGGTTCCATGCAGCTATTTACCGAACCACAAGTTTTATTAGGAAACTCTGGTGGTGTAGGTGGGGCTGGTTCAACGATTACATTGTATATGTATAAGCAGGCTTTTGTAGAGAGGCAATATGGGTATGCATCAGTCGTATCTTGGGCATTATTCGTGATTATTGCACTGTTTTCACTACTTAATTGGAAAATTGTCCAAAAAACTGGGAGTAAGTAAAAGTATGAGAGGTGATTGTGAATGGATGGAAAATATTCAAGTTTGAAAAAGGGAATGTTGCATTTTCTTTTATTAATAGGTGTATTTATTTCAATTTTTCCGTTTTATTGGTTAGCTGTCATGTCGACTAATAAGACCGGTGACATTCTAAGATTTCCACCCAAGTTAGTCTTTGGCGGAGAGTTTTTCACAAATATTAATAATGTATTACAAAATGTAGATTTCTTTCAGGCATTTTTTAACACAGTTTTTGTTTCCACTACCTCCGCTGTAGCGATTTTATTCTTTTGTTCACTTGCAGGATTTACATTTGCGAAATTTCAATTTCCAGGAAAGAAATTTCTCTTTGCTTCATTATTAATCACAATGATGATACCATCACAACTTTCATTTGTTCCATCCTACATTATGATTTCGAAGATTGGTTGGGTGGATAGCTTTCAGGCACTTATTGTTCCTGGTTTGGCAAATGCCTTTGGGATCTTTTGGGTCAAACAGTATTCCGAGGAAGCGATACATGATAGTTTGCTAGATGCAGGGAGATTAGATGGCTGTAATCATTTTAGACTGTATTGGAACATAGGTTTACCAATTTTGAGACCTGCACTAGCCTTTTTGGGAATATTTTCGTTTATAAGTATTTGGAATGATTATCTATGGCCATTAGTTGTCTTAAATGATCCGGCAAAATATACCTTGCAAGTGACCTTATCTCAATTAAATGGAATATACGACACAGACTACGGCATGATTATGGCAGGTACGCTATTAGCAACACTACCGTTAATTATCTTATTTTTGTTGGTTAGTCGTCAATTTATTTCTGGAATAGCAGCAGGTGCGGTTAAGGATTAACTATTTTATATTGAAAGGGGGGATGCAGTTTAGCATAAAAAGTACATTGAGATAGTTACATAAAATATATCTGATTAAACGCCCAGACAAATACACACTTTAGATTATTAGGAGGAGATTTATTTGACAGTAAAAATTGGATTTATCGGTACTGGTGGAATAGCGAAGGCACACTTAAGTAATTTAGCTAAAATAAAAAATACGGAGGTCATTGCATTTTTTGATATTAATATAGAAAAAGCACAAAAAGAAGCAAATGGTTGGACAAATGCAAAGGCTTACAATAATATGAACGACATGTTAGATGATCGCAAGCTTGATGCTGTTTATATATGTGTACCACCAATGGCTCATGGGGAAGCAGAGAAAGCAGTAATCGATCGCGGGATTCCATTTTTAGTTGAAAAACCGCTAGGACTTGATATGCAACCTACAGAAATATTAAAGGATATCGAAGAAAAGAAGATTATTACAGCGGTTGGTTATCATTGGCGTTATCAACAAGCAACTAGAAGAGCAAAAGATTTATTGAGTGAGAGAAAACTAGGGATGGCTTTAGGTTATTGGATGGGTGGTATGCCAATGGTGCCTTGGTGGAGACTACAAAATGGTTCTGGTGGTCAATTTGTGGAGCAAACGACTCATATTGTTGATTTATTACGTTATCTTTGTGGAGAAGTTGTTGAAGTTTATGCGGCATATAGTCAAAGGGTCATGCATGAAAAAGTTAAAGGGACAACAGTTGATGATGTTGGAACAGTAACAATGAAATTAGAAAATGGTAGCATTGCGACGATTTCAAATACGTGTATGTCACCCGTTGGACATAAAGTAGGTTTAGATCTATATACAGACCAGGGTGTATTAGAAATTAATAGTGCAGGAATAAAGGATATTAAGCGAGAATCTATTAAAGAGTATAAGGAAACTGTTAGTCCGTATCTTGTCGAGGATGAAGCATTTATACAGGCAGTTATGACAGGTGATTCATCGACTATTTTATCTGATTATCGTGATGCCTTGAAGACGCATTATGTCACAATAGCTGCAAATAGATCTGCAGAAATTAGTAAACCAATTAGTTTGAAGGAGATGTCACATTCATGAAATATTCACTTTGCATAGGAGCATATAAGGGGCAGGATGTTGTTTATCATCTTGAGAAAATAAGAGAACATGGATTTCATGGACTGGAATATTATAACTGGTGGGACTTGGACATCAAACAACTTGCGAAAGAACAAGAAAGAATTGGTGTCGGAATTATTGCGACTTGCACTAAATCTTTTAACCTAGTAGACGAAACGAAACGATCAGACTACATAGATGGTTTAAAGCAAACAATCGATGCATGTAAGGTACTTGGAACAAAAGCAATCATTACGCAAACTGGAAATGTAATTGATGGCGTATCACGCGAAACCCAACGACAAGCTATGATCGAAACGTTAAAGCAATGCGCCCCTCTTTGCGAGGAAGCAGGGATTATTTTAGAGGTTGAACCATTAAATGGGCTTGTTGATCATAAAGGTCATTTCCTACAATACTCTGATGAGTCAGTATCTGTCATTGATCAAGTTAACAGTCCAAATGTTAAATTAGTGTTTGATGTGTACCATCAACAAATAACGGAAGGTAATGTCATCAGAAATGCAACAAACTATCTTGATCGAATCAATCATTATCATATTGCTGATAACCCTGGTAGGAAGCAGCCGGGTACAGGCGAGTTGAATTATCTCAACATTTTAAATGCTGTAAAAGAAACAGGATATGATGGATTTGTTGGTCTAGAATGTGGTTATACCATTAATACAGATAAGGCATTAGATGAGTTTAAGTCTACTATTCTGAGAAAAGTGGAGTCACTTCCTGTATAAATGAGGTCAATTATTAGTCCAATAATCGAAACGAAATAAGCTTATGTTTATGAAAACAACGTCTAGTAGATGTAAATGGGAGGTAAGATATGAACACGATTACCATTCAAGGCTTAAACAAACCGGTAACAACGCTTATCCAAGGATCAGATTATTTTAGCCCCAGTGTCTATGAAAAAGTTTGTCATGTATTGGACCGTTATATTGCAATAGGTGGAAATACGATTGATACAGCACATATTTATAGCGGTGGTGAAAGTGAGGTCGCCATTGGCAATTGGTTAAAAGACAGGGATAATCGTGACGAAGTCATCATTCTGACAAAAGGAGCCCATCATGACCACACTGGTCCACGTGTAAATCCTGAAGCCATTTCCAATGATTTATTCGAAAGTTTAATGCGTCTTGGAACGGATTATATCGATTTATATGCTTTGCATCGAGATGATCCCTCTGTACCTGTTAGTGTGATTATTGATGCATTAAATGAACATATTTCTGCGGGAAGAATAAAGGCTATCGGGTGTTCAAACTGGACTATTGCTCGTATCCAAGAAGCAAATGAATACGCAGCAGCTAACGGACTAGTAGGCTTTACCTTTAATAGTCCAAATCTTAGTTTAGCTAAAGCAAGAGAACCCTTTTGGTCTGGATGTGTCTCTGCTTATGCCGCAGATTGTGCTTGGCATCAAGAAACCCAGCTTCCGCTTCTTTCTTGGTCCTCGCAGGCAAGAGGCTTCTTTACAGGACGATTTACAAGGGAAGACCTAAGCAATGAAGATTTAGTACGTGTATTCTACAGTGACGAGAATTGGGAACGACTTCGCCGAGCAGAGGAGATAGGTAAGGAAAAGGGAGCAAGCACTATTGAGATAGCACTTGCCTATGTGTTAAATCAACCTTTTCCAACTTGTGCACTAATTGGCGCTCAAAACGAAGAAGAATTACTCTCTTGTTATAAAGGATCTACTATTAAGTTGACAGTAGAAGAACGCAACTGGTTAGAATATGTTTAACAGTGCGAAAAATTTATAGGAAACGGAAAAAGGAGTTTGGAAGATTCCAAGCTCTATTTCGTTTGTTTAGTCACAATAATAGCAAATAGTCATACGTTTGATCTCTGTAGAAAAGGTTTGTAATTTTTTTAAAAAAGCAGTAACATTTTGTTGAAAATGTAGTTTGTATAGCGTTTTCAGTTGAAAAAACACTATTTATTTATATGTATTCGACGTTGTCCGCTTAAGTACTTTGCCATTTTTTAAAAGATTGGATTTCGTAATAAGTAGTGATGTACTATTCGCTTAATAAAGTAGTTTTTAAGTGAATTAAATAGGAGGAATGTTTCATGGTACATAAAATCATAGTAGTTGGTTGCGGTGGTATGTCAAATACATGGTTAGATTATGTTGAATCACGGGAAAATGCTGAGGTTGTTGCACTTGTTGATATACATATAGAAACAGCCAAGGCTATGGCTCAAAAACGTCAATTAAAAGTTCCTGTATTTACTGAACTTTCAGAAGCTTTAGGGAATATAGATGCAAATCTTGTTTTAGACATTACAATTCCTTCAAGTCATAAATACGTTGTAACAACTGCTCTAGAAGCTGGTTGCAATGTTTTTGGTGAAAAACCGATGACCGAGAGTATGACGGAAGCAAAAGAGTTATTAGCAATCTCAGAAAATACGGGAAAGAAATACGCTGTTATGCAAAATCGCCGCTATCTTAAACAAATTCGGGCTTTCCGAGACTTTTTAGATACGGGTAAAGTAGGGACAATAGGTTCCTTACATGCTGATTTTTTCTTAGGAGCCCATTTTGATGGATTTAGAACCGTAATGGATAGTCCTTTAATTTTAGATATGGCCATTCATACCTTTGATCAAGCACGCCTTATTTCTGGTGCTGATCCAGTTTCAGTTTATTGTCATGAATATAATCCAAAGGGATCCTGGTATAAAGGAAATGCATCGTCAATTTGTATTTTTGAAATGAGTGATGGATCTGTATTCACTTATAGAGGTTCATGGAGTGCTGAAGGATTTCATACCTCATGGGAAAGTAGCTGGCGTGCGATTGGCGAGAAGGGATCAGTCCTTTGGGATGGAGATCACCCACCTATTTGTGAAGTAATCGATGATACGAAAGAAAAAGGGTTTATTAATCCTTTTAAAAGAATGGAAGTACCTTGTGAATGGTCCGGGAAAGAGGGGCATTGGGGCTGCTTAGATGAAATGTTTACCTCGATTGAACAGAATAGAATAGCTGAAACGGATAGCAGTGATAACATTAAAAGTATGGCAATGGTATTTGGAGCAATTGAAAGTGCGAGGACGGGTAAGAAAATAAACATAGAGATTTAATTCTTTAGTATCATAAAAAGTGTAGATTTATCCAAAAAGTAAAGTATGTATCAATATAAGATATACACCCCATTTCATTTCACGTTTTTCTCAATTATGTTACTTATTTATTGTTAATTCGTTTTCAATATCATTTTATCTAAGCTGTGAGGCTCCAGACAGCATTAACAAAAGAAAGATATTCCCTAGGTTCCCCTTACAAGTATACATTTTTATCATTTCAAGAAACTATAGAAATATATACTTGCAGTTAGTATAATTAATATGAATTTTATAATGATACTATTTAAGGGTGAGAAAAAATTAAAAACGAGCCGCTATATCAACAAATAAAAAATAAAATTAAAGATCAAATTAAAACAGGTAAACTCCGTGTTGGTGATCGTGTTCCCTCTGAAAAAGAATTAACTGAGCAATTTCATGTTAGTCAAATTACCACCAAAAATGCACTATCTGGACTTGCAGAAGAAGGAATTGTAGAAAGAGTAAAAGGGAAAGGGACTTTTGTTTGTGAAAGTAATTTAACAGGTTCCACAAGTCAATACAACAAATCAAAAGGAATCATTGGCTTCATTCTCCCAAGTATGAAAACGAAGATTGAACAGGAGTTTGTCAATTATATTGAAAAGTATGTTTCTAAAAATGGGTATAACTTATTGGTGAAAATAACGAGAGAGTCTCAATTTGAAGAAGCGGATGCAATAGAGATGTTTAGGGAAATGGGAGTTAAGGGAATGATTATTTTTCCAACTGAAAAGGAAACGTACAATGAATCGGTACTTCGATTATCATTAGATAAATTCCCGTTTGTTTTAATCGATAGATATATGGAGAATATATTAACTTATAGCGTAACTTCGGAAAATGAGGCTGGAACATTTGAAGCAGTTTCTTATTTATTGGATAAAGGACATGAAAATATAGGACTAGTGTCACCAATTATTACTAATACTGTAACGATTGAGAGAACTAAAGGGTTTGAGACTGCCTTTTCAAGAAGAGAAATTACAATTAATAAGAATCTGTGGTTGACCTTAAAATTTAATGACATTTCTCGGAATAAAACACCTAAACTTATTAAAGAATTCATCGTGAATAAGCCTGAGATGACTGTGGTTTTAACGATGAATGCTGAATTAGCGCAGTATACTTATTTAGCAATTAATTCAATTTTCAAGGAAACAAATCGATCCATTGAGATACTAACTTTTGACCCTCCTGGGATTTCAGGGATTTCTTACGTCCATCAGAACATTAATGAATGTAGTAAACAAACCGTTCATTTATTGTTGGAACAAATTGAAGGGAAATATGAACCGAAAAGAATTTTTGTACCAGTAAAACTAAGAACCAGCGAAAATGAGCAATCCTTAGAAGGTGTAGTATATTAATAATTTCAATTAGCTTAAAACTCATATAAAGGGCAGTTAAGTAAATTACTGCCTTGTATATGGGCTTTTTGTATTTTATCAATTTTAATAATTACTCTTGTTCTGATATAAAAAATATAATTTATACTAAATATAGTATGATATTAATGGTGCAAACATTATAGACTTGTAAGTGTAAGCGCTTTTAATAATAAAAAGTCCCTAAAATTATATTGTTTTAATGAGAAAGAAATTTAGTTGAAGTGAATTTTCATAACTTATTATAAAAGGTATATTTTATACTATAATTAGTATATAAATATGCATTTAATTTCTATAAAATTCTAAATGTAAACACATTCATAATTGTGATTGAAATAACTAATAGTGAAAGTTTCTAAGATAAGGAGATAGATTAAATGACAAATCTAATAATACCTAGAAGTGAATATCCACGACCGCAATTTGAACGAGCAGAATGGCTAAATTTAAACGGTGAGTGGAATTTCAAATTTGATAAAGACAATAAAGGTGAAAAGGAACAATGGTACAAAGATACAAAACTTGATAAAAAGATTATTGTTCCTTTCTCATATGAAACAAAAGCGAGCGGAATCGGAGAGGAGACATTTTGTGCAAATGTTTGGTATCAAAAGTCTGTAACTATCCCTAGTGAGTATCACAATAAGGAGGTAGTACTACATTTTCAGGCAGCAGATTATGTAACAAAGCTATGGGTGAATGGAACATTTGTTGGTGAACATAAAGGTGGGCAAATTGCTTTTTCTTTTAAAATTACTGACTACATAAACGATTCGAATGAATGTAACATTGTAGTGAAAAGCGAAGATAGCCAAAGCTGTTTTCAACCACGTGGAAAACAAAGATGGCTTGATGAAAGTTATGAATGTTGGTACATCCAAACAACAGGAATTTGGCAAACAGTTTGGCTTGAGTTTGTAAACGAAGTGATTGTGAAAGCAGTTAAAATAATCCCAGATATTGATACGGAATCAGTGGAGTTTTCTTACGAATTTTCAGGGGGAATTGATCAACACCTAGTTGTAAAAACATCTATATCTTTTCAAGGGGAGCCGATCAAAACATTTGATCTAACAGTTAACCGTCCAAATCATACAATTAAAATAAATATTGCCAGTGAATTTCATCATTGGAGAGTTGTTCATTGGAGTCCACAAGCTCCTAATTTGTATGATGTTGAATTTACTTTATACAAGGATGGAAAACTCATTGACAAAGTACAATCATATTTTGGTATGAGAAAGATTTCAATAGAAAATGGCAACGTACTCCTAAATAATATTCCGCTCTATCAAAGACTTGTTTTAGATCAAGGGTATTGGGAGGAATCGCATTTAACACCGCCTACTGAAGGAGCAATCATCGAGGACATTGAAAAGACATTAGAAATGGGCTTTAACGGGGTTAGAAAACATATGAAAGTTGAAGATCAAAGATTCCTTTATTGGGCTGATAAAAAGGGTCTTCTCGTTTGGTCTGAAATGGCTGCAACCTATGAGTTTTCAGATGAAGCTGTACAAAACTTTACAGAAGAGTGGATCGAAGTCGTTAAACAACAATATAATCACCCTAGCATTATAACTTGGACACCATTTAATGAATCATGGGGTGTAAAGAATATCTATTCCGATCGAAAGCAACAAAAATTCACTGAGGGTATCTACCATCTTACAAAAGCAATTGATAGTATGAGGCCTGTTATTGTTAATGATGGTTGGGAGCATACAGTATCAGATATTATCACTCTGCATGATTATGTTGAATATGGTGAAGAATTCTTATCCCGTTATGAAAATAAAGAGAAAGTTGTAACCAATGATATTGCTTTCAACAATTTCAAACACGCGATGGCACAAGGATATAGTTATAATGGCCAACCAATCATTATAAGTGAGTACGGTGGTATTGCATTCAATTCAAAAAAAGGATGGGGATATGGAAATCAAGTTGGAAGTGAGGCAGATTTCTTACATCGCTATGAATCTATCACACAAGCTATAAAAGATATACCATATATAAGTGGCTTCTGTTACACACAAATAACCGACGTTCAGCAGGAAATCAATGGTCTACTAACAGAAGATAGGAAACCAAAGGTCGAGCTTAAGAAAATTAAAGAGATAAATTGTAAGTAAGAGTCCATAACAAAAAGGAGTATTTTATGACGTTTAGAGAAGAGTACCCACGTCCACAGTTAAAGAGAAATAATTGGCTAAATTTAAATGGAGAATGGGATTTTGAGTATGATGATCAAAATATAGGATTAGAAGAAAATTGGTTTGATAGAAGCAAAGTGTTTAAACGGAAAATTAATGTTCCCTTTGCTTATCAAACAGAACTTAGTGGAATTGACGATCCTACTTTCCATGATTGGGTGTGGTACCGTAGGGAATTTGAAATTCCAAAGTTGATGAATGGGAAGCGAATGATACTTCACTTTGGTGCCGTTGACTACCGAGCACGGGTATATATGAATGAAAAACTAGTAGGCTCTCATGAAGGTGGACACACTCCCTTTTCATTCGATATAACAAGCTATTTACAAGGAGAGAAGCAATCTCTAGTAGTAAGAGTTGAAGATCCCTCTACAGATGAAACAATTCCAAGAGGAAAACAATATTGGTTGGAAAAATCAGACGCGATCTGGTATACACGGACAACTGGTATATGGCAAACAGTATGGTTGGAAGCAGTGAGCAATACGCATCTAAATAAGGTTAGATTCACACCCGATATAGATAAAGGTGATATTGATATTGATTTTGAAATTTCTGGGGACTATCTAAATAAGGATGTTGAAATCGATATTACCTTTAATGGAATAAGTGTTGCAAATGAAAAAGTGAAAATAAATGAAAAGTATACAAAACGAACGATTAATCTTTATAATCGAAAAATTTTTAGAACTGGATTCCACCATGTAGGGTGGAATTGGACACCAGAAAAACCAAATTTATTTGATGTTGATATTCGAGTGATAGAAGAGGATACGATTCATGATGAAATAACTTCTTACTTCGGTATGAGGAAAATCCATACTGAAAATGGAATGGTTTATTTGAACAACAAACCATATTATCAAAAATTAGTACTTGATCAAGGGTATTGGCCACAAGGTTTATTAACTGCTCCAACAGATCAAGATTTAAAGAAAGATATCGAATTATCGAAAGAGATGGGCTTTAATGGTTGTCGGAAGCATCAGAAAGTGGAAGATCCTCGCTTCCTTTATTGGGCAGATAAATTAGGGTTCTTAGTATGGGGAGAATGTGCAGCTTCACCTACATTTAGCGAGGATGCTGTTTCTCGTTTAACAAATGAATGGATTGAAATCATTGATCGTGACTATAATCATCCTTGCATTGTAACGTGGGTTCCTTTAAATGAAAGTTGGGGAGTTCCACTTATTTCAAATAATGATCAACAAAAGCATCATTCGTTAGCAATGTATCATTTAATCCATTCACTTGACACAACCAGATTAGTGATTTCAAATGATGGTTGGGAATTAACGAAAACGGATATATGTGCCATCCATAATTATAATCATGGACAAAAGGATGAAATTGAAAAATACAATGAATTTCGGAATTCTCTTCAAACTACTGATGATTTACTTCATTCACGACCGGCAGGAAGAAGGATCTATACTAAGGGATATGAACACTGCGGTGAGCCTATACTTTTAACTGAGTTTGGTGGAATTGGTTATAAAGTTGGAGGTGATAATGGCTGGGGTTATACATCAGTTACCAATGAGGAAGATTATTTAGAGGATTATGAACGAGTTATGAAAGCTGTATATGAATCTAGTGCAATATATGGTTTCTGTTATACACAATTAACAGATGTAGAACAGGAAATAAATGGTATATTGACATATGATCGAAAACCGAAATGTGAACTGGAAAAGATACGCGAAATCAATGATATGTGGCATATAGCCGTTGTAAAGTAATCTTAAAAGATCCTATAGTTAGTTGTTTTAGTGAGAGTTGTGAAATCTCTTTTGACCGAAATCTATGGATTTCAGTCAAAAGATTTATATAAAAATAAAATAGTAGATATGGTAGTTCCCATCAATGAAAACGCTTAATTTAGAAGGGGGATGATAGGTATATAATAGTAGGCTTAGAGCTGATTGTAAATAATAACTCAGGGGGTTAAAAAAATGAAGAAAAAATCACTATTAATGTTCTCAATACTATTTGTGTTCGTAATGGCTTTATCAGGATGTAGTTCATCTAGCTCTGGTTCAGCTAAAAATGAAATCTTATATTGGAATCCTTTCACAGGTCCAGATGGTGAAAATATGAAACAAATTGTTAATGAATATAATAAGACAGATCCAGAGTTTAAGGTTAAAAACGTGTCGATTGGTGCAGATGATATGTATACGAAAATTCCAACCGTTGTTAATTCAGGGAAAGGAATTCCAGATCTGACAATTGTACATGCTGAAAGAATTAAACAGTTTGTGGAAAATGATTTGTTATCTACATTTGATGATAAATTAGCTGATTATCCAGAAATAAAAGCAGATAACTATGTACCAGCTGGATGGAATATTGGAGATATTGATAGTAGTAGGTATAGTGTTCCACTAGATGTGCACAGTTTTGTTATGTATTATAACGAAGAATTGCTTGAAAAATATGCGCCAAATGCTCTCGACGATAATGTTATTACATTTGATGAAATTAGAAAAGCTGGAGAAATATCTCAAAAAGAAGGCATTACAGGTATTGGATTAACATGGACTCGACCAATTTTCTTATCGATTTACAATCAACTTGGTGGAGATATTTCTAGTGATGGTGAAACACCAACTCTAAACACTCCGGAAGCTAAAGAAGCTCTTGAATTATTAAAAGGTTTAGTTGATGACAAAATTGCTAACAAAGATGGAGAAGATCCTGGTCAATTATTTCAATCTGGTAAAGCAATTTTTTATCCAGAAGGGATATGGATGCAAAATAGTTTAAATGAGGCCAAAAAATTAAAATGGGGCTTAACTAGTTTTCCACAAGTTTCTCCTGATAAAATCGTAAATTGGACGTCTTCACATCAATTCGTTATGTTTAATGACGAAAACCAGGATGAAGAGAAAACAAAAGGAATAATGGATTTTCTTGACTTTGTAAGAGAAAATTCCCTTCCTTGGGCAAAAGCAGGACAAAACCCAGCAGCTTTAGCAACATTAGCTGAGTCTGAATTCAAAGAAATGCCACAATCATTTTTAGTTGAAGATCCTGAATTACAAAAATCTCTTAAAATCTTTGATTACAAGTATAATGGCTTTGTAGTTGAAGAGATTGACAAATTAGTCGGTGATGCAATGTTTGGGAAATTAGATATTGATAAAGGACTTGAAACGGCTCAAAAAGCTGTTGAAGATAAAATAGCCGCAAATAATAAAAAATAGGATTACATAAATATATTTTTTATTAGTAATGGTTATTAAAAAACTAAGGGAATTCCTAATTTGATAAAGGGATTCTCTCTATTCGATAACTATAGAATAGGAGTTAAATACTATGATAAATACCGGAGAGAACAAGGAGGTAAATATGACCTCAACAATAGTGGGAACCTCAGGGAAAAAACGATTGAATTTATCTCCATATCTATACATTGGTCCACATTTAATTTTATTTAGCATCTTTTTTCTATTACCTACATTATATGGTATTTATATTTCCTTTACTAATTGGGATCTAATTGGAGATCCAGAATTCGTAGGATTAGCAAATTATACGGAACTTTTATTTAATGAAAAGTCTACCTTTTATGATCAACTTCGTATTGGTTTAGGAAATACATTTAAATTTGTGCTTTTTACTGTTCCGGCATGTATTGCCGTTCCTTTACTATTAGCTGCAGGTCTTAATACTAAACCAAGGGGTTTGAAATTTTTCCAGGCATTATTTTACATGCCAACGTTGTTTTCGGTTTCTGCTGTAATGATTGTGTTTTCGATGCTTTTCCATGTTTCCTTCGGACCAATCAATCATTATCTTAATGTAGATACAAACTGGGTATCTATGCAACCTTACGCATGGATTACATTGGTTTTAGTAACCGTTTGGTGGACAATTGGTGCAAATATGATTATTTATCAGGCTGCTCTTAACGGAATATCAAAGGATTTATATGAAGCTGCTTCAATAGATGGAGCAAATAGTGTCCAAAAGTTCTTTAGAATTACACTTCCAAGTATAAGAGCTCAAATACTATATACGGTCGTAATTACGACCATTGCACAATTTAACGTATATGGGCAAACACTAATGTTAACAAAGGGTGGGCCGTCTAGTTCTACTACAGTATTATTAATGTACATTCAAGAGAATGCGTTTGGGTCAGGTATTTCTATAGCTGGTATTGGTTCAGCGATGGCAGTTATTTTAGGATTATGTATTATGGTCGTTTCTGCAATTCAATTCTTCTTTTTAAGACAACGTGATTAGGAGGTGTTTAACTTGAAGAAAAAACCTGTATCTAAAGTTATTTCTATCATCTTTTTACTATTTATGGCGTTCATATGGGTCATTCCATTGTTGTATACAATAGTAACAACGTTTAAGAGTGAAGTGGATATTCAATCAAACGGCTTTACCATTTTACCGATTAATTGGGTAATTAGTAATTATCAAGATGTCCTATTTGAAAACTCAAGTGCACCTGTTGCAAAGTGGTTTTTGAATTCACTTATTATTTCGGTGTCACAAACGGTAATAGTTTTAGTAATTGTTTCATTAGCGGGTTTCGGTTATTCCAGAATGAAATTCAAAGGCAGAGATGCTATCTTTATCTTTTTAATGGCAACAATGATGTTCCCAGCAGTTGTCAATCTGATCCCACTATATAAAATAATTGATACATTAGGTTGGGTAAATAATTATTTGGCAGCAATTGTTCCAGGTACAGCTGCAGTGTTTAATATTTTCTTAGTAAAACAATTTATGCAAGGTATTCCGAAGGATTTTGATGAATCGGCAAGAGTGGATGGTGCTTCGGATTTTCAAATTTTCACTAAATTGATATTGCCACTTATTAAACCTGTGTTAACTGTTGTAGCATTGTTTACATTTACTGGATCTTGGAATGACTTCCTATGGCCTTCTATCGTGTTTAATGATGTTGAAATGATGCCAATTACCCCTGGACTACAACTACTTCAAGGTATGTATGCACTTGATATTGCTCATGCATTAACTGGTGCTCTCATTGCTATTGTTCCGACATTTATTCTGTATTTATTTACACAGAAATACTTTATGGAATCACTTTCATTGTCTTCAGGTGTTAAGGGTTAATAGAATGTATGATTATTTATCGTCATAGTTATCAAAAAAGAATAGGAGGTCTAATGATGAATAGAAAGCTAGAGAGAAGATTAGTAATAATCGGTTCCGTATGGCAGATAGTCTCAGGGCTCCTTACCATTTTTGTTTATGCATCTTTTATTAAAAAAGAGGGATTAAATGCCTCATATAACTCTCTTGCAAAATTAGAAGCAGTCCAATCAATTTTTGGCAGTATGTACATGTTTTCAGTAACCTTTGGCATGTTATTTGTTATATTAGGCATTTTAAACTTATATTTAGCTAAAACATTGAAAGATGATAAAGCAGAAATTAAGAAACCTATATGGTTTATGTTTTTAGGTTTATCTTCGTATTTAGTGATGGATGTTTTGGGTTCACTAATGTTTCTATCTTCAGGAATTCTAGCATTAGCTAAGAATAAACCAATATCAAAGTTGGGAAACTATCAGTTCCAAAATCAGTAAGTAAAAGGACAGTATGAAAGATAACCCCACATTCATTAAAAGAATCAATAGTATAACCAAAGTAAAGACTACTTCCCTTTATTAGGTTAGCTATTGATTTTTATTTTCTATTTTTACTGAAATAACCGGGTATATCTTTGTGTCTAATGTATAAGGAGAAAAGTCCGCATTAAATATCTAGTATTAAATTAACTATTTGTATGTCGTCCCATTAAATGCGAGCGTTTACAAAAAAGAGGAAATTTAGAATGATAGTTTAATAGTTTTCAAAGTGTTTGAAGCTCACTAAAAAGGAGAGGATTTTTCTTGAAAGAATTAATATCAATAGCAATAGCTGTAAGCCTGTTTTTATCAATCCCTTTATCAACATTTGCATATCATAACCCATTTAATTTATCAGATTCTTGGGAGTGGGATACGGGAGTGTTTTATGGAGAAGGAGATCCCTATATTTTAAAACATAACGGTATTTACTATCTATATGTAAGTACAGTAGATGACAAGAGTGGTGTAAAAGCTTGGAAGTCAGAGGATTTAGTGAATTGGGAATATGGTGGATTAGTTACTAAGGAACCAACAACAAAGGCTGCCTATGCACCTGAGGTTGTCTATTGGAACGGTGATTTTTATATGTATACATCCCCAGGAGGAAATGGTCATTATGTGTATAAAAGTTCTAATCCACTGGGACCATTTGTGAAACAAACGGAAAACCTTGGAATGGGTATCGATGGACATGTGTTTATTGATGATGACGGTAAATGGTATTTCTACAGTACTGGTGATCAGAGAATTGATGCCCGACCGATGACTGACCCATATACATTTGGTCAATTATCAAATACTGGAGCACAAATGAATGGTTGGACAGAAGGAGCAACCATCCTAAAAAGAAATAATCAGTACTATATGACCTATACCGGTAATCATGTGTGGAACAAAGCATACCGTGTTGATTATGCTAGCAGTGATTCTCCTATATCTGGATTTTCTAAGAATTTATCTGAAAACCCTATCTTAATTAATACAGAGGGTTCGAATGTAGGGGTAGGTCATAATTCAGTTGTCCGAGGACCAGATCTTGACTCTGAGTATATGGTTTACCATAGTCATGCAAATCCAGGAAGATACATGAATCTTGATCGAATTGCTTGGAATGGAGATAAAATGCTGGTTCTTGGACCAACAACTACTTCTCAGCCTAACCCAGATTTACCTGACTTCAGTGATCGATTCTCCCAATCATCCATTGAAGATTGGGAGAATATAAGTGGAGGAAACTGGACCGTTGCCTCAGACATGTCAGGCTGGCTTCAGCAAACAACAAAGGGTGATACGAATTGGTACAAACAAATTACATCAGATAGCACCTCCGCAGTCTACACAGCTGAATTTAATATGAAGACAATCAATCAAGGTAGTAGTAGTAATCCACGCTTTGGTGCTGTGTTCTCCTATACGGATGAAGATAACTATGGAATGGCTGTACTTAGTCCAAAGAAGAATCAACTTGAAACCTTCTTCCGTGTAAATGGAGTGGATCAAGCATGGGAAACGTCTGATCTTCCAGAAGACTATGACTATAGGAAGCTCCATCAAATTAGGGTAGAAAAGAATGATTCAGATTTTAAGATTTTTGTTGACGGGATGCTAAAGCAAACTAGAGAAATTAACGATCTTAATGAGGGGAAAATCGGATACACAACATCAGATATCCATGCAGCATTTGGTTATACAGCTTTCAGCAATAAAGTAGATGGAAGTAATGTGTATGATGCGTACAAGCCTTTACCAGGAAAGATTGAGGCTGTTCATTATAATACAGGTGGCGAAGGTGTAGGCTATCATGACACAACAAAGGAGAATATAAGCGGACAATATAGACAAGATGCCGTTGATATTAAAGAGAATTCAGAAGGCGGAAATCATGTAATTTTGAATGAAAAAGGTGAATGGCTAAACTACAATGTAAATGTTGCCGAAGATGGCAAATACAATATGGATTTAAGAGTGTCAGCATCAAATGATGATACCCAAGTAAAAGTAGTATTAGATGACTCTGTTGATTTGACAGGAGTCATAAAAATACCTAAAACAGATGAGTGGAAAACACTTTCAATTGAGGGGATCGATTTACCCAAAGGACAACATACCATAAAGGTGATCGTAGAGAATGGAACATTTGAATTTTCTAATATGAACGTCCAAGAGAACAAAGAAGTTGATGTGTTATTATCTGATTTCAATGATGGTACTAGTAATGAGTGGGAGGAAATAGAAGGGTTTTGGACAGTTAATACAAATAAGTCCAATACATTTGATGCATACAAACCAATACCAGGTTCAATAGATGCTGCCTACTATATTACTGGTGGAGAAGGGGTAGCTTACCATGAAACAACACCTGAAAATATTGGTGGCGCCTTAAGAGGAGATTCAGTTGATATCCGTGATAATCCAAAAGGTGGTACTGCGGTTGGTTGGAACCAAACAGGTGAATGGTTTAAATACAATGTATCTGTAAAAGAAACAGGTCTTTATAATGTCCAGCTTAACGCAGCGACTACATTCAAGGATGCAAAGGTCCGTTTATGGTTAGATGATGAGACTGATTTGACAGGAGTTCTGGATGTACCTAGTACTGATGATTGGAATGATTGGCAGCCTGTTATTAAAAATGGAATCACATTGCCAGAGGGAAATCACACGATTAAAGTTGAAATAGTAGAAGGCGAATTTGATTTTACTAGATTAGACTTCACATCCTTTGATATTCATAAGCAATTGCCGGGTATTATTGAAGCAGCAGAATACAATCTTGGCGGAGAGGGTGTTGGCTATCATGATAGAACCCCGGAAAATATTGGTAGAAAATACAGAGATGATTCGGTAGATATCCGAGTAAATTCGGAAGGTGGCTACGCTGTTAGTTCGAATCAAACAGGTGAATGGCTGAAATATGATGTAGACGTTCTTGAAGAAGGTACATATGGACTAGATATAGTTGCTTCTTCAGTCCAAGATGGAGGGAAAATAAAACTCATCTTAGATGACGAGATTGATTTAACAGGAGAAATAGACATTCCAAATACGGGTGGTTTGAATAATTGGCAAAATGTTTCATTACAGGATATTTCATTACCAGCAGGAAAGCACACATTAAAAGTAGTTATCGTAGAAGGAGAATTTGATTTATCAAGACTTACACTGCACGGGTTTGATCAACATAAGAAGCTGCCTGGAAAAATCATGGCTGCTGATTATATAACAGGTGGCGAGGGTGTTGGTTATCATGATAATTCTGCTGAAAATATTGGTGGCGAATATCGAAGAGATGCGGTAGATATCCGTGTTAATCCCGAAGGAGGCTATAATGTTGGCTGGAATCAAGCAGGTGAATGGTTGAAATATAATGTAGATATTGAACAAAATGAGCACTATAAACTAGATTTAAGAGTCACAACTGATTTGGAAGGAAGTCAAATTAGATTATGGCTTGATGACACTGTTGATTTAACAGGAATTATCGATGTTCCTAGGACAGGTGGATGGGATAACTGGGCAAGTGTCATTAAAGAAGATATTTCTTTACCAGCTGGGAAACATACAATTAAGGTGGAAATGGTAAAAGGGGAATTTGACTTTAGAAGTATTGATTTATCATTAGATGATGAAGAAAAAGAACAGATTACCGAAGGAGAATACAGTACAGCACCAGGCACTTTTGCCAAATCTGTCATTGGAGATAGTAAGTGGAAAGACTACATGATTGAAACAGATATCAATATTGGAGCTGGAACCGGTGATGGAGGTCTAATCTTCAGAGTGAATAATCCAGCTAATGGCATAGAGCTAGGGCAAAATAATCCTTATTTTATGCAAGGTTATGTTGCATATATCAATAAGGACGGAGTTCACTTAGGGAAATCAAATTATAATTGGACATATTTAGAAGGTGCAGAAATAAGCAAGCCATTAAATAAATGGCAGCATATGAAAGTTACGGTAAAAGGAACAAATATAAAAGTATTTGTTGGAGATATGGTTAACCCTTTAATTGATTATACAGATAACAGTAGTACTGCATTTACACATGGGAAAGTAGGGCTTAGATCACAATATAATTATACGAAATTTGATAATTTTCTTGTGAAACCTTTAGAACCAAGTCATTCGTCAATACAAAAATTGCTTGATTTGTATAATACATCTGGGAATATTGAGCACAGTCTTTATGAAAAATTAACCAATAAGCTGGATCAGTCGAAGCATCATTTGGACAAAGGTAAAAATGACCAATCGATTAAACATTTAAATGACTTTAGAAAGTTTCTTGAAAAGGATAAGGAAGCTAATCTATCTAGAAAAGCAAAGAAAGTACTGGATGAAGATTCTTTGATATTACAGAGTATAATAGAAGATAAAAAGTAAGACAAAAAAATAATAATAGGTAGTACATATGTAGCTACCTATTATTATTGAGTCTGTATTAAGTGGAAAACCATTTAATTATTATTATAAAGAGAATTTATTTCATTTTAAAAGTTAACTCTGATAAGGAGGAATATTATGGAGACACAGAATAAAGACAACAATCGTGATTGGGAAAAATCTACGTTTATGAATCCTATTCTTGAAAGTGGGCCCGATCCATATATTCATAAACATATAGACGGAAACTATTACTTTACAATTACCTTAAGAAATTGCATAGCTCTATGGAAGAGTTCGACGATCACAGGAATTTCTAAAGCAAAGAAAACGATAATTTGGATTCCTCCAGCAGAAGGTCCGTATAGCTACAATATTTGGGCACCGGAAATCCATTATATAAATGAAAAATGGTACATTTATTTTACTGCTAATGATGGTGGAGGAGATGACACACGGAGGATCTGTGTATTGGAAAGTTCCTCATCAGATCCATTACTTGATGAATGGAATTTCAAAGGTGCTGTGAATACTGAGTTACCAGGTTTAGACGGAACAGTCCTTCAGCATAAAAATGAATTATATTTCCTATATTCAGGATACGGACATTTTCCCGACTACGGATCTGCTCTTTATATAGCAAAAATGGATAATCCATGGACACTGAATGGAGAAAACGTATTAATATCAGCTCCGACAGAAGAGTGGGAAAAACAAGGGGGAATGGCCATTAATGAAGGTCCAATTTTTCTTAAAAGAAGCGGGAAAATATTCCTGGTGTTTTCTGCAAGTGCAACATGGTCAGATGATTATTGTTTAGGAATGCTAACAGCAAGTGACACAGATAATTTAATGGATCCTACTTCTTGGGTAAAAAATCCAAAACCAGTTTTTGTTAAGAATGTAAAGAATCGAGCCTTTTCCCCTGGTCATAATTGCTTTACTCAATCTCCAGATGGAACGGAGGATTTAATCGTTTACCATGCCTTTTCTTTTTCAGAGGATGAAGGCGATCATCGATTGGGACATCTTCGCAACCCTAGAATTCAAAAATTCAGCTGGAATCAAAATGGAACACCTAATTTTGGAACACCACTTCCGGCTTATACACCTATGCTCAAACCTTCAGGAGAATTGTAGGAATCTAGGAGAAGTTCTTTAAGGTTTAGCATGAGGTTAGTATATAATGAAGTAAATATTATGTGTTTCCTTTTATAATAGTAAATCCTTAATATATACATTTATCTTTTTTAAAAATAGACCATACACCTTGATAATATTGTCAATCACATTGAAATAAATGTTTTCGTAAGGATGTTGTTTATGGAAAAGCACCTATACGTATGTAGTATGTATCGTGCTTTTTTCGCTTTAAACTATTTCATTTTCTTTGAAAATAGCCTTGCTGACTAGAGGAAAAGACTCAATGTGATTTTTTAGGTACTAAACAACAATCGTTTAAAAAGGGCTATAATTAGGAGGTTTCGAGTGTGAATACAAAGAATAGAACGATCATTTACTGGTCGTTATTAAAATGTAACGAATGGGAAATGTTTATTGCTGCGACATCGAAGGGCTTATGCTACGTAGGTTCAGAAAATAGTTCGATTGATGAAATATCAGCATGGGCAGAAAAGCAGAAACCTGGAAGTATTCTTGTTGAAAATGAAGAAAAACTTCAACCTTATGCCAAGGAACTGATCGAATATTTAGAGAGAAGAAGGACAAATTTCACCTTTACCATGGATTATATGGGGACACCTTTCCAACTTGCTGTATGGAGGGCACTTTGTGAAATCCCTTATGCTCAAACAAGAGTTTATTCAGATATCGCAAACACGATAAATAAACCATCTGCAGTGCGTGCAGTGGGAGCTGCAATTGGTGCAAATCCAGTGCTAATTACTATCCCTTGTCATCGTATAATTGGCAAGAATGGCTCACTTACTGGTTACCGTGGTGGATTGGGGATGAAGACGAAACTATTAGGTTTGGAGAAGGAAGATTTAGTCAGGAATTTAGAAAAGGAACCTTCATGAAAAGTGAATGGTTCTATAAAAATCCAAAGACAATATTAAATAAAGGTACAGGATTTCTATCGGGTTACAGTCATTCGTTAAACCCCTATACAGGGTGTTCCTTTGGTTGTTCCTATTGTTATGTCCGGCAAATGCCAGTATCCCTCTTTCGAGATGGGGAATGGGGAGATTGGGTGGATATAAAAAATGGAGCAGCTGATTTGTTAAGAAAAGAACTCCGTAGGGCTAAAGCAAAAGGGAAGGTAACTATTTTCATGTCCTCGAGCACAGATCCTTATCAGCCTATCGAACATAAGGAAAAAGTGACCAGATCATTGCTAGCAGTAATGGTAGAAGATCCACCAGATTTTTTATTAGTGCAGACGAGAAGTCCACTTGTTCGACGTGATATCGATTTGCTTAAACAATTAAAGGAGAAGGTAAGAGTAAGCATGACAGTTGAAACTGATTCAGAGACAATCAGAAAGCACTTTACTCCTGATGCACCTCCCATTCAGGCTAGGTTAAAGACACTTGAGTTATTAAAGCAAGCAGGTATACCGTCTCAAGTAGCCATTGCCCCAGTATTACCTAGTGGTGAACACTTTCCAGGTAAACTTCATGCTGTTGTTGATCGTGTTTGCATCGATGATTATTATATGGGTGATGGTAGTGGCGGAAATCGGACGAAACGACTAGGTATTTATAAAAAGTACCAAACGCTTGGTTTAGAAGAATGGTATGGTCCGCATGCGTATAAAAAAATATATGAGAGATTGTCTCATGTTTTTCCAAAAAATCAAATTTATGTGAGTCAGCAAGGATTCGAACCTTAATAGTGAGTGTTCAAAAAGGAGGACAAAAAGAGCGGAGAAGTTCAAGGAGTTGCAAGCTGACGCCGAAATTCGACAGCTATTTTTCCCGGACTTTTTGAACTTCCTCTAATAGTATAAAACGAAAAGGGATGACTAAGGTGAGTAGTAAAACGAATGCAATGAGAATCGTAGATCGACATAAATGTGAATACAATATTTTGAGCTATGAGACAGCTGATGGGAAGATAAATGGATTGGAAGTTGCTGAAAAAATAAACAGATCAAAAGAAATGGTTTATAAAACGTTAGTAGCTTATCGAGAACACAATCTTTATATCTTTGTCATTCCGGTAGCTGAAGAACTTGATTTGAAAAGGGCAGCAAAAGCGACAAGTGAGAAAAAGCTAGAAATGTTCCCTGTGAGAAACCTTCAGAAATGGACAGGTTATATTCGCGGTGGGTGCTCGCCAATAGGCATGAAAAAGAACTATCCAACCTACATTGACAGTAGTGCCAAGGATTTAAAGACAATTATTGTTAGTGCCGGGAGGATAGGTTCACAGTTAGAAATTGACCCTAAGGACCTTGCAGACATTGTAGATGCAAAGTTTATTCATTTAATAAAAAATGAGGATGAACCAAAGTGACCTTTGATGCATCCTCATTTTATTTATCGTCTTTAACCGATTAACGAGATAATGATCATTAATGCAAAGAGTATTGTAAGGTGATTTAGTGAAAATATAAACATTAACTTTGCCCACTTCGCATCATCAAGCTTTTTAAAGCCCCAAATACCAAGAATCATCCATATAAAGGTTAGTCCAAACATACTAAAAGTAATGATTTTACTGAATGGTAGAAATAGTAGTGAAGCGCATTGTAGCAGGATTAGGTATAAAAGGGATTGAACCTTTGTTCGGTGAACCCCCTTTATAACAGGAAGCATTGGTACGCCCGCAGCTTTGTATTCTTCCATTCGTCTAAGTGCAATTGCATAAAAATGAGGAGGCTGCCACAAAAACATAAAAACAAATAATCCTATAGCAACAGGGTGTAGAAGATCAGATGAAATAGCAGCCCAGCCAATAAGTGGAGGCATTGCACCAGAAAGACTACCTACCTCGGTATTATAAATCGTTGTCCGTTTAGTCCAGATTGTATAGGGAAATACATACAAGAAAAATCCGAGAAAGCCCATGAAAGCAGCCATTTTTGACACGATTAATAATAGTGATATTCCAATCGCAACCAGTATAATACCTAGCCATAACGCAAATATTGGATGAATAGACCCATCAACAGTAGGACGATCTTTTGTTCTCTTCATTAAGGAATCAATATCGCGGTCATAATAGTTATTTATAGCCCCAGACCCACCAACTATTAAGGATGTCCCAATTAAGGAGACCAGTATAATGGGAAGTTTTTCAAAAAAGCTGAAGTCATATATATATAATGCAAAACAAAGTCCTGCAAACATCCCCATCAGATTAGATTTAATAATTCCAGTTTTTATAATTAATCGTAACATTTTCCATGAATAATAGTGTTTCATGGAAAATGAATCTTTAATAATCACTTCTGTGTCCTTCACAATCATTCTCCTCAGTTTATTACAATTTCAAGGTTTATTTTAAAAAGGATCCATGAAATCATAGAATTAATAAATTTACTCCAGTGACATGTAAAATCCCACTTGTATTTGTAAGCCAAGTAGGAAATTTAATTTTATACTTCATTCAATTGTAAGTCTAGGTTTTGATTCTTTAATTTTGTCGTGATAAAAGTAATTCTCCTCTTTATTATGAGGGGAAAATAGTGATATTGTCCTTTATATTGTAAAGTACACATTATTGTCAAAAAGCTATTGCAATTTAGGTACATTTTAGCTAGAGCTATTTTAATAGATAGCATTCTAGTCTTATACTTTAATTATTAATCAACCGTTTCTGATTCATTATACGTTTTTTTTCTAGTCATGTAAGGGGAATGTTTTTCACTTAGGCTCTTTTCTAAAAGTTTGTTGCTCTAGTATTATGTAAATTCAAGCAATCTCCAGAGGAATATCAGAGAAATTTTGCGAAAAGAGCACGAAGATATACTTACAACGTGTACATTAGTACTTTGTACGGAAAACATCAATCTTTGCGAAACAGCCTTCACTTATCATCGTTATAAGATACGTTCTGATTAATATTCCAAGATATAAATTCTTTTCCAATATTGTTGACAAATTGTGAAGAAACTTCGTCTAATTTTCGAAACTTATCTAAATTGAATCAAAAAGTAGGTTTCTGATGTTCCGTTTTTCATACCATTTGGTAGTATATGTAGGTGATTACTTACATTGTTATTTAAATCGTATAATATGATTCGAAATTTTGGTTAGAAAGGATGGTGAACAAAGATGTTCAGAAAAATGAAACCATATTTAATTCTAATTACAGGATTACTATTTCTATTTGTATTAAGTGGTTGTAGCGAACTGATTGTCCTAGATCCGAAAGGGCCAGTTGCTGAAAAACAACGTGATCTTATTATGCTATCAATCTATTTTATGCTTGTTGTTGTTGTTATTGTTTATGTCTTGTTTACCTTTATTGTTGTGAAATATCGTGATCATAAAAATAGAAGCGATAAAGATTATGAGCCAGAAATGCACGGAAGTACCAAGTTGGAAATTATTTGGACGATTATTCCGATTATCATTGTTACTGCTTTATCAATACCAACAGTTAATGCCCTTTATGAATTAAAGGAACCTCCAAAGGATACAGCTCATAAAGATCCTATTGTTATTCATGCTACCTCCGCTGATTGGAAATGGATATTTAGTTATCCTGAGGAAAACATTGAAACAGTGAATTATCTAAATGTACCTGAGGATCATCCGATACTTTTCAAAGTTACTTCTGCTGATTCAATGACATCATTTTGGGTTCCGCAAATAGGTGGCCAGGTATATGGTATGCCAGGAATGGTCAATGATCTCTATCTTCAGGCAGATGAGCCAGGGGTGTATGATGGTAGAAATTCCAACTTTACAGGCGAGCAAATGGCTGATCATGAATTTGACTTTGTTGCCTTAAAGGAAGAAGAATATGAAGAATGGGTGAAAGAAACACAAGAAAATGCGCCAAAATTAATCGAAGAAACTTACGAAAAATTAATGTTACCTGGAACAGTCGATGAAATGACATTTTCATCAACACACCTAGATATTGTTGATCATGGTATGGATTCAGGAGAATATGCGCTACAGATTAGAGAGAAATATGGGGTTATCGAAAAATCTCATGATAATAAAGAGTCAGATAAAGTAGAGTCAGATTCAGACAATGAATCGAACACTCATCATCATCATCATTAAGAGGGGAGGAACAGCAGATGGTAGATTTTATAAAAGATAATTTAATTCTCAATGATCCAATGTTACTCGGGGCGAATATATCGATTCTTTTAACGATGATTGGAATCATATTTGTCCTAACATATTTTAAAAAGTGGAAGTGGCTTTGGACTGAGTGGCTAACAACGGTCGATCATAAGAAAATTGGAATTATGTATATTATTGCGGCAATTTTGATGCTTTTCCGTGGTGGCGTGGACGCTTTGTTAATGAGAGCACAATTAACTGTGCCAAATTCCGATTTATTGTCATCACAGCATTATAATGAAATTTTCTCAACACATGGCACAATCATGATTATCTTTATGGCAATGCCATTCTTAATCGGATTAATGAATGTCGTAGTTCCTTTACAAATAGGTGCACGCGATGTTGCATTCCCATATTTAAATGCTTTGAGTTTTTGGTCCTTTTTCTTTGGTGCGATCCTCTTTAATATTTCATTTGTATTTGGTGGGTCACCAGACGCAGGGTGGACCAACTATGCTCCACTAGCAATTGAAGGAAGTCCTGGACCAGGGATAAACTATTATTTACTTGGTTTACAAGTATCAGGAATAGGGACACTTTTAACAGGTATTAATTTAATTGTAACGATTGTTAAAATGCGTGCGCCTGGTATGACATTGCTAAAAATGCCAATGTTTTCATGGACCACACTGATTACATCTTTTATTATTGTTTTTGCTTTTCCAGTATTGACAGTCACATTAGCCTTAATGACATTTGACCGATTATTCGGAAGTCATTTCTTCACGATGGCAGATGGAGGGATGCCGATGCTCTGGGCAAACTTGTTCTGGATCTGGGGCCATCCTGAAGTTTATATTGTTGTATTACCAGCGTTCGGTATTTTCTCGGAGGTTATAGCAACTTTTTCCAAAAAGACTTTATTTGGCTATAAATCTATGATTATATCACTAGTAGCTATATCAGGGTTAAGCTTCTTGGTTTGGGTTCATCACTTCTTTACAATGGGTGGAAGTGCAGCAGTCAACTCTATCTTCTCAATCACAACGATGGCGATTGCGATCCCGACAGGTATAAAAATCTTTAACTGGTTAGCAACTCTTTATAAGAGTAAGATACAATTCACAACAGCTATGATGTGGTCACTTGGATTTATTCCTACATTTATCATTGGTGGAGTAACAGGTGTTATGCTTGGAATGGCAGCAGCGGATTTCCAATATCATAATTCATATTTCCTTGTTGCTCACTTCCATTACACGTTAATAGCCGGTGTTGTCTTTGCATGTTTCTCAGGCTTAGTGTTCTGGTATCCAAAAATGTTTGGCCATAAAATGAATGAACGACTTGGTAAATGGACATTTTGGTTCTTTACCATTGGATTCAATGTCTGTTTCTTGCCGCAGTTCTTATTAGGATTTGCTGGGATGCCAAGACGTGTTTATACGTATGGACCAGAGGATGGCTGGACTGGGTTAAACGTAATATCAACAATTGGCGCTATAGGTATGGGGATTGGCTTTATCATCTTCGTTTATAACGTTTACTATAGCTTCCGTTACTCTAAAAGAGAAACAACAGGAGATGCATGGAACGGTCGTACACTTGAGTGGGCAACGACTACAGCCATTCCTCCGCATTATAATTTCGCGATTGTACCTGAAGTGAAAGAGCTAGATGCTTTTTGGCATATGAAGCAAGAGCGTAAAGCAGGTAAGATAGAAGAAAAGGTCGAGTATAAAGAAATCCATATGCCTAGTTATTCAGGTAGACCAATTATCATGTCTGCTTTCTTCTTTGTAGCAGGCTTCGCATTAGTCTTTGAAATTTGGTGGATGGCCATATTAGGTGGTATTGGCGTATTAGCTTGCCTGGCTCTTCGTTCTCTTAGCTCAAATAAAGAAGATGAGGGCTTCCATGTAACAATTGAAGAAATAAAAAATAATGAACAACAAAATAAGGAGGCGTGATTTATGGCACATGTAAATGATCATATAAGTCCTAACACGCCCTTGGAATATCAGTCTGAGATTGGTCGACTGAATATATTTGGTTTTTGGATTTTCTTGGGTGCAGAGGTGGCCTTATTTGCAACGATCTTCGCGACATACTTTGTTCTTAATGGATCAACAGCCGGTGGACCAATGCCAACTGAACTGTTTGAATTAAAAGGTGTACTCATTATGACGTTGCTCTTGTTAACAAGTAGTTTCACTTGTGGGTTAGCGATTCATGAAATGAGAAGAAATAATGTAAAAGCTATGATTGTTTGGTTGATGATAACCTTATTATTCGGCTTAGGCTTTTTATATATGGAAATTAATGAGTTCATTCACTATGTACACGAAGGTGCTACACTTGGGACGAATGCCTTCTGGTCTGGATTCTACTTCTTGACCGGTACCCATGGACTTCACGTTTCTCTTGGGATAGGTTGGATGATCTTGATTATCGTTCAAGTATTTAAAAAAGGTTTAACCCCAGATACAGCTAAAAAAGTCTTTATATCCAGTCTATACTGGCACTTTTTAGACTTTGTATGGATCTTCGTATTCACTGGTGTTTACCTATTAGGGTTGGTGGGATAAATGACAAAAAAAGTAGAAAACCATAATCATTTTCCATGGTCACATGTAATTGGATACCTGCTTTCTATTGCTTTAACATTTTTGGCGGTATGGTTGGGAATGTATACGGATCTACCGTTAAAGACAATTATCATTATCGTATTTAGCCTTGCGTTTGTTCAAGCAGCTATTCAACTATTTATGTTCATGCATGTTGCAGAAGGTGACAGTAGCATTTGGCAAATTGGGAAAATGATCTCTGCTGCTTTTATTGCACTTGTCATTGTTGTTGGTACTGTTTGGGTTATGACATCTATGCATTAGATGTAGTTTAAGCATGAGTAAGGGGTAATCCCTACTCATGCTTTTTCTTATGTTTAAGGATCTTTTGTAAAGGGTTTGTTGCTATAGCATGATAAAAAAATAATATTGGATTTTTATACTGGAAATAGAAGTTATTTTCAAAGTGAAGAACAAAGTAATATAGCTAATAGAGCACGAAGTTGCAAAAGATAATCAATAGGTACTGTGACTATTACTATATCTTTCATAATAGATTTTGCTGCTGTCATACAAACATGCTTGTATTGGTTAAATATTATTTAATTCTATATTGTGCAAACTATTGATTTATGATATATTTTATTTGCAAGATTAGTGCAAACGATTTCCTAAACTAATTTCACAGATTAATAGGTTGGTTTTTAGATAATTACGATTATTTTCATAAAAATAGGCTTGTAATCGGGTAAAATCGTCTATAACTAATTAATTTATTTGTATTTCTGTCTAATGATGTGCAATCGTTTTCCTAACCAACGAATTATTTTTAAAAAAATGGGGGTTTTATAATGGGTAGTAAAAAGGTATTTTTAGGGCTTTTCTCAATTATGTTTCTTGTAAGCGTTGTATTATCAGCTTGTTCTTCTTCAAGTGAAGACAGCACAGGCGGTTCAGGATCTGAAGAGCAAGTTACATTAGATGTTTTTCAATTTAAGGTAGAGTTTAAAGATCAATTTGAAGCTGTAGCAGAACAGTATCAAGAAGCAAATCCAAATGTAAAGATTAACATTCAAACTGTTGGTGGTGGAGAAGATTACGGTGCAGCATTACGTTCGAAATATGCATCAGGTGATGAACCAACAATTTTTAATATCGGTGGACCTACAGATGTAATTGATTGGGAAGATAGCTTAGCAGATTTATCAGATACAAAAGCAGCTGGTTTGGCACTTGAAGGTACACTTGATGGTGTCACAAAAGATGGTAAAGCACTAGGATTACCTTTTAACCAAGAAGGATATGGATTAATTTACAATACTGAAATCTTTGAAGAGGCAGGAATTAATCCTGATGATATTAAAGATATGGCTTCTTTAGAGGAAGCAGTAAGTACATTAGATCAGAAAAAGGGAGACCTTGGTCTTGACGCTGTATTCGCTTTTCCAGCTAAAGAAACATGGGTAACTGGTCAACATTTAGCAAATGCATTTATTGCACCTGAATTTGAAGGGAATGTAACGACAGCGTTTGAATCTAAAACGGTTAGTTTCGAATATAGCGATGCAATGAAAAACTTCGTTGATCTACAAAATAAATATTCAGTACAACCTACTATAAGCCTTGATTACTCTCAACAAGTTGAAGAGTTATTCTCTACTGGTAGAGTTGCGATTATTCAACAAGGTAACTGGGTGTATGGCTCTATTGCAGGTATTGATGAAGATTTAGCTAACAATAAAGTTGATTTCTTGCCAATACCAGTACCAGGATATAAAGAAGATTCAATCCCAGTTGGCGTTCCAATGTACTGGGCTGTAAACAAAAACAAAGATGAAAAAGTTGTGGAAGAAGCTAAAAAATTCTTAGATTGGTTATATACATCTGACGAAGGTAAAGAAGTTGTCTTAAATGACTTTAAATTCGTTCCAGCATATGAGGGCTATGATGCCTCGAAAATTACAGATCCACTTTCAAAATCAGTTTACGAATATTCTGAAGCAGGGAAAACAATTGGTTGGACCTTTAGTGGATACCCATTAAACTGGGCTCAAAACGTTTTGGGTGCAAATATACAAAAGTATCTAAGTGATGAAGCGAGTTGGGATGAAATAATCGAAGAATCAAAATCAGCTTGGGAAGAAACTAGAGCTGAAGAATAAAAGGGCTAACTAAGACAAAGTAGCAATTAAAGCTACTTTGTCTTTTGAGAAGGCTCTTTTCTAAAAGTTTGTTACTCTAGGACTAATAAAAATCGACTTTTGGATTTTTATTATGTAAATTCAAGCAATCTCCAGAGGGGTATCAGAGTCATTTAGCGAAAAGAGCACGGTGATAAGCTTAAAACGTGTACATGTGTACTTTGTATGGAAAGCAACAATCTTTGCAAAAACAGCCTTTGAGAAATATACTACAAATTTTAATATACTAATATACTTAGTTGTTGTGGCCTAGCATTATATGGGTCTAGGCCACTCCATAATAGAAAGCAAAGCTTGCCTTCTATTATGGAGTGGCTTATTAACCCAATTAAAAGGCTTAATCATTTTTAAAAAATACGACTCTGTTTATAACATGGAGGGAAATACATGCGCACAAAGGATTTGGCCTACTGGCTATTTTTAGCTCCAGTTTTACTAGCATTACTATTAGTCATTATCATACCATTAATGATTGGAGCTTATTATTCATTTACAGATTGGAACGGAATTAAAGTAGATTCATTTGTAGGATTTGAAAACTATATTGACTCTTTTAAAGATAAAGAATTCATCGCTTCATTATGGTTTACTGTAAAATTTTCAGTTGTATCTGTCATTCTCACAAATGTCATTGGCCTTTCACTAGCATTAATTGTTACAGCAAAAATTAAATCTAGTAAGTTGTTAAGAACAGTATTTTTTATGCCCAACTTAATTGGAGGGTTAATTCTAGGCTTTATTTGGCAATTTATATTCATTAAAGTGTTTTCTGGAATCGGTGAAACATTTGGTATTGAAGGTCTTAAAGGATGGCTTTCAACGACAGAAACTGGTTTCTGGGGTTTAGTTATCTTAATGAGCTGGCAAATGTCAGGTTATATCATGATTATTTATATTGCATATTTAGAGGGATTACCTAGTGAATTACTAGAAGCTTCTGAAATAGATGGAGCTGGACCTTTCCAACGCTTCCGTTATATTATTTTCCCACTTGTTGCACCTGCATTTACAGTAAGTATGTTTTTAACTTTATCTAACTCATTTAAATTATATGATCAAAACCTATCACTAACATCTGGTGGCCCATATAATTCGACGCAAATGGTGGCAATGGAAATTTTTAAAACAGCATTCGCAGAAACGGATATGGCGTATGCCCAAGCAAAGGCGGTTATTTTCTTTATAATTGTTGCAGCGATTTCCTTAACGCAGGTTTATATCAACAAGAAGAGGGAGGTTGAAATGTAATGCGTAGAAATAAGCATCTTCCTATAGAGATTTTAGGAATTATGTTAGCGGTTATATGGCTTGCACCTTTTTATCTAATGATTGTAAATTCACTTAAAACAAAAAGGGAAATTTTCACGAACGTCCTTCGATTACCTGAGGAGTTTACCTTTGATAACTATTTAGAGGCATTTGAGCAGTTAGATTTTATCCAAACTTTCTTCAACTCTTTGGTTATTACTGTGATCAGTGTGCTAATCATTATTGTTTTCTCTTCAATGGCTGCATATGCGTTATCACGGAACAAAAGTAAGGTGAGTACAATCCTGTTTATGGTTTTTGTAGCAGCGATGTTAATACCTTTCCAATCTGTTATGATTCCACTTATAACTGTTTTCGGTCAAGCTGATATGCTAAATCGAGTAGGTTTGATCGTAATGTATCTTGGGTTTGGAAGTAGTTTATCGATTTTTCTATTCCATGGAACGTTAAGTGGGATATCAAAATCATTAGATGAGGCAGCAATAATTGATGGGTGTAATAAATTCCAGGTTTTCTGGTATATTATCTTCCCAATATTAAAGCCAATCACAGTTACTGTTGCGATTTTGAACATCATTTATATTTGGAATGATTACTTATTACCTTCATTAGTAATCAATCAAGAAGGTTTACAAACGATTCCATTAAAAATGTTCTTCTTTTTTGGTGAGTATACAAAACAATGGCATTTAGCATTAGCAGGATTAACAATTGCGATTATCCCAGTAATCATTGTTTATTTCATTGCACAACGAGAAATTATTAAAGGTATTTCTGAAGGTGCGGTAAAATAGGATTAATGATACGGTTTAGAATTTAGAAACCATTCCGTCATTATTGAATGATAAGGCGAATATCTTAAATTTCTTAATAATTAAAGTGGTATTAGCGAAGTCCATCATTAAGAATGAGAAAATTTATCTTGTATGATGCAGGAAAGGGTGTTATTTATGAGGAAGAAAGATAAATCTCGTTTTGTGAACACCCTGGAAAGGTAAGGAGGCAGCAATGATTGTTACAATAAAAGATGTTGCAAAAAAGGCAAATGTAGCACCTTCAACGGTGTCAAGGGTTATTGCAAATAGCCCTAGAATAAGTGAACAAACAAAAAAACGTGTCCGAGAAGTCATGGAGGAATTGGGGTATTATCCTAATTTTCAAGCGCGTAGCTTAGCTGCAAAAAGCACTCAAACGATCGGTGTGATTATGCCCAATTCTGCTTACCATGCTTTTCAAAATCCCTTTTTTCCTGAGGTATTAAGAGGAATTAGTTCCAATGCACATACTAATAAATATGGAATCTATTTGTCGACTGGTTCCACTGAAGAGGAAATATATAATGAAGTAACTTCGATGGTACAAGGAAGACGTGTAGATGGAGTCATTTTGCTCTATTCACGTATTAACGATAAAACAATGAAATTTTTACAAGAAACAGACTTTCCATTTACTGTTGTAGGAAGACCAGAGCAAAATGAGGAACGGATTACCTATGTTGATAATGACAACATTTATATAACAAAACAAGTAACAAATTATTTAATAGAATTAGGTCATCGAAACATTGCCTTTGTAGGGGGAAGTCTTGACTTTGTTGTAACGATAGATCGGTTAAATGGCTACAAATTAGCATTAAACGAGGCTGAAATTCCTTTTAATAAGCAATATATGGTACATGAGGAATTTATTAAAGATAATGGTCGGGAAGCGATCGAATCACTTATGGCATTGGATTCACCTCCAACAGCGCTAGTAACACAGGATGATTTAATTGCATATGAAATGATTGGGCATCTAGAAGATATGGGCATTCAAGTACCAAAAGATATCTCTATCGTTAGTTTTAATAATCTTATGTTATCAGAACATTCGAAGCCCCCAATTACATCAGTTGATATATGTATCTATCAACTTGGATTTGAAGCAACAAATTGTTTAATTGAAAAAATAAAGATACCAGATACATTACCTAAAAGGATAACAATACCAACTAAATTTATCGAGCGTAAATCTTGTGAACAAATGCAGCAATCGAATAGGTGATATTCAGTAAATAGAAAACCAGACATGAGCCATGATTATTTACATTCACTTCAATCAAGTCATATCACTACAGAAAATTAACGTAAAAAAGTGAGGAATCAACATGAAAAAATTATGGTGGAAAGAGGCTGTAGCTTATCAAGTTTATCCTAGAAGTTTTATGGATTCAAACGGTGATGGGATAGGGGATCTTCCAGGAATGATTTCTAAATTAGATTATATAAAAGATTTAGGAATTGATGTTATTTGGATTTGTCCAATGTACAAATCACCAAATGATGATAATGGTTATGATATAAGTGATTATCAAGATATTATTGCTGATTTCGGAACGATGGCTGATTTTAATCGATTATTGGAAGAGGTACATAGTCGAGGAATGAAGTTAATTATTGATCTAGTGATTAATCATACAAGTGATGAACACCCTTGGTTTGTTGAATCTCGGTCATCAAAGGATAATCCAAAACGGGATTGGTATATTTGGCGCGATGGTAACGACGGTAAAGAACCAAATAACTGGGAAAGTATTTTTAGTGGTTCTGCATGGCAGTATGATGAGAACTCAAAACAGTATTATCTACACATTTTTTCAGGTAAACAGCCAGATTTAAATTGGGAAAATCCGGATGTGCGAAACTCTTTATACGACATGGTTAATTGGTGGCTTGACAAGGGAATCGATGGCTTCCGTGTTGATGCAATTAGTCATATAAATAAGGAAGCAGGATTAGCGGATATGCCTAATGAAAAAGGACTGAAATATGTACCTTCTTTTGATAAGCATATGAATGTTGATGGCATCCATAAGTATCTTCAGGAACTCAAAGAGGAAACCTTTTCGAAGTACGATATCATGACTGTTGGAGAGGCAAACGGTGTGAAGGCGGAAAATCATGAGGATCTTGATCAATGGGTAGGAGAAGATAACGGTAAATTTAATATGGTATTCCAGTTTGAGCATCTATCTTTATGGGATGCTGGAAAAAAGAAAAAGTTAGACATCGTAGAGCTAAAAGAGGTATTAACCAAATGGCAAAAGGGCTTAGAAAATAAAGGCTGGAATGCCCTATTCATTGAAAACCATGATCAACCGCGTCGGGTGTCAACATGGGGAAATGACAAAGAATATTGGTATGAAAGTGCCACTGCACTAGGGGCAATGTATTTCCTTATGCAAGGGACACCATTTATTTACCAAGGTCAAGAAATTGGAATGACAAATGTGAAATTTGAAAATATCGATGATTATAATGATGTTGCTACTAAAAATCTTTACCATTACCAGCGGGAAGCAGGAGTAGCACATAACGAGATAATGGATGTCATTTGGGCTTCCAGTCGAGATAATTCGCGGACCCCAATGCAATGGTCTTCAGATAGAAATGCTGGTTTCACAACAGGAATACCATGGATTGGTGTCAATGAAAATTACCAGGAAATAAATGTTGCAAAACAACAACAGGATGAAGGTTCAATTCTTCACTTCTATAAAAAAATGATCCAGTTAAAGAAAGAAAACTTAGTTTTCACATATGGAAAGTATGACCTTATTCTAAATGATCATACGCAAATTTATGCTTACACACGGACAATGGAAAATGACAAAGTTTTGATCCTATCGAATCTATCTGATAGCTCAGCATCCTTCGAAGAGTCTCCTAATTTCTCCTTCCGCTCAGAAGACTTATTATTAGCTAATTATCAGGTGTTTGAGCATGGAGCGCTTAAGAAGATTACATTAAATCCTTATGAAACTAGAGTTTATCGAATACATGTTTGATTGAACAGGCATATTACATTTTTGTAATATGCCTGTTTTTTGTCTTGTTTTCATTTCTATGATTATTTAAATAAAGTTTCTAAGAAGATTTTCCTGACATTTGATAGTAAATAAGACTTCTCTATTCAATCTCTAGACCACCATTTATCGGAAAAGTTCATTAAAGTTCATGTCCATTTATGGCTATGATAAGATAAAAGAACGAAAGATGGAGGGAGTCATCGTATGCAGCAACATGATTTTACGAACGGGAAGATTATGAGGCAAATCTGGATCTTCTCGTTACCTATTATGCTGACAAATCTATTACAGGTATCCTATCAATTTATCGATAGTCTTTGGGTTGGTAACCTTCTTGGTGCAAATGCATTAGGAGCAATAGCTGTTTCTAGTACAGTCATTTTTACAATTCTATCATTTATTATCGGACTAAATAATGCGACATTAACGATCCTTTCACAGCAGAAGGGGAGAGGGAATAACAAAGGATTAAAAAGCTTTATCAATGCATTTGTCGTTCTTCTATCGTTTTTTTCTGTTTTATTAGGAGTAATAGGATTCATCTTTTCCAAGAGCATATTAATTTTTCTTGGTACACCGGAATCGATGGTTCCTGAAGCGACTATTTATCTACAAATTAATTTTATTGGAATATTGTTTTTATTTGGTTACAATTTTATTGGAACCGTTCTTAGAGCGCTTGGTGATAGTAAAACACCAATTCGGTATGTCATGATTGCCGTTTTATTAAATGCCGTTTTGGATCCGATTTTTCTATATGGTTTTGATTTAGGCATTGAGGGTGCAGCCATTGCAACTATTTTGTCGCAAGGTATTGCGTTCATCTATGGGATTTATGATTCTATTAAACGAGCACTAATTCCGTTTATCTTACCTAAAGTACCAAGGAAAGATGAGGTTTTTACGATTTTAAAGCTAGGGATCCCATCAGGCTTACAAATGACGGTTATCTCCGCAGGTGTAATGGCTATTATGAGTGTTGTAAACTCCTATGGAAATGATGTAGTGGCAGGTTTTGGTGCTGCTCAAAGGATTGATAGTGTGATTATGCTGCCAGCTATGGCTCTTGGTACAGCAGTTAATAGTATGGCAGGACAAAACATTGGAGCGAATAAATGGGATCGAGTTCATCAAATTGCGAAATACGGTGTTCTGTTCAATTTATTTATCATGGTAATTATTAGTATGTTTGTTGTCGTATTCGCTGAATTAGCAATTAGTCTTTTCATTCATGAAAAAGAAGCGGTACATTATGGGATGCGTTACTTACAGATTATTGCACTCTTCTATCCATTTCTTGGTATTAACTTTATTTTAAATGGAATTGTCCGAGCAGCAGGTGCCATGTTCCAAGTGTTAATGTTAAATGTGATTTCCTTTTGGATTCTTCGTTATCCATTATCCTATCTCTTTTCGAAATGGTTTGGGGAAAATGGGATTGCGATAGGTATGGGACTTAGTTTCGTAGTTAGTAGTGTGATCGCTTTTAGTTATTATAAGTACGGAAAATGGGATAGAATCAAAGTAGCAAAAACAAATGAAAATTAATTTCACATTATTTGCACTTTTTCTATATATAATAGACTTATAGTCTTGACAGTATGATAAATACTAGGCATAATAATAAAAAAATCGGAGAACGTTAACGGAGGATTAGTACGCGTACCTTTTGGTTACAGAGAGTGAAGTTTATCAGCTGTAAGACTTCATAACATAAAAGCCGCAGAACCTACCACCCTTAGTCTTATGTAAACATAGGCGTGTTCCTCACGTTACGAGGATCAAGTGGGATGTGAATGGCGACCAGAGAATTAACGTTTTTGAAACTTTATTCTTTAGGTAGTATTATTTATATCCAAACAAGGTGGTACCACGGAATAGAGCTCTTTTCGTCCTTATTATTAGGATGAAAGGGGCTTTTTTTTAGTAGAACGCTAATTTTTCTCCCCTATCTTAATTCTATGGCTAGCCAGGCATTTGTAAAACTTAATGGAGGATAGAAATCATGGATAAAAAACGGATTGTTGTCAAGATAGGAAGTAGTTCCTTAACAGACTCAAAAGGACAAATAGATAATGTGAAGTTGTTAGACCATGTACAGGCAGTGGCAGCTTTACGTAAAGCAGGTCATGAAGTATTGCTTGTTTCATCAGGTGCTGTCGCAGCGGGTTTTTCTAGGTTAGGTTACCCAGCTCGACCATCCACCTTGAAGGGAAAACAAGCAGCTGCGGCAGTAGGTCAAAGTCTTCTTATTCAATCATATATTGAGCAATTCAGTCATTTTGATATCATACCAGCTCAAATACTCCTTACGCGAAACGACTTCTCGAAACAAGGACGTTATAAAAATGCCTATGCAACAATTACTGAGCTCTTAGACCGTGGAATATTACCAATTATTAATGAAAATGACTCTGTATCAGTTGAGGAGCTTACATTTGGTGACAATGACATGCTTTCTGCACTTGTAAGCGGGCTAGTACACGCTGGTCAGCTTATAATTTTAACAGATATTAATGGTTTGTATGATGCAAATCCCAGAATGAATCCATTAGCAAAAAGGATAGACTTCTTGTCAGATGTAACTGAAGAAATGCTCCAAGCTGCAGGGGGAGCGGGGACTAAGGTAGGGACAGGAGGGATGAAATCAAAAGTAATGGCAGCAAAAACGGCCATAACCCTAGGTGTTCAGGTCTTCATTGGTTTAGGTAAAGGTAGTGAAAAGCTAGTAGATATTATCCAGGGTAATGGAAATGGTACCTATATTGGAAAAGACGGGTTAGCTGCGATACCAAATAGTAGACAATGGATTGCTTTCCATTCAGAGGTGTCTGGGAAAGTTTTTGTAGACCAGGGGGCTGAGGATGCCCTGCTTTACAAAGGGAAAAGCCTATTACCTGCCGGTGTAATTGAAATTCAAGGTTCATTTAAAAAGTGTGAAGTTGTCGAAGTAATCGGACCGAGTGGTTTACTCGGTAAGGGAGAGGTGCTCTTTTCTTCTGATGAGTTGAAAAAGGTCATGGGGAAACGCAGTGAAGAGTTAAGTAAAGATGAAGTGTTATCATCAATTGTCGTTATACATCGAAATAAATGGGTTAAAGCTTAGGAGGAGAAACCAATGAGTGAGATTTTACAAAAAGGTAAAGCCGCTAAAGAAGCAAGTTATGTGATGGTCGATATATCAACGGAGGAAAAAAACCAAGCTATTGCAAATATTGCAGAACAGCTGTTAGTCGATCGAGGGTATATATTAGAAGAAAATCAAAAGGATCTTGAATCAGGCCGAAAAAATGGCCTATCTGAGAGTGTGCTAGATCGTATTATGTTAAATGAAAAGCGTATTTATGATATGACTCAAGCGATTCGTTTACTAATCGAACTAGAAGATCCAATTGGTGAAATAGTAGAAACAATAAATAAGGATAATGGTCTTCTGATAAAGAAGAGTCGTGTACCAATTGGTGTAATTGGTATGATCTACGAAGCACGACCAAATGTGACGATTGATGCAGCAACACTGACATTAAAAACAGGAAATGCGGTTATTTTAAGAGGAAGTTCTTCTGCGAGCTATACTAATCAAGCACTTGTTCAATCAATTCATAAAGCATTAAGCACTAGCAATGTACCTGTAAACGCTGTTCAATTAATTGAAGATACGAGCAGAGAAACAGCGAAAGAACTTTTCCATTTAAAAGAATTCTTGGACGTATTAATACCACGTGGCGGTAAAAGTCTAATTGACACAGTTGTCAGAGAGGCCACTGTACCAGTCCTAGAAACAGGAGCTGGTAATTGCCATCTATTTATTGATGGTTCGGCTGATTATAAAATGGCAGAAGATATCGTCATTAACGGGAAAACACAGCGACCTTCAGTATGTAACGCAATTGAAACTGTTCTAATTGATGCTAATTGGTTTACCCTATATGGAAAGGATTTGCTTGACGCCTTACATGGCCACGGGGTGGAAATATACGGAGATGAAGTGGTTAGAGCTAGCTATAGCGCGGCGAAGCCTGCCACAGAAGAAGATTGGTCCACAGAGTATCTAGCATTATCGATAAGTGTTAAGATTATTAATAGTGTTGATGAGGCAATTACACATATTAATCATTACGGAACAAATCATTCTGAAGCGATTATTACTAAAGATGAAGCAAATGCTAGCAAGTTTTTGATGAAAGTTGATGCGGCAGCCGTTTATCATAATGCTTCAACACGATTTACAGATGGATCGGAATTCGGATATGGAGCAGAAATTGGGATAAGTACTCAAAAGCTTCATGCAAGAGGTCCAATGGGGTTACCTGCCCTAACATCCACTAAGTTTTTAGTTTATGGAACAGGCCAGATTCGACATTGAATGACTAAAAAAGAATTTTTCACAAGATAAAGTAGCTTGCCAATTCTTATGGTAGGCTTCTTTTTTTTTAAGGTAAGAGGTGACCAAAAATGTTGGACTTAGTAGCTTAGTCCAATGCCGTGATAAAATAAACAGTAAGGATAGACTGATAACTACTAATTTAACTATTGCAAACATATAGGAGGCTTAAATATGGACTGTATAAGCTATTATCCACAAGGTGATTGTGCGATAACAATCAGCTTTGGGAATGAAATCGATAAAGAGATCCATCGGAAGGTAACAGTTTTTACTGATTACGTGAAAACTGAGGCAGTCCCATGGTTGGTTGAGGTCGTACCAAGCTTTGCTTCTGTTACTGTTTACTATGATCCAAATAAAGTTAAGCTGATAACACCTAACAAAACACCTTATGATCAAGTTGAGTCAGAACTTAAATCCAAGCTATTCAATTTGCCATTAACAATTAATGAGCGATCTAAGACAGTGATTATTCCAGTATGCTATGGTGAGGAGTACGGTCCAGATTTAAAAGAAATAGCAGATTATCATCAACTTACAGAACAAGATGTCATTTCTATTCATTCCGGACAAAAATATGTCGTTTATATGATAGGTTTTGTTCCTGGTTTCCCTTATTTGGGTGGGATGTCAAATCAAATTGCAACACCTAGAAAAGCGACCCCTAGTTTAAAACTTCCAGCTGGAAGCGTCGGTATTGGTGGAGAACAAACAGGAATTTATCCGATTGATAGTCCGGGAGGGTGGCATATTATTGGCAGAACACCGTTACAACTTTTTGATAAAGAAGCTACACATCCTAGCTTATTAAAAGCAGGAGATCTTGTGCAATTTAAACCTATTACACCAGAACAATTTCTAAGATGGGAGGTTTAAAGTAACATGTCACTTAAGATAATTGACGAAGGAATGTTAACAACTGTCCAAGATTTAGGGAGAAAAGGCTACCTGCAATATGGGGTGGTTAATTCTGGGGTAATGGATGAAATTGCTACCAGGTTGGCCAATTCTCTTCTGGGGAATGAGGAAAATGATGCTGTTTTAGAGATGACCCTCCTTGGACCAACAATATTATTTGAAAGTAATTATTTGATAGCGATCTGTGGTGCGGATTTATCAGCCAAGATAAATGGAGAATTTGTACCGTTATGGAGACCGATATACGTTAAGAAGGGTAGCATCCTTCATTTTGCGCGTCCCAGAGAGGGATGCCGTGCGTATTTGGCAGTAGCAGGTGGAATAGATGTACCGGTCGTTATGAATAGTCGAAGTACCTATGTGAGAGGTGCGATCGGTGGGTATAAAGGCCGCGAACTACATAAGGGTGATGTCCTTGATCAAAGAGAAATTACAAATAGTCGTACACTAAGCATAATGGAATACCTTGGTAGCCGAATTGGTTTAAAAACATGGCAAACCGTAGATTGGTCGATAAGTTCGAAATTAATACCTAATTATAAAAAGGATCCAAAAATTCGCTTTATAAAGGGTCCTCATTATCACCTTTTTACAAAGAAGTCTAGGGAACAGTTTAATAATGAAGCATACTTAGTCACACCACATTCAGATCGGATGGGATATAGATTGTCATCTATTAGGTTAGCGTTGAGCAAACCATTAGAGCTTTTGTCAGAAGCTGTAACTATGGGGACAATTCAAGTTCCGAGTGACGGCAAACCAATCATTTTGATGTCAGATCGGCAAACGATCGGTGGTTATCCTAAAATTGGCTATGTAGCAAGTGTTGATCTTCCACTTTTAGCTCAGGTTATTCCAGGTGGTAAGCTTAGTTTTGAGGAAGTGACTACTAAGGAAGCTCAAAATCTCCTCATAGATAGAGAACAGCAACTATCAGTAGTAAAAGTAGGAATTTCATTAATGTATAGGGGTTTGAAAAATGCATAAAATTGATTTGAATTGTGATATGGGAGAGAGTTTTGGAAAATATACGATCGGTTCTGATGAACAAATAATTTCGGCTATCACATCAGCTAATATAGCATGTGGATTTCATGCAGGTGATCCAGCTACGATGAGAAAAACAGTAAACTTAGCTATGGAACATTCTGTGTGCATTGGAGCACATCCAGGTTTAGATGACTTAAGTGGATTTGGAAGAAGAAATATAGCAATTACACCACAAGAGGTTTATGATCTTGTTGTTTACCAAATCGGGGCACTTTATGGTTTTGTCGTAGCAGAAGGTGCTGTGTTACAACATGTAAAACCACATGGAGCATTATATAATATGGCAGCGGTAAACAGAGAACTAGCAAATGCAGTCGCTGAAGCAGTGTATAAGATAAATCCTGAGCTTATATTATACGGTTTATCAGGAAGTGAATTGATAAGTGCAGGGAAAAGGCTAGGCTTAAAGACAGCAAACGAAGTATTTGCGGATCGAACGTATCAAATAGATGGAACATTGACACCTCGCTCTAAAGCAAATGCATTAATAAAAGATGAAAAAATGGCAATTGCCCAAGTCCTAAAGATTGTTAAAGATCAGAGGGTAATTACGACTACCGGAGAAGAAGTTCCTATTAGGGCAGACACAATATGTATACATGGTGATGGGGAGCGTTCAGTTGAATTTGCAAGTAAAATAAACAAGACACTTAAGGAACAAGGTGTAAATGTACAAACAATTTAGATGGTGAAATAAGGGAAGTTTAATATTTTATTATAATCTTTAAGCAAGCATGTTTTCATAAGGCTCTTTTCTAAAAGTTTGTTGCTCTAGCACGAATAAAAATCGGCTTTTGGATTTTTATGATATAAATTGAAGCTATCTCCAGAGGGATATTAGAGTAATTTAGCGAAAAGAGCACGAAGATATAGTTAAAACGTGTACATTAGTACTTTGTACGGAAAACAACAATCTTTGCGAAAAAAGCCTTTCATAAAGCCTACTTTGTTTCAACAAGTTTGGATTCACTTCTTATATTTTTATTGTTAAAATCTTAAAATATGAAGGCATTATTGTGCACAGCCGGTTATTTAGCTGCAAAGGAATTTCATAAGAAGATGGAGAAATAAAATCTTTTAAAGCAGTTGTGAAGATTTCAATTGTAAATGGTACAGATTGAAAAACTAGTTAATATTCTTTCTGTTTTATCAGCATGAATATTAACTAGAACTTTTTATGTAAATAATAACTCGAATAAGAGGAAGAACTTTGTCAATAAAACTAGTTTTATTGGTGATATTGTTATTTTTATAGAGTGAATAGTAATTATTTAAAACAAATCGAAAAAGGAAACCGGTTTATATAAAAAATGAGAAAAAAATGAAATAATAGTTGATTTTTCCGAATATTGGTTTTATAATTTGGATTGTAAACGGTTTCTGGTAACTAATAGGCATTTTATTTATAAAATTTAGAAACCGATTTCCTTAATAAAAAGGTTAATAGGTTAATAGTTTTATTAATTGATTTTAGGAGGTGATCGTTACTCTAGATATTGAATCAGTTACTGATGTCATTTTGCTATAACTGTTAAATTTATTGAGAATATAGGGGGAAAATAATCATGAAAAGTATGAAAAAATGGCTTTTATTAGGGGTAACATTGGTCCTTACATTTTCACTAGCTGCTTGTAACTCTGGAGGCAGTGAAGGCGCTTCAAATGATGAAGAAGGTGGAAAAGAAGAAGAAATAGAATTAAACTTTTGGTCATTTGGTGCAACTGGATATGAAGAGTCAATAAAGGAATATGAGAAGGAACATCCAAACGTCAAGATTAAATTTAAAACATCTGAAACTGCTGATCACCATGATGCATTATTTACATCTTTATCAGCTGGTAGTGGAGCACCAGATATAGCATTACTTGAGATTGATCAATTTGACAGATTTAAAGTAGCGCAAGATCGTTTTAACAACTTATATGATCTAGGTGCGAAAGACATCCAAGACCAATACCTTGAGTGGAAATGGGATGGCGGACAAAATAATGAGGGTGACTTCTTATTCGGTCTTCCTACTGATATAGGTCCAAAAGCACTTTATTATCGTACAGATGTTTTTGAAGCTGCAGGTTTACCTACAGACCCTGCTGAAGTAGAAAAGATCATCACTTCTCCAGAAACATTTAAAGAAGTTGCTTTAACTGTTAAAGAGAAAACTGGAAAGCCTTTCATTGATACAATTGAAATGGCTTACAGAGCTTATTTAGATCCAGCGATCGAAACATACTTAAATCCTGAAGGTGAATTAATTGCTGATAAAGAAGGAAGTAATGTTAAAAAAGCATATGATTTTGCTATAGAACTATGGGACGAGGGACTTGTTGGACCTACAGAAATGTGGTCAGCTGAATGGGCAAACGGTGTTAAACAAGGTGATTTCGCTGGTGCATTAGGTGCTGGTTGGTTCTTAGGTTGGTTGAACACAAATGCTCCGGAAGCTGAAGGTAAATTCAAAGTTGCTAATCTTCCTGATGAATTTGCAGCAAACTGGGGTGGTTCATACCTATCAATTCCAAAAGAATCTGAACATGCTCAAGAGGCTTATGATTTCTTAGAATGGTTAATTTCACCTGATAGCCAATTGAAAACATTCCAGAACACTGGTTTATTCCCATCTGCTCCAGCTGTTTATGATATGGAAGCATTTAAGACAAGCGAAGAAGAGTACTTTGGTGGTCAAGTATCTTCAGTAGTATTTGCTGAAGCTGCGCAAGATATTAAAGGAGCACCTTTCAAGGGAGAAAAATACTTCCCAGTACATGAAGAAATTACAAATGCATTACTTAATGTACAAAATGGTGGAGACCCTGAAGAAGAGTGGAAAAAGGCAATAGAAAAATCAAAAGATTTAGTAAGTAGATAATAGTACCATTTGGGTATGGGCTCTTTGTGACTCCATACCCTACTTAATTAACGTAGGAACGGGGAGTGAAAATGAACTCTATAAAGGAAGAAAAAGTAAAGGGAAATATAGTACCTGAAAATGGAAAAGGTAAAAAACAGAAGAACTCATATTCAGAAGAAAAGAAAGATATGATTTCGGGCTATTTGTACATTGCGCCTTTTTTCGTCATTTTCGCTGTTGTTGGACTTTATCCCGCATTATTCAGTATTTATTTAGCATTTCAAAAATGGAATGGATTAAGTCCAATGAGCTTTGTAGGACTCGATAACTTTGTTGTTGTCTTAACGGATACTCTTTTTTGGAAATCAATCTATAACACGATTGTTATAGGGTTAATGGGTACGGCACCTCAATTAGTTGTAGGGATTATTTTAGCCTTCTTATTAAACTTATCGTTTCTCCGATTTAGAAATTTCTTCAGAGTGACGATCTTCATGCCTTATATTACATCTATGGTAGCAGTAGCACTTATCTTTAGTGTTATTTTTAGTAATCACGAATCTTCATTAGCTAATTACATGATGGGGGTATTCGGCTTTGACCCAATAAACTGGCAATCTAGCGAATGGGGTACAAAAATTGCAATATCCATCATGGTGTTTTGGAGATGGGTTGGATATAATACGATTATTTATCTTGCTGGTATTCAAAGTATATCGAATGATTTATATGAAGCGGCAACGATTGATGGAGCTAATAAATTTCAACAGCTTATCTATATTACGATGCCACTATTAAAGCCTTTTATCATTTTAACAGTCTTTTTCTCCACGGTCGGGGCTCTTCAATTATTTGCAGAACCAACTGTATTCTTAGGGAATAATGCTTTTACAAGGGATGAAGCTTTAACAGTTGTTATGTATTTATACCGTGATGCCTTCAAATTACAGTCATTTGGTACGGCTTCTGCAACTGCGATCATCTTATTGTTTATTATTATTCTATTTTCTGCCATCAATACATTACTTACAGCAGGTTATGGTAAGAAAAGAAAGGAGAAAATCTAATGCAAGAGGTTGGTGCGAAAAAGAATTCATTTAGCAAAATATTCATGTATATATTTTTATTAGTTGCATCATTGTTTTCACTATTTCCATTTTATTGGATGTTTGTAATGGCGACTCGACCTAGTACGGCGTATAACTCTATACCACCGACAATAACACCTGGTAATTTGTTAGTTGAAAATTTCCAAAAGGTCTTAGAGCAAATTGATTTCTTTGGATCAATGTGGAATACAATCATCCTTTGTGTGTCCGTTACTGTTGTCGTGCTATTAATAAGTTCGTTGGCGGGATTTGCATTTGCAAAATTTAAATTTCCTGGGAAAAACATCTTTTTTGTGGGTATCTTACTGACAATGGTTATTCCACCACAATTAGGACTCATCCCTCAATACTACTTAATATCTAAAGCTGGTTTATTAGATACATTGCAGGGGGTTGCGATCTTATCCTTCTTAAATCCATTGGGTATCTTCCTAATGAGACAATATGTCAGTGGTTCAGTGCCAGATGAATTAGTCGAAGCTGCGAAATTAGACGGTTGCTCTAACTTTAGAATTTACCGTAGCATCGTGCTACCGATTATTTTACCTGCATTTGCGACATTAGGTATTATCGTCTTTACTGCAGTATGGGGAGAATTCTTATGGCAATTTACTGTCCTAAGAGATCCTGAGATGTATACAATTCAAGTAGCGTTAGCTTCATTAAGTACTTCATTTAAAGTTGACTTCGGTATGATTTTATCAGGTGTTTTCTGGGCAACAGTACCATTGATTGTCATATTCTTATTCTTTAATAGATTATTTATCTCTAGTATTACTGAAGGTGCGGTTAAGTAATAAGTAAAAACACTCTCTTAAGATTGAATCAATTTAGAATTATTAGTAATCTAACAGAAGGTAAACAAATTTATTAAGAAGGCGTAGATGGGATAAAAATGAACCTTACAATAAAAGACATAGCAAAAATGGCAGGAGTATCCCCAGCAACTGTATCAAAAATAATTAATAACTATAGTGGTATTAGTGATAAAACGAAGAAAAAAGTAATGGATATCATCGGTGAGACAGGTTATCAACCAACTTTTTCCGCTAAATCACTAGCTACTAAAAAGTCCAATTTAATTGGTTTGATATATGCCGGAAAAGTAAATGTCGACTTTACACATCCGTTTTTTAATGAGGTCGTTACTTCATTTAAAAAGGCAATCGGTCTGTTAGGTTACGATATTATTATGTTTTCAAATGAACGTTTTTATCAAGATAATGGTAGTTACTTAGCTAGGTGTAGGCATTTTCAAGTAGACGGATGCCTAATTATTGCTGGTGAAGAAATAGAAGATGCTATTTACGAACTAGTCGATAACGGTATCCCGTGTATGGGAATCGATTTAGAAATAACGGGTTCAAAATCAAGCTTTGTTATGACTGATAATGTTAATCTTGCTACTAAAGTTGTACAACACCTCTATTTACATTCGATACGAGATATAGGTTTTATTGGTGGGAAGAGGGATTCGGCCATTGCGATGTTTCGTGAGCAAGGTTTTTTAAAGGCTATGAATCAATTAGGACTTGAGGTTAATCAAGATTGGGTAAAGTACGGTGATTTTCATGAAGAAAGCGGATATGAGGTTATGAAGTTAATACTAAAGAGTGAACCTTATCCACAAGCCATTTTTGCTGCCTCAGATTTGATGGCATTTGGAGCAATAAGGGCAATTAAAGAAATTGGATTAAGTGTTCCTCATGATATCCGTATAATTGGCTGTGATGATATCGATGCATGTCGTTATAGTTCACCGACGTTAACAACTATAAAACAAGACAAGGATCGCCTTGGAAAACTAGCTGCCAATATGTTAAACGATTTAATAAATGATAGTCCTCAATTGAAGCCTATATTTATCGATTCAGAATTAATTATAAGAGAATCTTGTGGTAGTACGGCAGCTTTTAAATAGAGGCACTTTTCTAAAAGAATATAGTTAATTGATGTAACCTCCAAATAGATACAAGTAAAAAAGATATATGCGAAAGAAAGCATGAAGCTAGCCTTATCTGGATAGTAAAGGAATGTACGAAAAAATAACATACTTTAGTTGCTTAGGTACAAAAAAGAGATAAGTGAAATGATGGAGGATAAAGTTATGGCAATAATAGAATTTCCAAAAGATATGAGATGGGGAGCTGCTACTGCTGCATATCAAATAGAAGGTGCAGCAAATGAAGGTGGGCGAGGACCATCTATTTGGGACACATTTTCACATACACCAGGCAAAGTGAGAAATGGTGATAATGGTGATGTTGCCTGTGATAGCTACCATCGATATCAAGAGGATATTAAATTAATGAAAGAGTTAGGAATAGATGTATATCGTTTTTCAGTGTCATGGCCACGTATTTTCCCATCTGGAACAGGGGAAGTAAATCAAGAGGGGTTACAATTCTACCATAATTTTGTGGATGCTTTATTAGAAAATGGTATTGAACCAATGTGTACTCTTTATCATTGGGATCTTCCTCAAGCCCTTCAAGAAGACGATGGATGGAACAATCGTTTTACGGTAGATGCTTTTGCAAATTATGCTGAGCTAATGTTTAAGGAATTTAATGGGAAAATAAAAAAATGGATCACAATCAATGAGCCTTGGTGTGTAGCATTTCTATCTAATTTCATCGGTGCACATGCGCCAGGTAATCAAGATCTTCAACTAGCTACAACCATTTCACACCATTTATTACTTGCTCATGGAAAAGCAGTAACTCGTTTTAGAGAATTAGGTGTTGACGGAGAAATTGGTTATGCACCTAATTTAGAATGGGTTGAACCTTTTAGCGATAAGCAAGAAGATATTGATGCTTGTAATAGAGGAATGGGCTTTTTTATTGAATGGTTTTTTGATCCAGTTTATAAAGGTAGTTATCCAAAATTTATGGTTGAGTGGTTTGAGAACAAAGGTGTAACACTTGCTATTGAAGACGGTGATATGGAATCGATTCATCAGCCAATCGATTTTGTCGGGATAAATTATTATACTGGTAGTGTTGGAAGATATAAAAAAGATGAAGATTTATTTGATTTAGAAAAAATCGATATTGGCTATGAAAAAACTGATTTTGATTGGAATATTTATCCTGAAGGATTTTATAAGGCATTAACCAAGATAAAGGATCAATATGGTTCGATTCCAATTTATATAACTGAAAATGGTGCTTGCTATAATGATGGTGTAGAAAACGGTAGAGTAAAAGATCAACGCAGGATTGACTATTTAAAACAGCATTTAACTTCTTTGAAAAGAAGTATGGACTCAGGTGTTAATATAAAAGGTTATTTAACCTGGTCATTACTCGACAACTTTGAATGGGCTGAAGGATACGGCAAACGATTTGGCATCATCCATGTCGATTTCAATACGTTGGAGAGAACAAAAAAGGATAGCTATTATTGGTATAAACAAACGATTAAGAATGGCTGGTTTGATATGTTTTACTAAGGAATAAATCCCTTATGAAGGATAAATCTTCATAAGGGATGATACTTTCGGATTTTAGTCTTTGAATTTGCATTAAGTTAAGTCAATTTTTTGTGTACTATTTTACTTTATAAAGAAAGCGGTTACATCTATATGTAGGTAAAATGGAAATAGGGGAGACATTTTTAATGGGGCTAGACAAACGGAATAATCAATTTTCAAAGATAAAGGGAAAAAACAGGAAACAAATGAATGAAACTAAGAAGAGTGATCGCATAAAAGTTACTGTTGGAAAAAAGATATTTCATGTTTTTGCAATTATTTTTCTATTGATTGCTGGAATTAGTGGATATACATTATATGGTATGAGCAACATAAATAAAAAGTCAATAGAAATTGAAGAAGTATGGCTTCCTACTGTCCATAATTTAGGGGAAATGCGATTTTATGTAGAACAAGTTGTAGCCTATCAATTGTTCTATGCGAATGCAAAATCGATTGGAGAAATGGATGATTTTGAAGGACGTTTGGAATCAATATTTGAAGAATTAGATAAATTATTTGTAAAGTATGAATCAGGTTCGCTCACTGATGAGGAGAAGCAGGTTTACAAAAACTTTCAAATAGAATGGGATTCATATTTGCAGGTACACGAAGAGGTACTTGTTTTATCTAGGAATGTTGAACTAGAAGCTGCAAGTGAAATGATTAAAAATTCACGTAAACAAATTGAAGTAGTTGAAAGTTATTTGAACGACCTTGTTGAAATAAATCAAAAACGTGCTAGTGCAGCAGGTGAAGCTGGAAATGAAATTGTCTCAGAGACAATTACTTTGTCAATCGTATTGCTTGTTTTTGCATTAGTAGCTTCAATAATTATGGGTATCATCTTAACTAGAAATATTTCACGTCCGCTCTCAGTCATTTCTCGAAGTGTAAAACAAGTTGCTGAGGGCAATTTAACCACCGAACCAATCATCATAAAAAACAAGGATGAAATTGGCACTCTAGCTACGGATTTTAATGTAATGTCCGAAAAATTAAAAACATTGATCTTAAAAGTTATTGAGAATTCCCAATTAGTTGCAGCTACATCTGAAGAACTCTCAGCTAGTTCAGATCAAACAAAGAAGGCAACAGAACAGATTTCGATTTCGATTCAAGAGGTATCAACTGGAACTGAGAATCAAGTATCAAGCACTACACATGCAAGCTCAGTTGGTATGGCAATTTCAAAAGAGATGGAAGAGGTCTATTCTGTCATCCTCAGAGTTGCAGACTTAACCGAGATCGCAGATCAACACACAACCTTAGGGCAAAAAATCGTCACGAACACAATCGCTCAAATGAGTGATGTTCAAACCAAAGTACAACTAACTTCTAAAGCAGTCAATTCCTTAGGTGAGAAATCAAAAGAAATTGGCCAAATTGTATTATTAATTACTGATATAGCGAATCAAACGAATCTTCTTGCACTTAATGCAGCAATAGAAGCATCACGTGCAGGTGAACAAGGACGTGGTTTTGCTGTTGTTGCCAATGAGGTGCGCAAGCTTGCAGAGCAATCAGGACTGGCTGCCAATGACATTAAAAACATAGTGACGCAAATTCAAGAAGAAGCTGTAAATTCAGTTAACACGATGGCAAAAGGTGCTAGTGCTGTTGATATAGGACTTTCAATGGTGAATAAAACAGGTGAAACATTCAATGAAATCTTACAAATGATAGAAGAAGTCGCATCACAATCTCAAAATGCTACGATAATTATCGAGCAGGTCAAAACGAGTTTAAGTCAAATGGTAAAAATTGTAGAAGACATCGCTAATATATCGGTTCAAACAGCAGGGAACTCAGAAGAAGTTGCAGCCTCAGCTGAAGAGCAGAACGCATCAATGGAGGAAATAGCATTATCTTCTGATGCATTAAGTCAAAAGGCATTAGACTTACAAAGTCATGTTCAAAGGTTTAAAGTATAAAGTATATAGTTTGTAAATCACTCATTACTATCAATAGCATGCCTCCGTATTTAACTACTTACTCAAACATTTCGGAGGTGTGAGAATTTCTATTCAGAAGTATCTTCTCGCTCCTCTAGGACAATTAAAGGATCGAAACACTTAATGGCGCTAAAGTCTGCGGGGTTTATTATCAGACCTTCATCTGTTACTGTTACAAATTCTACCTCATAAATTTCTCCTGGACGAATGCTATTTATACTGTCATCCCATAGCCTTTTATTTGGCCGTAACAAACGTAAAGTAATACACCCTGTTACACTGTCTAACTTGATTACCTTAAAAAAGATCGTTACAAAGCAGTTTTTATTACCTATTTTCCCCCATGTGAAAAAGGGATCTCCCCTTTTAGTTTGTAAAATGAATGGAATGGTCATACATGCTGGTGGATCAATAAGTTTACATGACTTACGAAGGTACTCTGCTTTGTCCTGTGAACATTTGATTTTCTCTAGTGCCCTCCAAATACAGGAATTGGAAAATTCATTCCTCTCATTTATGTTTTCGACCACTTTTAACCCACCTTTTTGGATTTATTTATACTAAGAACCTGTAAAAACATACGCAAAATATAGGGGAATAAAAATTATGCAATATCGCAGCTTATATAAAACAGTCTATGGGGACAATAGTGATATGTACCCGGCATTTACCTAATCTAAAGGCACATTTTTACATAGTGAACTTCACTCTCCTCCAAAAGGTATGTCAACATTACTGTCTTCGTGTTGCCTTTAGTCCATTGAGGAGTGTTCTAGTTCATATGGAGCTGACCGTGCACTTGCTCTTATATTCAGCAATACATAGAATAGATTTGTCTGTATATGTGAATATTAAAAAAACAGGTACATGTTTAGACGTTAAAACAGTATTGTAAATTGAAATAAAGGTTCATCACTAGAATAAAATGAATAGGAAGCATTAATATGACGTCAAAAACAGAAGCACTATTATGGAGTATTGCACTTCCAGGATTTGCACAATTACTAAATAAAAAAATTGTAAAAGGGTTAGTTTTTATTTTTCTAGAGTTCCTTATTAATGTAAACAGTCATTTTAATTTAGGAATTAGAGCTAGCTTCCTTGGTGAAATTGAGCAAGCCATACAAATTATAGATTTCCAATGGTTAATGTTTTATCCCTGTGTCTATATGTTTGCGATGTGGGATGCTTTTAAGGATGCAGAAGGGGAATCATCTCCGTATTCATTTCTTCCATTTGTTTTTGGGGCATATTTTGTAACAGTTGGCCTAATGTACTCAACTGTTTTTAAAATAAATGGAGTGCTATTGGGACCGATTTGGTTACCGATTCTTTCGTTAATTCCTGGATTGTTATTGGGCTATTTAATATGGGCCTTGATATTCTGGTTCAAGAGGGGGAAGAAAAGTGGAAAGAGAATGAAAAAATAAATCGTCAGTAGGTTTCGATAGAATGATCTTTAATAATTTATCCAATATACCCTAATAAAACCAATCCCTTTATCGTATTATTATTTGAAGGAAATTGGTTTTTTTTGATCTATTTAGGGAAAACATTCATTAATGTTTATTAAATATACTAACCATTTGCTTTAGTTGGAGTTTGATTAACTCATTCCCTTTAGCTTCTTTTTATAGGATAATTGGTATATCGATCGATTGGGATAAGAGTTGAGGGTTTTATCAGTGTGTCACAACTTGAATGAAATTTCTTTTTGGTGTTTAGGAAACTTTTAATTTACTATACTGTGGATAAGCAAGTGATATCAAAGCACCAGCAGTCCGACGGCAAGGGAGAGCGACTGATAAAGGCTTTTGTGCTTTTATTCTTATAATAAGTTTTACGTTTACATAATCGTTTGTAATGATCGCAGGGAGGAAAATATGATAAATGAAAACCAGCTAGTTCATAAAACATTTTATGAGACTTTTTTAACAAATACTAATCAGACACTACCTGCCCAAGTTCTTGGTCAAGTCTATTTTGAGGAACAAAATAAAGAGGATAGTTTTGATTTATCCTATATTCGTTTTGCGCAAGGGGAACTTTATTTTCAATATCAGGATTTTGAAGCAGCTATTTTTAAATGGGAAAACATTAAAAATGAGCTAGAACCATGGGCAATTAAGAATATAGGAGATGCTTATTACGAACTTGGAATTCTTTCAACAGCTGAGGATAAATATACTTCTATAGAAGTGGAAGATAGTACCTTGAATGTAGAAGTGAGTCTTCGTCTATTTTCACTTTATAATGAAAGAAATAAGCTGGATGATGCTTATAAAACAATTAGTAACGCAATACATATCAATCCGGATTATCCTCTCGTAACCAAGATTGCTAGAGAGTTTTATGAAGAAAATAATGATTATGAACAGGCAGTTAAGCTTGCAGTTAAAGAATCAATTCGTACGGAACGAGAAGAATGGTTTTTAATCCTCATCACTTATGTAAAAGAAGGATATACTAGCCAGTTTCCACCGGAGTTTTTTGCTGAAGCGCTCCTCACTTTTTATGAAGTTAGTAAACCAGAATTTACGCAATTTATTGAAGCTCTATGGATTAGCTACAAGAATAAAGAGTCCTATTTACCGTGGTTAAGAACAGTAAATGATTTGTTTTTTTCAGTTGATGTCGAAAGTGATGATCACTGGGAACAAACAGTTGAAATATTTGAGCGCTCATTTTTCGAATTAACAAATGGATCATATTATTTAAATGACCTTCATGATGTTGTCCCTAACTTATTAGCTAATTGGCTAAAGCTCTCCAGTCTAGATGATGGTTTATTGCCATCAGCCACTGTCCTAGCATGGAATGAAATTTTTCCGGGTACCGTTCTCCCTGATGCTATTTATAAAGCAGAATCGATTATTTTTGATGCGGAAAATGGACAGGGTGGTTTAGAAACTGCTCTTCAGCTTTTTAACACGATAAGTGGGTGGGCAGGTAATCATTCAATAGAGGTTGGTTATAAAGTAAAGTGGTGGTTAGATGAGCTGACCAATCCGCAGATTCAAAATCACTTTTTACTGGCAGGGAAGTCAGGAAGCGGTAAAACTACATTTATCCATTCATTATTAGGTGACCAAATTTTCAAAGGAACTACTTCAGATTTTGTGATTCTTCATGATGATGACGAGATAGTAATGAACCAAATTACAAATTCTGGTCAACAATCAATCAATAGTCACCGTGAATTGGTTGAAGCTATGCAAGATGATAATATTAACCTTTATCAAGTTAATCGACCATGTATTCTATTACACGAGCACAAGTGTGCAGTCATTGATACACCGCCAATCAATGGTAATGAAGAAAAAAGAAATGAATTATTTGATGCCTTGCTTCTAGCGGATGGTCTGCTGTACATCCTGGATGGAGCAACTCCATTTACAGAAAATGAATACGATGCTCTTTGTCAAATAAAGAAGTTTGCACCAGACTTAAAGGTTCACTTTATCTTAAACAAAGTAGATTTAGTTGCTAGTGATGCTGATACGGAAGAACGTACTTCAGAAATAAAGTCACAAATTTCAGCGATCTTTTCTGATGCAGAAATCTTACCATACTCATCATTACATCCATTTAGTCAGCAATACAACAAGTTAAATTCTTATTTATCGACACAGTTCCCTTATAATATGAAGGAAAAACAAGATAAACGTACAGCGAAGATATTGACTTTAATACGTAAGATGCTGACTAGTTTACTTCAGAAACGAGTAGAGATGGAAAAAGGTTTAGTTGACTCGATTCAATGGAATGAAGAGCTATTAGGACGTCTAAATGGATTTAAACATAAATTATCTGATCTTAACCAAGAAAAAGCAGTAGCTATTTTAACAGCATACAGACAACTGATCAAAGAGAGCAAAGAAGAACTTAAGTTAACAATTCCTAAGCTAATAAAAGAGAGTTCAGAACTTATTAAAGAGGATAGTGATTTTAAACAAATTCATATTACTTTAAATGAAAGCATGAATGTTAAAGTACAAGAGTATATTGAACAAAATTTGCTCCCTACAGTATGTGACCGATTAGAAAATTGGATCTTACTATCCAATGATGAATTGTTAGACAGCCAATCCTATTTATTAGAGATGAAGGATAGTTTTAATGAAATCTACCAACGAGAAAAACTCTTTCTAAATTGTGAGTTTACAATTTTAGAAGATTGGCGTCGAGATATTCAGCGGATGACAGGAAGAATTCATTATGAAAAAGAAAATATTATGCTTAAAAACAAACCGGCACAACTATTGTTAAAAAGTGCAGGTAAACTATTTGGTGCCGTGAATCAAAATAAGCAAATGCTCGTGAACCAATATAAAAAATATATAGATAATGAATCGTATAACGAAGTTACGAGTTCAATTTCAACCAAATTATTCCTTCCTTTTGAATTATTTGAAAAGGGTATAAAACAAGATATTTCATCATTCTTTAATGACCCTATTCTAGAAGTAAATCATACAATTCTTGAAACGGAAACGATTATTGAAAATGAAAAGCAGGGGTTAAGCGATATGAAAGCGAGCCCTGAAGTATTTTATGATCCTTTGAAATTATTTGAGGTGAATTTACTTCAGCAGGAATTTATTCTTCAAGCAAAAAAGGAATATAGTCGTAGCCGATAGGAGAAGGGCTGAATTTTTACGGGAGATAAAATCTCTTGTGAAAGTTCAGTCTTTTTTTTATAGATACGGCTATATCATTTTTGCGCAGTTTGGTGAAAACATCTTAAAATACTATTTTTTAATCTTAAAGAGTATAATTGGGGTAAATTGTAGATGACTTGATCAAGGAGACTAACTATAGATGAGAAAAGATTATCAACCTATTATGAAACGAATGATGATTGGATTATTGATCTTGGTGATTTTGGCCTTTATTCCAACTCCATTTTATCTTTATCAACCAGGTCCGATTGAGGATCTGGAGCCAAAGGTTACTGTGAAAGGTGGACATAAAAATGAACAGGGTAGCTTTAATTTAACGACTGTTTTATCCGTAAAAGCTGTCAATCCTTATATATTAGCCTACGGACTAATAGCACCCCACACAGAAATAATGAAGACAGAAGATGTAAAAGGTGATTTATCTGATAAAGAATATACAACCTTATTAAATTTCATGATGAAGGATTCACAACAGAATGCATTAGTTGCGGGTTTTAGTGAAGCAGGTGAATCTGTGGATATTGACTATCATGGAATTTTTGTCAGATCAATTTTACCTGATTCGCCGGCAAAAAAGTTACTAAACGTAGGTGACTTGATTACTAGTATTGACGGGGAAAAAATGACAGAAGTTGCCGATTTTATCTCCTACATAGAAGAAAATAAAATGGTTGGTGACACTGTAAATTTAACAATTAAACGTGACGATATAGAAATAGTGAGAGAAGTTGAAATGATTTCCTTGGATGACTCTTCAAATAGGGTAGGGATCGGAATTTCCCCTGATGAAGGATTCACTGCTAAGGTTTCAAAAGAGGTTAAAATTAATAGTGAAGATATCGGTGGTCCATCCGCAGGACTTATGTTTTCATTAGAAATCTATAATCAACTGACACCAGAAGATTTGACAAAAGGGTTTAAAATTGCGGGAACTGGGACGATTGACCATAACGGTAATGTCGGTCAAATTGGTGGAATTGAACATAAAATTACTGCAGCTCATAAAGAAGGTGCAGATGTCTTTTTTACTCCCAAAGACATAACTGCCATTGATATGAATGAGAAAAGTGTTAAGTCAGAAGTCAAAGAAAATAATTATCACATAGATGTTGTTCCAGTTGCTACGCTAGCAGAAGCAATTGATTATTTAAAAAATGTAAAAGTGAATAAATAGAGAGTTTAGATCATTTAAAAGTGAAAAAATACGTTTAGTAATTTAAAATGTTGGGTAAAAAATAGAATACCGTATCCCCCAGATACAACCTATATGAAAAATCAGAAAACCTCTGTAAAGGAGGTTTTTCTGCGTTTGTTGCAATAGAGTGTGGTGAATTCTATTTAGATGATTAACAGGTGGATTAATACTTCGAAAAACGGGGGTCAATCCACATCCACGCAACAAATCATTACTCATTCTTAAATAATTTAATCCATAAAATAGCGTTCAAAGAATCATCTTTGAACGCTATTACCAACTATAGTAAAGACAAATAGAAATTTAATTTGTAAACATTCGCCGTACGCATCAGATTATTTCGAAACATCTTGTTCAACAGAAAGAGGTTCAGGTTTTGCACATGTGCTTTTCATTTTATAATGTGCATGATTGTCGGATGAATCATGGAAGGCATGCATTGCTTCTAGAACATGGTAGGTTAATTCTCCGTTTGCCCGGTAAGTACTGCTTCCATTTAAAATTGATTTTGCCATATCTGCAACGCCCAAGCCTCTACTATTTTGGGCGTAACCATATGATAGTGGAACCTCGATAAATTCCTTTTCATCACGTTTTCTAATGCGGACAGGACCTCCAAATGTATTTGGATCCGGAACAAGTAAAGTACCTTCGCTTCCGTAGATTTCCATAGGTGGAAGAGTTGTCCCGCCGAAAGCATCAAAGCTAGTTGTAATTGTCCCAATTGCTCCTGATGAGAAATCTATGATTCCTGATATATGCGTAGGGGTAGAGACTGGTATCTTCGTGCCTTTCTTTGGTTCGCTTGTGACAGTTCTTTCTGAGTAGCTTATGCGTGTACTACCAGCTATACGATCGATTGGTCCTAGTAGTGATACTAGAGCAGTTAAGTAATAGGGTCCCATATCAAACATTGGACCACCACCAATGTCATAATAAAAGCCAGGGTCTGGATGCCAATGTTCATGACCACGATTGATCATGAATGCAGATGCACCGATCGGTTGACCAATCTCTCCTTGTTCGATTAGATGGATTGCTGTTTGAATACCAGCACCTAAAAAGGTATCAGGTGCACTTCCAACTAAGAGATTATGTTTTTTTGCCGTTTCTAGAATTTGTTGACCTTCTTCACGAGAAACAGCAAGCGGTTTTTCTGTGTAGACATGCTTTCCGGCTTCAAGTGCTTGGATACAAACAGTTGCATGTGCTTTTGGAATGGTTAGATTAATGATTAATTCAATTTCAGAATCTTCAAGTAGCTCTTGTACTGAACAGGCTTTAGGTAAGCCATATTTCGTTGCTTGAGCTTGTGCACGCTGTTCATCTAAATCAGCACATGCAACAAGTTCTAGATGATCAAAGTTTCTGCAATTTTCCATGTAGATTGAACTAATATTTCCACAACCTACGATACCAATTTTAAGTTTTTTCAAAGTGGAATCCTCCTGTTTTCACTGAGTTAATCGCATGTTTTAGCGTAAGTAGTAGTTGTTAATGAATATAAGTTTAATAGCAGCTATCTTCATCTCAAGCGGCTTGAATAATGTCATTCTATTAAGTTTTTAACAAATTTTATTTGTTTCTTTCTTGTTCACCCTATATTACGACGTTCTTTATTGACTATCTCCCATACCTGAGTAGACACGGTCATGTTCATTACTAGCGATTGCCAATTTTTCCGCACGAGTTTTTCCATCTGCTGCCCATAAGAATCCACGACGCATCATAAGTGAAACCTCAGGCATCGAGATAATATTTGCTTGATGTCCTAAAGCATTATAAAATACATTTCCTTTGCCCCAACGTTTTGTCCAAACGACAGGCATATCAACAGCTTTGTTTGCAGCATGTGGACCATCAACTACCGGGAAACGTGTCGTTGCTAACACTTCTACTGCTGGGTCAACATGAAGATAATATTGCTCACTCATTACTTTAAAATCTGAGAATCCTTCTAATAGAGGACTTGTTGAATGTTTTATATTCACCATATATTCAACTCCGTCATTACCGGGATGTGCAACCCAATTTCCACCAGTCATAAATTGCCAGTCAACGTTGTTTCGGAAGGAGTCACACATACCACCGTGACAACCAGCCAATCCTACACCGTTCATAACAGCTTCCGTAATATTCAAAACATACTTCTTCTCGATCTCACCCATTGTCCAGTGAGGAACGATTAAATCTAAAGATTTAAGCTTCTCAGGGTCTGAATAGGCTTCAAGTGAATGAGAAACCTCGACGTTGAAGTTTTCTTCCTCCAGAATTCCTTTAAAAATATTTGCGATTTGCTCTGGCTCATGACCATCCCAGCCACCCCATACAATCAATGCTTGTTTATTCATTTTAAGACACTCCTTTTTATAATGAGATAAATAGTAGATTAACTGTTTTAGTGAAGGTTATATGTTTTTATTAGTTTAGTATCTAGCCCCAGTCGTGATCGGCTCGGTGGAAAAAAACTAAACTTTATTTTCCTAAGGCATAAGCCCATCCATACAGAAAGCTCAAGAGCAACACAACCCTCCAGCCGGATCGCCTTATGCTTTATCTTTCTTAAATGCTGTTTTCGCACAGATTGTTGTTTTTCGTAATAAGTAAATCGTTACGAATTCAGTATATCTTCGTGCTCTTTTCGTTAAATTACTCTGATATACCTCTAGAGATCACTTCAATTTAGATCATAAAAATCCAAAAGCCGATTTTTATACGTACTAGAGCAACAAACTTTTAGAAAAGAGCCTTCTTAAACATCAGATATTTTAATCCACTGTCGTTTTGCTATTGATAAATCAACCGCTTCCAAAACTTCTTGACATTTAACGCCATCGCGGAAATTTGGTACAGGCTGACGATCTTCACGGAAAGCTTCCATTAGCTCAACCATTTCATGAATGAATGTGTGCTCATAACCGATAGTATGTCCTGGAGGCCACCAATTTTCTGCAAAGGCATGAGCTGGATCGGTTGCAAGCACTCGACGGAATCCTTGGACATCATCACGATCATCATTAAAATAAACCTGTAATTCATTCATTCTTTCAAAGTCGAATTTGACACTACCTTTACTACCGTTTATTTCAAAAGAGTTCGTACAGCGATGTCCAGAAGCGTATCGTGTTGCTTCAAAACTACCTAAGGCACCATTTTGAAAACGTGCTAAAAATAAAGTTGCATCATCTACTGTCACTTCACCCTTTTCTGCATTTTCACTACCAGTTGCAGATAGTCCTGTCATATTTGTAGGGATCGGTCGTTCTTTAATAAATGTATCACTCATTCCTATAACCTCATCTATGTCACCAATTAGATAGTGAGACATATCAATAAGATGCGCTCCTAAATCTCCATGAGAACCAGATCCTGCAATTTCCTTTTGTAATCTCCATGCTAGTGGGAAGTTAGGGTCAACAAGCCAATCCTGTAAAAACCAACCACGGAAATGATAAATATCTCCTAATTTACCCTCATCAATAAGTTTTTTTGCTAGCATGACGGCAGGAGCGAAGCGGTAATTAAAGCCAACCATATGTTTTACTCCTGCAGCTTCAACGACTTCAAGCATTTCTCTTGAGTCCTCTAGTGTAAGCGCTAACGGTTTTTCGCAGAAAATATGCTTGCCTGCTTGTGCTGCAGCAATTGTAATTTCTTTATGTACGTCACTTGGTGCATTTATATCAATTAGATCAATGTCTTCTCTTTGAAGGAGATGTTTCCAGTCAGTCGTATATTCTTCCCACCCAAATTGTTTTGCGGCTTCAGCTACAGCATTAGGATTTCGACCACAAATTACTTTCATCTCAGGGATTAATGTATTTGGGAAAAAGAGAGGAAGGTCTCGATAAGCATGACTATGTGCTTTACCCATAAATTTGTACCCGATCATACCAACTTTGATTGATTCCATTAATTATCCCCATTTCTAGTATTATTTTTTTGTAGCATTCTCAAAGACTTGGGTTTTCATTAACTCTCTAACTAATTATTTTGCTAATCCTTTTCTCATGAATTTACTTATCGTAAAGTAGTAGAAGACGCTCTTTCCATAAACTTCACGGCTAGTCGTTCGCTGATGACACTGTTATCGGTTTCATAATCATTAGATATGAGTTGGATAACTCTTTCGGCTGCTAAATAACCCATTTCGAAAAGTGGTACTTTAACTGTACTAAGTGGTGGAGATGTCATTCTAGTTATTTCTGAATCATCATACCCGATTAATGCATAGTCACGCCCAGCTTGAAAGCCCTGTATATTCAAGGCCTGCATCAACCCTATAGCCATTCGATCATTTGCAGCATAAACAGCATGAATATCCTTTAGTAAAGGGGCAATAACATTAGCAACTTGAAAACCACTTTTCCTGCTGTAGTTTCCTCGAAAAATGAATTCTTCTTTTGGTTCCTTACCTGCTTGAATAAGAGCTTCCATATATCCCTGCAAACGTTCCGTGCTATTAGAAAATTCATGTGGTCCATTTAAAAAGATAACTTTTTCATGCCCCTTATTTAATAGTGATTTAACGGCTGTTAAACTACCACTAAAATGATCTGCATCAATAGAATGAAAGGAAGCTTCGGTAAAGGTCTGGTTAAGTAGACAATAAGGTAAATTCAATTGATGGAGTTGTCCTAGTGCTTCAATTTCACCAGGGATATTCTTAGATCCGAGAATGAGACATCCATCAACCCTTTGGGAGCGAAAAAGTTGAACATAGTCTCTTGGCTCATTGGGCGATTGGAATAGCAAGAGTAAACCGTATCCCATATCTCCAAGCTTTGCACCAATGCCACTTACTAGCTCTGAAAAATAGTGTGTAGACATCAAATTAACTTTCGGCAAATAAGGAACAATCACCCCAATATTATTGCTTTTCCCTCGTGCAAAGCTTTGGGCAATTGCATTTGGTAGATAATTTAACTCTTCTGCTGCACTTATTACCTTTTGTTTTGTTTCCTCACGTAATGGACCAATGTTATTAAAAACTCGGGAAACTGTAGCTTCTGAAACTCCAGCCAATTTCGCAACATCTTTCCTATTAGCTAATGTATTCACCTCCATTCAAAATATGTACACGCGTACATTTTCTCTTGTTTTGAATGCGTTGTCAATTGAAAATTCAATAATTTAGGCTCTTTTCAAAAAGTTTCATACTCACTATAATTTAATTGATCATCTTAAAAGATAGGTAAATACGTTCTTTATTTTTTCCGTTCTTATTTTTATAATAAGGTAGGCGTAATATGAATTGATGATGTTTTCTAGGTTAAACTATGTAAAGATCTCAATGTAATGTAACAGAAACATGAAATGAAGGGTTGTAAGCAGAAACATGAATAGTAGCGAGAAGAAATGGGGATTGTATTTAGCAATCTTTTTAATGGTTTTACTTATTGTGGTAATGGTGCCAACAGGTTCTAATGAGCTTTCAGTTCATTCTTCGGGTTCACATCCAACTGTTTTTATAGCAGGGGATTCAACCGTCCAGACATATGATGAACGGTGGAAACCAAAAGCAGGTTGGGGACAAATGATACCTGGGAACTTCAACTTAGACATACGTTTTAAAAATTATGCAATAAGTGGAAGAAGCTCAAAGTCATTCATTAATGAAGGCAGATTAGATCAGATATTAAGTAAAATAGAATCAAATGATTACCTACTCATACAATTTGGTCATAACGATGCAAAAAAACACCGATCAGATTTATATACAACAGTTCCAGAGTATAAACAGTATTTAGAGAAATATATTACTGGTGCTCGAATGCATGGGGCAACACCAATACTTATTACACCGATGGGACGTCGAGAATATATAGAAGAAACAGAAAAATTCACGATCAGTTTTCCTAACTATGTGCAAGGAATGAAGGAAGTTGCTGAAGAAATGGATGTAGCTTTAATTGATTTAAGTTCGATGAGTGTTGCTCTATATGACAAAAAAGGTCCAGGTGGGACGTTATCAATGTTCCTACATACAAAACCAGGTGAATATAAAGCATTTCCAGAAGGGGTAAACGATGATACCCATTTTCAAGAGTACGGTGCCAAACAAATGGCCCGTTTGGTGACAAATGGAGTTAAGGAACTTGATAATACTCTATCATCGTATGTGAAAGATTTAGAATATAAACACTCTAAGTAAGTGACAAATCAAGTAGAAACAAAATTTTTTTGAGTTAAGGTTTACATGTCGGTAGAAGGGGTATTAAAACAGTGACAGTATCTCCCCTGATACTTCCTATATGAAAAACAAGAAAGCCCCCATAGTAATGGGGGCTTTCCATTTCATTTAAAAAAACTCAATATATATGACGATAGGACTAATTATCATAATAGTATTGCAATTTAAAATAGACCGTTTTATACTTATAAATGTAATCGGTTACATTGTAATTGAATGACATAATGGATAGTCATCAAGAGGGAGTATAGTAAACATGGTAAAAATGATTGATGTGGCGAAGGTAGCAAATGTCTCATCTGCTACTGTTTCAAGGGTTTTGCGAAATCCTGAGACAGTAAAAGAAACTACTAGAAAGAAAGTGCTCGATGTCATTCAGGAACTTAATTATCAACCAAATATCCTAGCACGTAATTTACGTAGAAATGAAACCAATACCATTCTTGTAGTAGTACCTAATATCTTGAATACTGTTTTTTCAGGTATTATTGAAGGGATTGAAGCGGAAGCAGCAGGAAATGGATATCGAGTTCTTTTGGCGAATACAAATAATAATGTAGAAAATGAATTTGGATTAATTGAGCTCTTAAAACAAAAACAAACAGATGGTATGATTTTGTTTTCAGCAAAGATGGAGTCACAAGTACTGCTTGATTTAAGTGAAAACTACCCAATCGTTCTTACAACAGCATATATTGATGGATTAAAGGTACCTACTGTTTCAATTGATAATATTAGTAGTAGCCGCCGAGCTGTTGAACATTTAATCAAACTAGGACACACAAGAATTGCGCATATTTCTGGTCCTATTGAATTTTCGAGCTCAAGGGATCGTTACAAAGGATATCAACAGGCAATGATACATAATGATTTAGAGATTGATAGTTTACTTGTTCAAGAAGGGGACTTTTCTTTAGAATCAGGATATAACCAGATGATGAAGTTTCTAGCAATGGAAAACCCACCATCTGCTATTTTTTCAGCTAATGATGAAATGGCTATGGGAGTGGTAAAGGCAGCTAAAGAACATGGAATACAAGTACCTGATGAGATAGCAGTTGTTGGTTTTGATAATATCAGTTTTTCATCTATTTTCGAACCATCATTAACGACAATTTCACAACCGTTGTATAAAATGGGGCAGCTTTCAATGAAACTACTCATGCAGCAAATTAAAGGGGTGCCTCTAGACAAAACACAATATATTTTAGATAGTGAGTTAATTGTTCGAGAATCATGTGGTGATATTGTAAAGCAGTAACTAACTACTGTTTTGCGACATTTATTGTAATCGATTACATTACAAGGAGGTGATCCCTACTTAAATCGACAGTTTTGTTGGATTTTTTGAAATCGATTACATTTTAAAAGGGTAATTACTATTCACGTTTGTGACTCAACTAGAAAAAACAAATACTAAGAAAGCAACAATTAACTAAGAATCAGGGGGATGAAGATGAAGAAGTTAATTTCAATTTTGAGTATTTTTTCTATCTTATTTTTGGCTGCATGTGGACTAAATGGAGGAAGTTCATCCAATCAATCATCTGGAGAAACTAAGGATGACAAGGTAACGTCTGGTGATGAGAAGAAGGTACTAGAATACTGGTACATTGATACAGGTGAAAAAGAGAAAGTTTATTTAGAAGCCGTTGATCGATTTAAGGAAAAACATCCAGATGTTGAAGTGAAAACTCTTCAAGTTCCAAATGATGCTTATAAACAAAAGCTTTCGGTTGCGATGTCCGGGGACGAAGCTCCAGATGTTTTTCACAGTTGGGGCGGTGGATGGCTGAAAAACTTTGCTGATGAGGATAAAATTTTAGATCTTACTGATGTAACAGATAAAACACATTTTAATGAGCTTGCCCTTGATAATTCAACGTATGATGAAAAAGTATATGGCCTTCCTTTAAGTTTATCGATTGATGTTGTTTTTTATAATAAAGAAATTTTTGATAAGTTTGACTTAACAGCACCAAAGACTTATGAAGATTGGTTAACAGTTATAGATACATTAAATGAAAATGATGTAATTCCAATTGCCTTAGCAAATCAAACAAAATGGCCAGGTGCATATTTCTTAATGAACTTTGCAAGTCGAATTGCTGGACCTGAGTTATTTGAAAGTGCCTTAAATCGAGAAGGAAGAAGCTTCGATGATCCTGCATACGTTCAAGCTGGTGAGTATCTTCAGGAGTTAGTTGAAAAGGATGCATTCAATCCTGGATTTAATGGAGTTCCTTATGATGAGGGACAAGGAAGACAATTACTCTATTCTGGTCAAGCTGCCATGATGGATATGACAATATCCTTCTTGAATAACGTGAGACAGGAAAAGCCTGAGTTTGAAGAAAAACTTGATTTCTTCTTATTCCCAACTGTTCCAGGTGGAAAAGGAGATCAAACACATGTGGGTGCTGCAACTGGTCCAGTATGGTCTGTATCAAAATCAAGCGAACAGTCTGAACTAGCGATTGACTTGATTAATGAGTTAACTAGCACAGAAACAGCGCAAAACTATACTGACCGTACAGGTACACTTACAGCAGTTAAGGATATTGTGCCAGCAGATGAATTTACAAAACGGTTTTACGATGTTGTAAAAAATGCAACTCATTTACAGATGCCATATGATCAAACACTGCCACCAGAACTTGCAGAATTGCATAAGGATACAACCCAGGCAATCTTCGGGTTAGATATGACACCTGAAGAGGCAGCACAGTCGATGGAAGCGAAAGCAAAAGAGGAATTAGAGTAAATATATAAAGGGGGAAGGAAAGCTTCCCTCATTTAACTATCTATCTATGATGAAGGTAGGTGTCTACAGTCCTCTTACTTCAAACAATAAGGAGGGTATGGTGTGGAAACACAAACAGAAGTAGCTAAATCAAGAATAGGTGTAAAAACAGTTTCCAGAATGAAAAACAAAAAAATGAGGAGTGCAATTACAATTGGACTATTTGTTGCTCCAGCACTAATTGTTTATTCCATCTATGTGTTATTTCCGATTATATCTACTTTCATGTACAGCTTTTACGAGTGGGATGGCATGGGTGTTGGAGAATTTGTAGGAATGCAGAATTACATAAACCTTTTTAAAGATGCAGTATTTTTGACAGCTTTAAAAAATAATACTTGGGTTGTATTAACATCCGTTTTTGCACAAATTCCTTTAGGGTTAATCATGGCCCTTATGTTGTTTGCTCCAATTAAAGGAATTAAGTTCTTCAGTAGTATTTACTTTTTTCCATTCCTTATTTCCACAGTTGCGGTGGGTTTATTGTGGGTTTTAATGTATGACCCTATTAATGGAATCATTAATCAGGTTATTAATTTGTTTGGATTTGAAAATGTACCTTGGTTAAGTGAAGCAAATACTGCATTATTTGCAGTATTGATGGTAATTGTATGGCAGTTTGCCCCATTCTATATGATTCTTTTTAAGGCAGCGATTGTTGGTATACCAGAAGAATTATATGAAGCAGCTGATATAGATGGAGCAAATTCGGTTACTAAGTTTTTCCGTATTACCCTTCCGTTATTAATGCCAACCATTGTCAGTTCATCCATTTTGGCAGTTGTAGGCTCATTAAAGTCCTTTGATATTTTTTATATTATGACAGCTGGAGGGCCAAACCACGGTACAGAGCTTTTAGGTACGTATATGTTTAAACAAGCATTTATTAATTTCAATATGGGATATGCAAGTGCCATTGCTTTTTTGATGTTTTTCTTGGCACTCTCAGTAACAATCCTGATACAACTAATGGATTATATTCGTAAAAAGAGAGGAGCTTACGTATGAGTGGATTTAAAAAAATACCTCTTTATGTGGTAGCTATTTTACTGCTAATCTATACAGGATTCCCCTTTGTATATATGATTTCAACAGCTTTACGAACACAGAGTAATTTTTTTGAGAATCCATTTGCTTTGTTTTCTTCTATTAACTTTGAAAACTTCCAATCTGTTTTTGAAATGGGATTAACAAGCTATTTTCTAAATAGTATGTGGGTCTCGACTGTTGCGGTGTTTGCGGTGATGATCATCGCCTCATTAGCAAGCTATCCATTAAGTAGAATGAAATTTAAAATGAATAAAGTTTTGTTTTTATTGTTTATCTCTGGGATGATGCTACCAATTCATGCAACATTAATACCGATTTTTAAGCTTTCACAAAGTATGGGAGTCTTTGATACATTTTGGGCGTTATTAGGTCCTTATATTGCCTTTGCATTACCAATTTCAGTGTTCATTTTGACTCAATTCATGCAAGACATCCCTAAGTCGCTAGAGGAAGCAGCTAAAATGGATGGATGTAATCATTTTGGGATCTTTTGGAGAGTCATCCTCCCAATGATGACACCTGCTTTAATGACTGTATTAATCTATAACTTTATCCATCTATGGAATGAATTTATTTTCGCTCTTGTTTTAATATCTAGTCCCGAGAAAATGACTTTGCCACTAGGACTTCAGGATTTTAAAGGGGAATTCTCCGTCAATATTCCTGGACTGATGGCTGCTTTAACCTTAGCGAGTTTACCAATACTGGTGGTATACCTGTTTTCACAAGATAAAGTAGTAAAGGGTCTCGCAGGTGGAGCAGTGAAAGAATAGTTCACAATGAATAAATAGTCTACCATTTTCACAAAAAAATGAATAAGAACCTACTATATATTTAAGGAGACATGATACATGCATAAAATGAAAGTTGGGGTTATAGGTTGTGGAAGTATTGCGAGAAAACGTCATTTAATTGAATATTGGGCAAATAAAAGTGCAGAAATTACTGCAGTTTGTGATATTGATGAAAGGCGAGCAAATGACATGGCTGAAAAATACGGTGCGAAAGCTTTTACATGCTTTGAAGATTTACTGAAACTAGAAGAAATTGATGCTATCAGTATTTGTTTGCCTAATGACCTTCATGCGCCTGTATCAATCGCTGCCTTGAATGCAGGGAAACATGTGCTTTGTGAAAAGCCAATGGCGACATCGTTAGAGGAAGCAGAAGAAATGATAAACATAGCCGAGAAAAATAAAAAAACATTAATGATTGCTCACAACCAACGATTTGTTACTTCCCATCAAAAAGCAAAACAATTAATTGATAGTGGAGAGCTAGGTAAAGTCTATAGCTTTCGTACATCTTTTGGTCATCCAGGCCCTGAAGGATGGAGTATTGATGGTAGAGCAAGTTGGTTTTTTAATAAAGAACAAGCTGTAATAGGAGCTCTAGGAGATCTTGGTGTACATAAATCAGATCTAATTCGTTACTTGTTAGGAGAAGTTTCAGAAGTAGGCGCATTTGTAGAAACAAGTGCAAAGGATGATACAGAAGTAGATGACAATGCGGTAGTGATCTTAAAGATGGAGTCAGGTGTAATCGGGACAATTGCTGCAAGCTGGTCATATATAGCCAGCGATAATTCGACAGTTATATATGGTGAAAATGCTATCTTAAGATTAGAAGATGACCCTGACTATTCACTTGTCGTTCAGTATAAAAATGGCGAGGTTGTAAAATATGAGCTCGATAAGATTCAAACAAATGATCCAGGAGGACAATCCAATTCCCGTGTTATCGATCATTTCATTGAGTCGATTTTAGCGAATATTGCCCCACTCATAACAGGGGAAGAAGGAAAGAAATCCCTAGAAGTTATTTTAGCTGCACTAGATTCAATGGAATCGAAACGAATCATGAATTTGAGTGCTTTACCTGTACGAAGTTGATTCGTTATAATTACATAAAATCTAGGCAGGTGCATGAATCAGTCATGCGCCTGTTTTTATTAATGTTGGAAATGGTTTCGAAAGGTTATTTTTTGTTTTATAGTCAATACATGAGTGAGTATAGATGATATTGGATAGAATTTGGACAATTAAATAAGAGAGATGGACAATAAAAGGAACATTTTTGCCAATAAAACCTCAAAGTCAGATACGTTATGTTTTTCCACTTCTGGTCAAATGAGCCTCCCTTTGAAAAATCTTAAGAAATTCTTCATTTTTCCCCTACCTTTAAATTAAGAACTCATGCTTATACTAAGAGTAATCCAAGAATCATCATCATGATATACTTTGGAAAGGAGGAGAGAGCGATGAATAATTACGTAGTATTAGTTGTTGATGACGATAAAGAAATCCGAGATGGAATTGAAATATATTTGAAAAATGAAGGAATGACAGTGTTAACTGCTCAGGATGGTGTGGAAGCAATAGAACGGCTGAATGAGAAAGAAGTCCATTTAATTCTTTTGGATATTATGATGCCGAGATTAGATGGTATCGCCACGACCTTTAAAATAAGAGAGAAGAAAAATATTCCGATTATTATTTTAAGCGCTAAAAGTGAGGATACAGATAAAATCTTAGGGTTACAAGTTGGTGCGGATGATTATGTGACAAAGCCTTTTAACCCGCTAGAACTTATTGCAAGGGTGAAATCTCAGCTAAGAAGATATGTGAAGCTAGGCCCTTTTGAAGGAATAAACAAAACGATTGATTTAAACGGTCTGACCATTGATCAATTAGCCAAGGCTGTAGCTGTTAATGGCGAAGCAGTAAAATTAACACCGATTGAATATAAAATTGTTGAATTGCTTATGGTAAACGCTGGTCGAGTGTTCTCTATCTCTGAAATTTACGAAAAGGTCTGGAAAGAACCTTGCTACAATGCCGATAATACCGTAGCTGTACATATTCGTAAGATTAGAGAGAAAATTGAAATCGACCCTAAAAATCCAAGATATTTAAAGGTGGTATGGGGCATTGGATACAAAATGGAAAAATAGAATAATTATTATTACTTGGCTTGTCTTATTTACATTCGGATTAAGTGGGCTATTGACTGCACTTGAAAATAATCATGAATATGTAAAACAGTCATATTTTAAAACAACTTATTATGAAGATAACGTATCACAACTTCTAGACTATATTGATGCTTATGAAATTTCTTACCAATCAAAAGAAGACTTAAAAAAGTCCCTTACAGTTACAAAAGATGAGATTGAAGAATACCGTTATCGCTATGGTGATCTTACAGAGCAAGTAACGAGTATAGAAGAGCAATATCGATCTAGAATTGATGAAGCAGTAGCAAATGATAAACAGAGTATAGCGGATGTATATATTAAAGAAAGAAATAGTAAAATTGAAGACATCACGAAAAACTTTGAAAGTGATGAATATACTGAAGACAAAGTGTTAAAGGAAAAAGAAAAAAAGATAGACGAATATTCAAAACAATTAGAGGCTTATCGAAATGATTATGAACAATCATATAAAGAAGCGTTTGTTTTTTTTCTTCAAAATACAACGACAAAAGAAGTTTATACTAATTTACCAATAGATGATAAGAAATCATTAAATAATTATATAAATAAAGATAATACGCTATTTTTACAAGAATACCCGACTAAAGGTCAAGATTATTTAAGAATTCAGGAACACTCCCTTGTCCCTGAATATGAGAATCTCCTTGAATTAAAACCTGATTCAAACAGTTTATACGAAGGTAAAATAGCCGTTTTAAAAGATGCAAATAATTCTAATTTTATCATTGAAAGTTATCAAGATTATAATACCAAGCGTGTTATTTTTTGGGTGTATACATTAACTGCGCTTTTATCCTTAGTTAGCAGTCTAATATTAGGGAAGAAAATAAAAATCCTTAACAGAATTAAATCGAATAAATGGAGTGAATTATACAATAAGGTCCCAATCGATGCGGCTCTGGTTTTATTTGTAATATCCTTCCTATTTACGATAATTTTACTAGATGATGCTCCATATCATTATTCCTTTTATCTAAGAGATATACTGGAAAATTCGATAAGGTTAATTTTAGTTGTTGGTTTCACACTTCTTCAAGGTATTTACTTGTATCCGAGGTTAAAGGAACTGCCTCAAAATAAAGGGGTCTGGAAACGCACTTGGCTCGGCTTATTTATAAATATGATAAGAGATGCCTTCCTAAATCGAACGATTGGAACACAAGTTTTCCTTATTTTATCTATTGTATTTGCGTTAGGTGTAGGGACATTACTTATTATCGTTCAACCTTTTTTCCTACTTCTCTATATTCCTGCATTCTTTCTTATAGGGTTACCATTATTTCTACTAATCATAAAAAAGGTTGGATCCTTTAACAAAATAATAAAAAACGCCAGTGCCTTAGCAAATGGAAATTTTGAACCTGACTTAAAAATTAAGGGGAATTCCGTATTAGCAAGACTTGCAGAGGATATTAATGTCATGAAACATGGCGTAAAAACTTCGCTTAATGCACAAGCAAAAAGCGAACGATTAAAAACGGAATTAATTACAAATGTAAGCCATGATTTACGGACACCTTTAACATCGATCATAACTTATTCTGAATTGTTAAAAAGTCCGGAATTAGCTGAAGATGAACGCAACTCTTATATAGAAATAATTGATCGTAAATCAAAACGCTTAAAAGTGTTAATTGATGATTTATTTGAAGCATCAAAGATGGCAAGTGGGAATATTGAATTAACAAAGGCAAAAGTAGATATTGTACAGCTACTCCAACAATCTTTAGCTGAATATGACCAAGAAATCCAAACTGCACAAGTACAATTTCGTGTGGCAAATACCGAAACGGCACTATATGCATTTGTAGATGGTCAAAAGCTATGGCGGGTTTTTGATAATTTGATCGGGAATATCATTAAGTACTCTTTAGAACAGACACGTGCTTATATTAATCTTAAAGAAGAAAATGGCCATGTGATCCTTACCTTTAAAAATGTTTCTAAGTATGAGCTTAGTGGTGATGGTGAAGAACTATTTGAACGCTTTAAGAGGGGTGACACATCACGCCATACAGAGGGTTCAGGACTTGGGCTAGCTATAGCGAAATCAATCGTTGATTTGCATAATGGTACGTTAGACATTGAGGTAGATGGAGATCTCTTCAAGGTAACGGTTGTATTAGAAAAGATGAGCGCAGAATAATGAAAACACCCTGATGGAAT